>JAIXOF010000237.1 GCA_027486935.1 Cyanobium sp. C1_MAG_00004 | reverse complement strand
GTGAAGGTCCCTATCCCGCACTGACCACCACCACCACGAGTCTTGACGCCACCCCGCGTATGGCGGCAGCACGCCTCAGGTATTCACGCCGTCTCAGGGTGTTGGCTGCCGATGTGGAAGGCGTGGTGTTGCAAGAAGTTGGCCGTGCTGTCAGCTCCCTCATCGAATCGGGCTGTATCACCGGCACCGGCACCAACAAGGAGCCGCTTGGCTTGCTGAACTTGCCTGGGCGCCTGAATCAGAGCTTTGCGGCCACAACACCCACCAGCGCTGAACTGGCTCAGATGCTTGAAAAGTTGGGTGACGCCAAGGTCGACCTGAACAAGGTTGCATTCCTGATGCACCCAAGCACTGCTGCTGACCTGATGCAGAAAGAGGTCACCACCAGCACGGGACAACTGGTTCTGACCTACGCAGATGGTGCATACCGCATCCATGGCCGGCCTGTCTTCATCAGCACGAACGTGACGGAGGACAAGGTCATTGCCATGGATCCCAGCTTCAGCCGCATCGTGTACTTCGGTGCCGCTCAGGTCGTTGTTGACCCCTACAGCGGGGCTTTAAACGGAGAGACCACAGTGAATGTGTTGAACGCCATGGATTTCGTCACAACCTTCCCGTCCAGCGTTTGCGTTGGGTTCGCCTAACGCAAGGGGAGTGGTTGACCCCACCACGGTTCGGGGCGGTACTGAGGCACGCCGCCCTTTTTCCTTTTACATGCCATGAATCCTGCAGATAAAGAACGCCAAGGTTTTATTGACCTTGTGACCGTCGTCAAAATGATGAAGCTTTCACCCGGACAGCGAATCAAGCTGGCCAGCCTTGTTGCCGCTGATAAGTCGCTAGGAGGACTGCGCAGCGACGGCACCATGCCGCTCGACGTTGCCATCACGTTTTGCCAAGCCGCGAAGAACCGAAATGCTTAGCCGCGAATACATCAACTTTCTGGAGTCGCTGCCCTGCAACAGGCACGCCCGACGCCGTTCCCGTCCAGTCGGCCAATGGCTTGAAGGCTGGGTGCCAGAGCAGCGTCAGAAAGACTTCTGCGAGCCGATGCAGAAGGCCTTCATCGAGAAAGACGCCCCTGATGGGGTGATGGCTCGGTTGTGAACTGGCCTAGCTAGGTCTCAGTATAAAAAAGGCTTTTGGCTAAATCAACCGCATTTTTATAGTGCCCCTTTTGTGGTTCTAACTGATCAAGCTTTCGACCGTCTCGGATGATTCGATCTATCGCCTTCTGAATGCGACCCCTGGGGTTGCTGTTTGAATCTGCATCCAACATCTTTCCAGGTCTGAAGAAAGGTGAAATTTTGCTTTTGCCCATTTTTCAAGAGGCTTCTGCCACCATCCTGACCACAAGCCGCAAGAACGCCAACAAGACCAGCCGTTGAGCAGAGTTGTCCAGCCAGAATCAGTTCATGCAAGATGGCTGGCTCGAAGCACCAGACGCCCGCGAAGTCCGGCGCTATCACCGTGACCCAGGAAGCCCAGGGCGGAACCCAACGATCTGGATCGATAGCGGGCTGCCCATACCCGGTGAACCTGCGCTGCTGAAGCGTCGGCGCAGGGTGCCCAGGGATGCGGCGCTGATCGAATGGAAGGGGCTGCAGAAGGCCGGCTGGCGAAGGGTGCCTGCGCAGTGGTAATGAGAAATGAAGCGCTTAGAGAAGAGGACTATTTGGCGCTAGGTATCGGATGACTTTTTGGTCTTACCTGGGCTCATTGAAGAAATAAAAAGCCCGTGTGGTTGCAGGGTTTTCGGGTTGAGTGGCTTCACGTTAAGCCCAGCAACTCGAGCAGGGATCAGTATAATTTTGGATGGTGGGGCATCGCATATTGTTGGAATCTGGCTTTCCACCCGCAACTCCCTCCAGTTCATCATCGCTCAGCTCAAGCGTCTGCTTCGCCTGATGCCTGAGCCAATCCGCCTTGCTCACATCAAAGCCAGCCTCCTTAGCAATTGCAACGGCTGTATCCAGATCTCCAGCACCCTTGAGCTTCTCCTGAAGCCCCGCATCGTCTTTGAGCTTGGCAAGCAGGGCTGTGAGTTGTTCTTCTGACATTGCGAGAAATCGCAACAACTCTCCTTTATTAGCCCATATGCCCCACCCCGTCAGTATCCCGTAGCACTTCCTGACCCAGCCACCTCTATAGCCAACAAGCCCATCCAAGACCTCCCAGCCCTTCCCCAATCCTTCTTCGCCCGCCCCGCCGAGGTGGTCGCCCCCGACCTTATCTGCTGCCTGCTGGTGAAACCCCAATAGCATCTGTGAGTATAATAAAAAGCGAGCCATTAGACAACTGCGTTGGTTAAATAGATATATCAGTAAAGATTGGCAATAGAGATTTATAGTTTTGCTGTGAGTAGAATTATTTGAGAATTATCTTGGCACGAAAAGTGGCTCAGGATTGTCGGCGGAGGCGGGTGATGGCGCCAGGTATTGGATGGCTTTTTTGGGGTGAGGAAGTGATTGATGAAATAAAAAAGCCCCTGCAGAGGCAGGGGCTTTGTGTGGGTAGCGGGATAGCTAGAAGCACTATCTGCACATTGGGATCTCTCCGAGGCTGTGGTCGGTCCGCCACTGAGAATGAAAGCATGTGCCAGCCGTTCCACCCACCAGGTCCCCCTCCAGCTCCTCATCGCTCAACTCCAAGGTCTGCTTGGCTTGATACCTGAGCCAATCTGCCTTGCTCACATCAAAACCCGCCTCTTGAGCCATCGCCACAGCAGCATCAAGGTCTGCGGCACCCTTGAGCTTCTCCTGAAGCCCCGCATCATCATTGAGCTTGGCAAGCAGGGCTGTGAGTTGTTCTTCGGACATCGGCCTAGACGGCAGACAGCGCCCAAGTCATAGCCCAAGACGCCGCTGCTGTCAGCCATGGGGGCTACCCCGCCCCCTCCAGGATGTGGGCGATCAGGTTGCTGAGGCTGCGCCCCTCGTAGGCCGCCCGTTCCTCGAGTCTGTGGACGAGGTGCCACGGCAGGGTGGCGCTGATCCGGGACGGTTTGCGGCGGGCGAGTTCCGAAGCCGGCACAGCAGAGCCAGCAGCCCGCTGGGGCTGAGATGATGAGTACATCAGTTCAATTGCGGTTGGACTGGTCACGGGGCGGGCTGTTGACGCAGCGCCGTCCCACCCCAACCTTAGACCGCAGATTGCGGCGCTTCTGCAGCGGGTGATGCAGATCTGCTGTATGGCTGCTGCAGGCAGGGGGTGTCAATCCCGCTTCCACCCTCTCGAGGGCATGATTCCGCGCTGAGCCAGCCAGTGCTCCTCGGGCGTCAGGCCTGACAATTGCTGCTCTGCGATGCCCTCGAGAGCGCCCGCGAGGTACTTCAGCGACAGGGGTTGGTAACGCTCGGCCAGTGCCTTCGCCAGATCATCAAGGCTGATGTCGTCGGGGAGTTCCAAGCGCAGCGCTGGGGGCGCCCAGTCTGGTCAGGATGGCTTGGTGTGGTGGTCAGTGTTGCGGATCTGCGGCGAGGGACCCCTCCCAGGACTGGTTTGGGAATTTTTTGGGAACCTCAGCAGCTTGACTGCGCTCAAAACAAAGCCGGTGACTGGATTTGAACCTGCGACCTACTGATTACGAATCAGTTGCTCTACCGCTGAGCTACACCGGCGCGGGCCATGACCCTACCATTTTGAGCCCGGCTCAAGGTGGCGGTTGCCCAAAGATCCCAGGTCCATCGATCCAGCTTTGAAGGCCCGTCTGCTGCAAGAGGCGCGCACCCCCTGGCGTGGGCTGCGGCGGGGTCTTTGGGTGGCCCTTGCGGCTTCGGCGACGATCGGTTTGGCCACGATGGCCATGCGGTCGGCCGCCGGTGGTGAGGTGCCCTCAGTCGATCTGTTGATCCAGCTCGGGGCGTTCGGCCTCTTCGGGGGGTTGCTCTGGTTCGACCGCAACCGGGAGCCCTGAATCCTCAGGCGCAGGTTGAGGTTCCATCTCCGGCTCAGGCTCCGGAGAGGCTTCAACTGCGGACACGCCTGCAGGCGCAGCGGTCCTGGCTTGTTGCTCCAGGCTCAGGGGGGCCAGCAGCAGCAGCGGCAGGCCTGGGTTGCTGCGCTCGCTGCTCAGCCGTTCTGCTTCCAGTGGTGGTGCTGCCTCCAATTGGGTGGCGCTGCGGCTCAGCAGCCACACGGACTGCACCAGCTGTTGCCATTGCCAGACGATCACGGCGAGCAGCATCGCTGCCAGCAGCAGGCTGCTCAAGCGGGCGCCGTCCTGAACCGGACTGAAGCTGCTGGCCAGGGCAGCGCGTCCATCCAGCCAGCCCAGCAGGGGCAGCAGGCCTGCCACCCCAAGCACAAACAGCAGGCGCGGCAGCAGGTGAGTCTGCAGCGCTGCCAGTCGCAGCTGCTGGGCCGTCGCTTGTGATGGCGCGGCCTTAACCAGCAGCAGTGAGCGCAGGTCAGCAGGTCGACGCCACAGCCACACGGCCGGGCCGGCAGCCCCAAGTCCCCAGGTCAGCAGCCGCTCCAGCTGGGGCAGGGGACCGGGGTCCCCACCTGCCAGCAGCAGCAGCAACAACAGCAGCTCCAGCGGCAGGGCCCCCAGGCTGATCAGCTGGACCCAGAGCAGGGGTTCGCTGCGGGGGTTCACGGGACGATCAGGTGCTGAGGGTGCGGCGCTGGGTCACCAGCTTGAAGCCTTCGACCCGATCGCCTTCCTGCCAGGCATTGAAGCGATCGCAGCCGATGCCGCACTCGAAGCCGGTGGCCACTTCCTTGACGTCGTCCTTGTTGCGCCGCAAAGAGTCGAGGTCCCCTTCGTGGAGCTTCTCCTTGCCGCGCCAGACGCGCACCTTGCAGTTGCGCTGCAATTTGCCGTTGGTGACGTAGCAGCCGGCCACGGCGTTGCGGCCGATGGTGAACACGGCACGCACCTCGGCTTCGCCCAGGGACTCCTCGACCAGCTCGGGTTCCAACAGGCCTTCCATGGCCATCTGAATGTCCTCGAGCAGTTTGTAGATGACGTCGTAGTCCCGCACATCCACACCGGTGGCATCGGCGGCCCGCTTGGCCCCGGGAGCCATCGAGGTGTTGAAACCAACGATGACGGCACCAGAGGCGGCCGCGAGGTCCACATCGGTTTCGGTGATTTCGCCCGGGGCTGACAGCAGCACCCGAACCTGCACTTCGCCTTGGGGCAGCTGTTCGAGCGATCCGAGGATCGCCTCGACCGAGCCCTGCACATCGGCCTTGAGGATCAGGTTGAGCTCCTTGAGTTCACCTTCGCTGGCCTGGCCCGACATCGAGGCCAGGGACACCCGGCGAGAGGCCATCTGCTGGGCCAGGCGCGTGGCTCTGGCTTCGCTGGCGCGGTCGCCGACCACGGAACGGGCTGTCTTCTCGTCGGGGTAGACCTCGAATTCGTCGCCGGCGGTCGGGACTTCGCTGAAGCCAAGAGCTTCGACGGCGTAAGAGGGCCCGGCCTCCTTGACCCGCTTGCCGGTGTCGTCGACCATGGCCCGCACTTTGCCCAGCACTGGGCCGGCGGCCACCACATCGCCGGCCCGCAGGGTGCCGTTCTGCACCAGCAGGGTGGCGACAGGACCCTTGGCCTTGTCGAGGTGGGCCTCGATCACCGTGCCCTTGGCCATGCGGTCGGGATTGGCCTGAAGGTCTTCCACTTCGGAGACCAGCAGAATCATTTCCAGCAGGGTGTCGACGTTCTCGCCCTTGATGGCGCTGACCGGCACCATCACGGTGTTGCCGCCCCAGTCTTCGGCAACCAGCTCCAATCCGGACAGCTCCTGTTTGACCCGGTCGGGTGAAGCCCCTTCTTTGTCGATCTTGTTGATCGCCACCACGATCGGCACCTCGGCGGCGCGGGCGTGGCTGATCGCCTCCAGGGTCTGGGGACGCACGCCGTCGTCGGCCGCCACGACCAGCACGGCCACGTCAGTGACCTTGGTACCGCGGGCCCGCATGGCCGTGAAGGCTTCGTGGCCCGGGGTGTCCAGGAAGGTGATCTTGCGGGTCTCGCCGGCGTGGGGCACCTCCACCTGGTAAGCACCGATGTGCTGGGTGATGCCTCCGGCTTCGCCGGCTGCCACCCGGGTTTTGCGAATGGCATCGAGCAGGCTCGTCTTGCCGTGGTCGACGTGGCCCATCACGGTGACCACGGGCGGACGCCGGATCAGGTGGGCCAGGTCGCTGGCCTCGATCATTTCGACCGTCTTCTTGGCCGCTTCCTGAACATCGTCCTCGAGCACGGGTACACCGAATTCCTCGGAGACCGTTTCGATCGTTGAGAGGTCAAGGCTTTGGGTGACCGTGGCGATGATCCCCTTGAAGAACAGGCTCTTGATGATCTCGGAGCTTTCGACACCCAGCTTTTCGGCCAGTTCCTGAACGGTCAGGTTGCCGTCGGGCACCACCAACATCTCGGGGCGCACCGCCTTGGCTTCGCGGGAGGCCCGCAGTTCCATGGCACGGCGCCGCTGGCGCTGTCGGGTGGTTTCCTTCTTGCGCTTGCGCACGGCCACCGTTGGCTTGGTCGCCGCCCCTCCAGCGCTGCGGGGCTTGGCGGGGCGGGCCAGGCTGGCCTGCAGCACCACCGCTTCCTGTTCGCCGGCATAACCGCCGGTCTCGGCGGTCAGCGCATCATCGTTTTCGCCGATGATGTGCACCTTGGTGCGCTGCTTTTGGGGCGAACGGCTGCGCAGCGCTTCAAGCTTGGCGCTGTCGTCCCAGTCGGGGCGGCGTGGACGTCCTGCCGCTCCGGCGGGTTGCGGTGCCCTGAAGCCCGGTCGACGGGGTGCAGCGGCTGGGGCCGCATTGGGACGCACCAGGTCGGGGGTGGTGCTGCCCTCCGGTCGAGTCGGCGGTGCAGCAGTGTCGCCCGGTCGCCGCGGCGGCGGTGCTGTCGGCCTGCCGGGCGAAGGCTTCTGCAGTTGCATCAGCTCGCCGGGTGCCATTGGTCGGCGCATGCCTGCAGGCATCCCCGGGCGGGTTGGTCCCGGCGGGCGGCTGCCGCTGCCGGCGGGTCCATCCCGCCGGATCGGTTTGCCCACCAGTTCCAGCGGTGGCTGACCGGGGCGTCCCGGTCCGGGACTCTGGCGGGTTACGCCAGGGGTACCGCGGCCCACACCCTGCTGACCGGGGCGGGTCGGGGCCGGTGCCGTCGGTCGCGTCGGGGGGGCAGTCGGTGCGCTGATCGGTTTGCCGACCAGCTGGGGCCTGCCGGGAGCCGGCCGACCCGGTTGTTCGGGTTTGCGCGGTTGCGGAGCGCCGGGGGCGCTGGGCCGTGCGGGTTTGCTGGCCATCACGACCGGCTTGCTCGGCTGGGCTGGTCGGCTCGGCTGTTGGGGCCGTCCGGGGATCTGCGGTCGGTTCGGTGCACTGCCGGCAGCAGGTGCACCAGGGCGGGCCGGGGACTGCTTGGCGGCTGGCTGGGGCGCCACGGGCCGGCTGGGTGCAGCTGGTTTGCTGATGATCTGGGGTTTGCTTGCCGCCGGACGGGCGGGTGCCGGCTTGCTGATCGCCTGGGGTGGCTGAGCCGCTGCTGCGACGGGCCTGGGCGGGGGTGAGGTCGGTGCAGCCGGCCGAGCTGGGGCCGCGCTCGGTTTGGCCACAGGGGCTGCTGCAGCGGCAGGTCTGGCCGGGGCCGAAGCGGCGGCCTTCGGTGCGGTGACTGGCGGAGCGGCGGGGGCAGCAGGCGCGGCTGGCGCGGCCTTCTTCACCGACAGGATCGCCTTGGCCGGAGCGGGGGCTGCCGGGGGTGCGGGCTTGGAACCAGCACCACTGGCATTGGGATTGATCAGGTTGCGGATGCGCAGCGCCTCGTCGTCGCTGATCGAGCTGCTGTGGCTCTTGGCAGCAACCCCGAGTTTTTCGGCAGCGTCGAGCACGTCCTTGTTGTCCAGGCCCAAGTCCCGGGACAGCTCATAAATTCTCACTTTGCCGCTGCTGGTCATTCAGGTCTCCGAAGGGCGGGGCCTGGGGCCTCGCGATGGGACCCTTGGGCTTACCGGGCCGCACGTGCTCTGCGGCCAATGTTCATCTTGCCTCAGAGCTGGCTGAGGCGGTGCCGTTCAACCGGCTTTCGAGGCTTTCGAGGATGGAATCCGCAACCTGGGCCCGCAGGGCCCGTTGCAGGCGCTTGCGGCGACGGGCGTCTTCAAGGCAGTTGGCGTCTGCACACACATAGGCCGATCTGCCCTGGCCCCGATCCAGTTGGATGCCACCGCCACCGGCGAGGCGCACAACCCGCCAGAGCTGATCGCGATCGATCAGCTGCCGGCAGGAGACGCAGCGCCGCAGCACCAAGCGAGGCGTCACCGCTCTCCGCCCTCGTCGTCGCCTGTGGTCTCGTCGCTCGCCGCAGGCTCGGCGTCCTGATCCAGTTCAGCTTCCTGTTCCTGGAAGGGTTCTTGATCTTGGTCCTGCTCGTCGCCGTACTCGTCTTCGTCCTCTGGCAGCGGATAGAGCTCCCGCAGGCGGGCATCTTCTTCGGCGCGGGCGGCCTGCTCGGCCGCCAGGCGGGCTTCGGCTTCGGCCTGCAGGGCTTCTTCTTCCCGTCGTTGCTCGATCAGGCCGGAGACCACAGCATCCTCAGAGGCCTGGTCGTATTCGCTGGCGTTCTTGATGTCGATCTTCCAGCCGGTGAGACGGGCGGCCAGCCGCACGTTCTGGCCTTCGCGGCCGATCGCCAGGCTGAGCTGATCGGGTGGCACCAGCACGTGGGCGTGCTGGCCTTCGGGATCCACCAGGCGAACCATCTCGACCCGAGCCGGGCTCAGGGAGTTGGCGATGTACTGGCCGGGGTCCTGGGACCAGCGAATCACGTCGATCTTTTCGCCGCGCAGCTCGTTGACCACCTGCTGAATGCGGGAGCCGCGGGCGCCAATGCAGGCACCGACCGGATCCACCTCGCGTTCAACGCTGTCAACGGCGACTTTGGTGCGGGGACCCACCGAACGACTGGGGGGATTGGCTTCGCGGGCCACGGCCACGATGCGCACCGAGCCCTCCTGAATCTCGGGAACCTCGTTCTCGAACAGGTAGACCACAAGTCCTGCGTTGGCCCGGCTAACAAACAGCTGGGGGCCACGACGGGGCACCTCACTGACCTCTTTGAGGAACACCTTGAAGGTGGCGTTGGCGCGGTAGTTGTCGTTGGGCAGCTGGTCCCGTCGCGGCAGCTCGGCCTCAACTTCGGGTCGGCCCAGGCCGCTGCTGACGGCCATGATCACGCTCTGGCGCTCAAATCGGATCACGCGGGCGGTGAGAACCGGGTCCTCCAGGTCGGCAAACTCCTCCTGGATCATGCGCCGCTGCTGATCCCTGAGCTTCTGGGCCAGCACCTGCTTGGTGGTGGCTGCCGCCATGCGGCCGAAATCATCTTTTTCGGGGGTGACATCCAGCACAACGGTGTCACCGATCTGGGCGTCTTCAGCCACCTGACGCACCTCGTCGATCGCGATCTGGTGGTCGTCGCTCTCCACCTCTTCAACGATGATCTTGCTGGCCAGAACCCGGTAGCCCTCTTCGTCGAGATCGAGGCCCACATCGAAATTCGAGAAGTAGTCCTCGTCGAACGGGTCTTCACTGATCCCCAGATAGAGGGTGCGGCGGTAGCGCTCGTAGCCCTTCAGCAGGGCTTCGCGCAGGGCCGCTTCGACGACCTGGGGGGGCAGCTTCTTCTCTTCGCTGATGTCCTCGATCAGGTTGTTGAGACCGGGCAGTAGGACGAGTGCCATGGCGGGGGTGATTCAGTTTTGAGGTGATTCAGTTGTCGGAGCTGGGGGTGATCAGGTTGACGCTGATCACGTCGCAACGGTTGATGCGTTTCGGCCTGCCGCGCTTGTTGAGGTGCACGGCATCCTCATCACGCTCTAGCAGAAGACCTTCGCTTCGCTGCTCAACGCCCTTGGCATCGCGGTGCAGCACGGCGACCGGAAAACCGCGGAAGCTGCGGAAGTCACGGTCGCTGCGCAGCACCTCGCCGATCCCGGGGCTGCTGATCTCCAGAACATAGGCGGCCGTTAGCAGTCCAGAGGCTTCGATCACCTCGCCAAGGGGCGCGCTGAGCCCGGCGCAGTCGTCGAGCGAGACATCGCTGCCGTCGGCCCGTTGCACCATCACCTGCAGGGTCATCGGCAGACGGTGGCTCAGTAGGTGAAGCTCCACCACACGAAAACCGGCATCCAGAGCCGCTGCAGCGGCAAGCCGTTCGAGCTCTGGCAGTGGTGAAGTGGTGCTCATGCCTGTTGTCCAGTCCCGCCGCCAGCGGCAGGCGGCAGATCGATGACCGGAGCCTCGGCAAAGTAATCCGAGGCCTGCACCGTGCCCCGTCGGCTGGGGTCCTGATTGAGACACTGCTTCAACTGATCGTCACTGCGCAGGTACTGGCAGACGCGTGCCCAGAGCTTGGCCCGGCTGCCCGGACCGCCATGGCTGAAATAGACCAAATCCTGGCCGCCGGCCATGCCCTGTATCTCCACCTGGCACAGGCTGCAGCGTTGACGGCTGCCGGGGGGAATCGAAGCCATAGCCAGGGTGAATGCGGTCATGCAACTTAGGTCCATGCGCCTGCTTCAGCTCAGCGATCCCCACCTGCTGGCCGACCCCGGGGGCTGCTGCCGGGGGCGGCTGCCCTGGCAGCAATTGCGTCACGGCGCCCTGGAGGCCCTGGCCCAGGCCCGGGCCCAGGGCGAGCCCGTCGATCTGCTGCTGATCAGCGGCGATCTGTGCCACGACGAAAGCTGGTGCGGCTATGTCCTGCTGCGCGACCTACTAAGTGAGCTGGGGGTGCCGGCGGCACTGGTGCCGGGAAATCACGACCACCCCCAGTTGCTGCGTGCGGTGTTGGCTCGCCACTGCGCTGTGGCGCCGGCACTGCTGCCGTTGCAGGGCGTTGACCTGGTGCTGCTCGACAGCCATCGCTCCGGTTCCGATGCGGGTTGGCTCGGCGCCAAGCAGCTGGCCTGGCTGACCGGGGTGCTGGCCCACCGCAGACGGGTGCCTTTGCTGGTGGCGCTGCATCACCCGCCGGTGCCGATCGGCGATCCCGGCTTCGATGCCATGGCCCTGGTGGATGCGCCCGAGCTGTGGCGCGTGCTGCAGGACGAACCGCAGCTCAGGGCCGTGCTGTTCGGCCACATTCACCAGCACTGGCAGGGACTGGTGCCGGGACGGCCCCAGGTGACCCTGCTCGGTTGTCCCTCGAGCCTGCGCGCCTTTGGGCCGGTTCAGCCCTGTCCGCTGGGCCGCCCACAGGATCCGGGGGGGCGGCTGCTCGACTGCAGCCCCAGCGGTGTCCTGCAGCAACGGTTGCTGCGCTGGTCGGCCTTCGAGACCACTAGCGTCGGCGGCAGTAGCGCCCTCCCGCACACCGGGTGTTGAGGCTGTGGTGAGCCGCCGCTGTTGGTCGTGCCTGTTGTCCTGCCTGGTCGGGGCAGGGCTATGGCTGGCTTTGTTCACGTCACCGGTCCGTGCCGATGGTGAGCCCACAGCGGCGGTGCCGGTTCACAGTTTCGTGGCCGATGCGGCACGGGCGGCGGCCCCTGCTGTTGTGCGCATCGATACCGAGCGTTCGGTGGCCCGTCAACCCTTTGATCCCGCCCTGCTCGATCCGATGCTGCGTGATCTGTTTGGCGATCCTGCCGGCAGCCTGCGGGAGCGGGGGCAGGGATCCGGGGTGATCTTTGATGCCGGCAAAGGCCTGGTGCTGACCAATGCCCATGTGGTGGATCAGGTGGACCGGGTCGAGGTGACCCTCGCTGATGGCCAGCAACGGGACGGGGCGGTGGTCGGGGCTGACCCTGTCACCGATCTGGCGGTGGTGCAGATCGCTGGCAGCAGGACTCTGCAGGCAGCTCGCCTTGGCGATTCGGAGGCACTCGAGGTCGGGGACTGGGCGATTGCTCTGGGCAGTCCCTATGGCCTCGAGCGCACCGTCACCCTGGGCATCATCAGCAGCCTGCACCGCGACATCAACACCCTTGGCTTTGCTGACAAACGGCTGGATCTGATCCAGACCGATGCCGCGATCAACCCCGGCAACTCAGGCGGGCCGCTGATCAATGCCGCCGGCGAGGTGGTGGGCATCAACACCCTGGTGCGCTCGGGGCCTGGGGCCGGGCTCGGCTTTGCGATCCCGATCAACCTTGCCCACAGCGTCGCCGACCAGCTCAGCCGCGGCGGGGCTGTGGTGCATCCCTATCTGGGCCTGCAGCTGGTTCCGCTGACCGCCCGGCGGGCCCGTGACAACAACCGGGATCCCGAAGCCCTGTTGCAGCTCCCCGAGCGCGACGGCGCCCTGGTGCAACGGGTGATCGAGGGCAGCCCTGCCGAAACCGCCGGCATCCGCCGCGGCGACCTGGTGGTGGCGGTGGCCGAGCAGCCGGTGCGCGAACCCCGCGATCTGCTGCAGCAGGTCGAGCGGGCGACCCTCGGCCAGCCCCTGCCCGTGACGGTCATCCGTGGCCCCCGCGAACTCAATCTCAAGATCAGTCCAGAAGCTCTGCCGTTGCCGGGCTGAGCGGTTCGACCGCCGCGGCAGACCTTGCTACGGTCGCGGCCCGCGCACCGGTGCGATGTCCGATCTGCAGACCCAGATGAAACAGGCCGTCGCCCTGGCGGCCACCGACCAGATCCAGAGCGGCATGGTGGTTGGCCTGGGTTCAGGTTCGACCGCTGCCCTGATGATCGAAGCGCTGGGCGAGCGTCTCAAGCGTGGAGAGCTGCAGGACATCACCGGTGTCACCACCTCGTTTCAGGGCGAGGTGCTGGCCGCCGAGCTGGGGATCCCGCTCAAGAGCCTCAATGCCATCGATCGCATCGACCTGGCGATCGACGGGGCCGACGAGGTTGACCCCTCGTTCCAGTTGATCAAAGGTGGCGGAGCCTGCCATGTGCAGGAAAAGCTGGTGGCCCGTCGCGCCGACCGTTTTGTGGTGGTTGTTGATTCCACCAAGTTGGTGGAACGGCTCAATCTGGGCTTTCTGCTGCCGGTCGAGGTGCTTCCTGGCGCCTGGCGCCAGGTGCAGGGGCAGCTGGCCAACCTGGGCGGTGAGGCCCAGCTGCGCATGGCGGTCAAGAAGGCGGGGCCTGTGGTGACCGACCAGGGCAACCTGGTGCTCGACGTGCGCTTTGACGGCGGCATCGGCGATCCGGTCGGTCTCGAGAAGGAGATCAACAACCTGCCAGGCGTGCTGGAAAACGGCCTGTTCGTGAACCTGACCGATCAGGTCCTGGTGGGCGAAATCACCGATGGCATCGCCGCTGTGCGCGATCTGGTGAAGCGCTGATCCTCCAGCGCCACCCTCTCAGCCCAGCCGCCGGCGCACCGACTCGGCGTGGCTGTGCAGCCCTTCGCTCTCGGCCAGGGTCACCACCGCCGGCCCCGTGGCCTCCAGGGCAGCCCGGTTGAACTGAATCAAGCTGGTGTGGCGCATGAAGGTCTCCACGCTCAGCGCTCCGGCAAAGCGGGCTGTGCCGCTGGTGGGCAGGGTGTGGTTGGGACCGGCCAGGTAATCGCCAACCGCTTCCGGCGTGTGGGGACCCATGAAGATGGCGCCGGCGTGCCGAATGCGTTCTGCCAGGTTCACGGGATCTTCCACCAGCAGCTCCAGGTGTTCCGGTGCGAACCGGTCGCTCAGGCTGGCTGCCTGTTCCAGGTCCCGGCAGACCACGATCAGCCCCCAGTCGCGGATCGCCGCTCGCGTGATCTCGGCGCGGGGATGACCCTGCAGTTGTCGTTCCAGTGCCGCCGGCATCGCTGCCGCCAGCTCCTCGCTGGTGGTCAGCAGAATTGCTGCCGCCAGGGGATCGTGCTCGGCCTGGGCCAGCAGATCGGCCGCCACCAGGTCGGCCGAAGCGGTGTGGTCGGCGATCACCAGCACCTCGCTGGGGCCGGCCAGCGAATCGATCGCTACCCGCCCGTAGACAGCTTTCTTGGCCAGGGTGACGTAGAGGTTCCCCGGTCCGCTGATCACATCGACGCGCGGAATCGATTCGGTGCCCCAGGCCAGGGCGGCGATCGCCTGGGCGCCACCAACGCGATAGATCTCGTCGATGCCGGCCAGATGGGCTGCGGCCAGCACGGTCGGGTTGGGTTCGCCGCCGGGGCCGGGGGGGGTCACCATCACCAGCCGTTCCACCCCCGCCACCTTTGCCGGCACGGCGTTCATCAACACGGTGCTGGGGTAGCTGGCGCGGCCGCCCGGTACGTACAGCCCGGCTTTGGCCACGGGGCGCCAACGGCGGCCGAGCTGCTCGCCGTGGGGGCCGTTGACCTTCAGGTCAACCGGCAGCTGTCGTTGATGAAAGTCAAGAATCCGCCCGTGGGCCAGCTCCAGGGACTGTTTCAGCCGGGGCTCCAGCCCATTCCAGGCTTCGGCCAGACGCTCGGCAGGTATGCGCAGCGGGTCGGGCCGCACGCCGTCAAACCGTTCGCTCAACTCCAGCAGGGCCTGATCGCCCTGCGCGGCCACCTGCTCAAGGATGGTGTCGACCCGCTGGGCGGCTTCTGCCATCTGCTGGCCACCGGTGCGCTCGGCGATGGCCACCAACCGCTGGCCAGCCTGCGTCTCATCCCGCAGGCAGTCGATCGTCGGGGCTGCGGGGGAGACGGCCATTGCGCAGGCAGGAGAGCAGCAGGCCCGCTCAAGCTAAGGCGCGGATAGGGGCCGCCTCCTGGGGAGTAGGATCCTCGTTTGCCCTGCCTTGCGTCTGATCGCCTGTGGCCAATAACAAGTCGTCGAAAAAGCGCATCGAAATCGCCGAGCGCAACCGCCTTCGCAACCGGACCTACAAGTCCGCCCTGCGCACCCTGATGAAGCGTTGCCTGACCGCCTGCACGGCCTACAGCCAACAGCCCGGCTCTGAGGCCAAGGAAGCCGTTCAGAAGACCATGAGTGCTGCGTTCAGCAAGATTGACAAGGCCGTCAAGGTGGGTGTGCTGCACCGCAACACCGGTGCCAACCAGAAGTCTCGTCTGTCTGTCGCGGTCAAAAAGGCCATCGAGCCTGCGACTACTGCCTGATCGGTCTTCCACGGGCTCTGCCCTGGCTTGACCTTTCTGGCTTGATGTCCGGCTTGACCAATTCGGCTGCATCTTCCCGGTCCGTCCTGTCCTGGTCAGCTCCCGTGTCTGTCCCTCTGGTCGACTCCCATTGCCACATCGTCTTCCGCAACTTCGATGCGGACCTCGATGCGGTGTCCCAGCGGTGGCGAGAGGCTGGTGTTCAGGCCTTGATCCATGCCTGTGTTGAGCCCAGTGAGATTCCGGCAATTCGGGATCTGGCTGATCGCTTCCCGGAGTTGCGCTATTCGGTGGGTGTCCATCCCCTCGACACCGAGCACTGGACTGCCAGTACCCAGCAGGTGTTGCGGGAGGCCGCCAGGGCTGACAGCCGTGTGGTCGCGATCGGCGAACTGGGGCTGGATCTGTTTCGTGAGCAGAACCTCGAGGCCCAACTGGCGGTGCTGGAACCCCAACTGGATCTGGCCTGTGATCTCGACCTTCCGGTCATCGTCCATTGCCGCGATGCGGCCGAGCCGATGCTGCAACTGTTGCGCCAGCGGGCAGCCAGTGGCGCCTGTCCGCGGGGCGTGATGCACTGCTGGGGCGGCAACATCCAGGAGATGGAGGCCTTTCTGGAGCTGGGCCTCTACATCAGCTTTAGCGGGGTCGTGACCTTCCCCAAGGCCGAAGCGACCCATGCCTGTGCCCAGGCGGTGCCCGCCGATCGCTACCTGGTGGAGACCGACTGCCCGTTCCTGGCGCCGGTGCCCCGTCGCGGCAAACGCAACGAGCCCGCCTATGTGGCAGCGGTGGCTGAGCGTGTCGCCGAACTGCGCGGCGAGCCGCTCGATCAGGTTGCCATTACCAGCAGCCGTAACGCCGCTGCCTTGTTCGGACTGACCCTTCACAATGTATGATGATCCATTGGCCTGGAAGCGGAAGCGCTCCTTGTTGTCGACGCCTGCAGCCTTGAAGCGAGTCGGATAGAGACAGGCCTTGCAGGCCGCCGCTCACCTCAGTGGTGGGGCGGCTGTTCCTGTCGGCTGAGCTCTTCGATGCGCCAGGTTGCAGGTCCCCCGACCGGCCAGTTCTGAAAACCCGTCCAACCCGTTCCTGCAGGTTCACCGCATGAGCAGCGCGATCCAGGTCGCCAAGACCGTCACCTACCTGCCCGACCTGGTGGAGGTGCAGCGGGCGAGTTTCAAATGGTTCCTGGAGAAAGGCCTGATCGAGGAGCTGGAGAGCTTCTCCCCGATCACCGATTACACCGGCAAGCTCGAGCTGCATTTCATCGGCAGTGAGTACCGCCTCAAGCGGCCCCGCCACGATGTCGAAGAGGCCAAGCGTCGTGACGCGACCTTCGCCTCGCAGATGTACGTGACGTGCCGCCTGGTCAATAAGGAGACCGGCGAAATCAAGGAGCAGGAGGTCTTCATCGGCGAGCTGCCATTGATGACCGAGCGGGGCACGTTCATCATCAACGGTGCCGAGCGGGTGATCGTCAACCAGATCGTGCGTTCCCCCGGCGTCTACTTCAAGGACGAGCAGGACAAGAACGGACGCAAGACCTTCAATGCCAGCCTGATTCCCAACCGCGGAGCCTGGCTCAAATTCGAGACTGACAAGAACGATCTGCTGCACGTGCGGGTCGATAAGACCCGCAAGATCAATGCCCATGTGTTGATGCGGGCGATCGGCCTGTCCGACAACGACGTTCTCGACAAGCTGCGCCACCCCGAGTATTACCAGAAGTCGATCGAAGCAGCCAACGATGAGGGCATCTCCTCAGAGGATCAAGCCCTGCTCGAGCTCTACAAAAAGCTGCGTCCGGGTGAACCCCCTTCGGTCAGCGGCGGCCAGAGCCTGCTGCACAGCCGTTTCTTTGATCCCAAGCGCTACGACCTCGGTCGGGTCGGTCGTTACAAGATCAACAAGAAGCTGCGTCTGACCATTCCCGACGCCGTGCGCACCCTCACCCCTGAGGATGTGCTCAGCACCATCGATTACCTGATCAATCTGGAGCTGGATGTCGGTGGTGCCAGCCTCGACGACATCGACCACCTGGGTAACCGCCGGGTCCGTTCCGTGGGCGAGCTGCTGCAGAACCAGGTGCGGGTCGGTCTGAACCGGCTCGAGCGCATCATTAAGGAGCGCATGACCGTAGGCGAGACCGAGAGCCTCACCCCAGCTCAGCTGGTTAACCCCAAGCCCTTGGTGGCGGCGATCAAGGAGTTCTTCGGCTCCAGCCAGCTGAGCCAGTTCATGGACCAGACCAATCCCCTGGCCGAGCTCACCCACAAGCGCCGCATCAGCGCCCTGGGCCCCGGTGGTCTGACCCGGGAGCGCGCCGGCTTTGCGGTGCGAGACATTCACCCGTCGCACTACGGCCGCATCTGCCCGATCGAGACCCCGGAAGGTCCGAACGCCGGCCTGATCGGTTCGCTGGCCACCCACGCCCGCGTCAATGAGTACGGCTTCATCGAGACCCCGTTCTGGAAGGTCGAGAACGGCATCGTGCTCAAGCAGGGCGATCCGATCTACCTCTCGGCTGACCTTGAGGACGAGTCCCGCGTCGCCCCCGGAGACGTGGCTACCGATTCCAGCGGTCGCATCACCGCCGAACTGGTGCCCGTGCGCTACCGCCAGGATTTTGAAAAGGTTCCGCCCGAGCAGGTTGACTACGTCCAGCTGTCACCCGTCCAGGTGATCTCGGTGGCGACCTCGCTGATTCCGTTCCTGGAGCACGACGACGCCAACCGCGCCCTGATGGGTTCCAACATGCAGCGTCAGGCCGTGCCCCTGCTGCGGCCCGAGCGGCCCTTGGTGGGCACCGGTCTGGAGACCCAGGTGGCCCGCGACTCGGGCATGGTGCCAATCACCCGCGTCAATGGAACCGTCACCTTTGTCGACGCCACCGTCATCGTCATCCGCGATGAACAGGGCAACGACCACAACCACTTCCTGCAGAAGTATCAGCGTTCCAACCAGGACACCTGCCTGAACCAGCGTCCGATCGTCAAGGAAGGCGATCAGGTGATCGCTGGCCAGGTCCTGGCCAATGGTTCGGCCTGTGAAGGGGGCGAGATTGCCCTCGGTCAGAACATCCTGCTGGCTTACATGCCGTGGGAGGGCTACAACTATGAGGACGCCATTCTGGTGAGTGAGCGTCTGGTCACCGACGACCTCTACACCTCGGTTCACATCGAGAAGTACGAGATCGAGGCTCGCCAGACCAAGCTTGGCCCCGAAGAGATCACGCGTGAGATTCCTAACGTCGCCGAAGAAAGCCTCGGTAATCTCGACGAGATGGGCATCATTCGCATCGGCGCCTATGTCGAGAGCGGTGACATCCTGGTCGGCAAGGTGACCCCCAAGGGCGAATCCGACCAGCCCCCCGAAGAGAAACTGTTGCGCGCCATTTTCGGTGAGAAGGCCCGCGATGTTCGCGACAACTCACTGCGGGTGCCCAGTACCGAGCGCGGCCGCGTCGTTGATGTGCGCATCTACACCCGCGAGCAGGGCGACGAGTTGCCCCCTGGCGCCAACATGGTGGTGCGGGTCTATGTGGCTCAGCGCCG
Organism: Cyanobium sp. C1_MAG_00004; assembly: GCA_027486935.1. Taxonomy (GTDB): domain Bacteria; phylum Cyanobacteriota; class Cyanobacteriia; order PCC-6307; family Cyanobiaceae; genus RGUW01. The sequence continues at coordinate 42,266 of JAIXOF010000237.1, read as the reverse complement.
CAAGATTCAGGTGGGCGACAAGATGGCCGGTCGCCACGGCAACAAGGGCATCATCAGCCGCATTCTTCCGCGCGAAGACATGCCCTACCTGCCCGATGGCACCCCAATCGACATCGTGCTCAACCCACTGGGCGTGCCCAGCCGGATGAACGTCGGTCAGGTGTTCGAGTGTTTGATGGGCTGGGCCTCAGCCCAGTTGGGCTGTCGGGTCAAGGTGGTGCCGTTCGACGAAATGCACGGAGCCGAGAAGTCCAAGCAGACGGTCCAGGCCTTCCTTGAAGAAGCCGCCAAGCAGCCCGGCAAGGAATGGGTCTATGACCCTGAGAATCCGGGCAAGATCCAATTGATCGATGGCCGCACCGGCGAAGCCTTTGACCAACCGGTAACGGTGGGCTATGCCCACATCCTCAAGCTGGTGCACCTGGTGGATGACAAGATCCACGCCCGCTCCACCGGCCCCTATTCGCTGGTGACGCAGCAGCCCCTGGGCGGCAAGGCCCAGCAGGGCGGCCAGCGTCTTGGTGAGATGGAGGTCTGGGCGCTTGAGGCCTATGGCGCTGCCTACACCTTGCAGGAACTGCTCACGGTCAAATCGGACGACATGCAGGGCCGCAACGAGGCGCTCAATGCCATCGTCAAGGGCAAGCCGATTCCTCGCCCGGGTACGCCCGAATCGTTCAAAGTGCTGATGCGCGAGCTTCAGTCCCTTGGACTCGACATCGCCGTCTATACCGACAGTGGTGAAGAGGTTGATCTAATGCAGGACGTCAACCCCCGCCGCAGCACCCCGAGCCGGCCCACCTACGAATCCCTCGGCGTCGCGGATTACGACGACGATTGATCGTGGATTGATCGCTGACGGATCACAGGGCCTTTCCCAGGCACAGCAGTGATCCCCCCTCTACTGCCCCGATCGCCGCCCAAGACAAGCCGATGTCCAACAGCAACCTCCGCACCGAAAACCACTTCGACTACGTCAAGATCACGCTCGCGTCCCCCGAGCGGATCATGCAGTGGGGTCAGCGCACCCTGCCCAATGGTCAGGTGGTCGGTGAGGTCACCAAGCCGGAGACCATCAACTACCGCACGCTCAAGCCCGAGATGGACGGGCTGTTCTGCGAGAAGATCTTTGGTCCCTCCAAGGATTGGGAGTGCCATTGCGGCAAATACAAGCGGGTTCGGCACCGCGGCATCGTCTGTGAGCGCTGTGGCGTTGAGGTGACCGAAAGCCGCGTGCGGCGGCACCGCATGGGCTTCATCAAGCTGGCGGCTCCGGTTTCCCATGTTTGGTATCTCAAAGGGATTCCCAGCTACGTGGCGATCCTGCTGGACATGCCGCTCCGCGATGTCGAGCAGATCGTTTATTTCAACTGCTACGTCGTACTCGATCCGGGCGATCACAAGGACCTCACCTACAAGCAGCTGCTCACCGAAGACGAGTGGCTGGAGATCGAGGATCAGATTTATGCCGAGGATTCCGAGATCGAGAACGAGCCGGTCGTGGGTATCGGCGCTGAAGCGCTCAAGCAGCTGCTTGAAGACCTGGACCTGCAGGAAATCGGCGATCAGCTGCGCGAGGAGATCGCAGCCAGCAAAGGTCAGAAGCGGGCCAAGCTGATCAAGCGTCTGCGCGTGATCGACAACTTCGTCGCCACCAACGCCCGTCCCGAGTGGATGGTGCTGGATGTGATTCCGGTCATTCCGCCCGACCTGCGCCCGATGGTGCAGCTCGATGGAGGCCGTTTTGCCACCAGTGATCTCAACGACCTCTACCGGCGGGTCATCAACCGCAACAACCGCCTGGCGCGGCTGCAGGAGATCCTGGCTCCCGAGATCATCGTGCGCAACGAGAAGCGCATGCTGCAGGAGGCCGTCGATGCTCTGATCGACAACGGCCGCCGCGGGCGCACCGTGGTGGGGGCCAACAACCGGGCCCTCAAGTCACTGAGCGACATCATCGAGGGCAAGCAGGGTCGCTTCCGTCAGAACCTGCTGGGCAAGCGGGTCGACTACTCAGGCCGCTCGGTGATCGTCGTCGGGCCCAAGCTCAAGATGCACCAGTGCGGTCTGCCCAAGGAGATGGCGATCGAGCTGTTCCAGCCGTTCGTCATCCACCGTCTGATCCGCCAGAACATCGTCAACAACATCAAAGCCGCCAAGAAGCTGATTCAGCGGGCTGACGATGAGGTGATGCAGGTGCTGCAAGAGGTGATCGAGGGGCACCCGATCATGCTCAACCGTGCTCCGACCCTGCACCGTCTGGGCATTCAGGCCTTCGAACCCAAATTGGTCGACGGCCGCGCCATTCAGCTGCACCCCCTGGTCTGCCCTGCCTTCAACGCCGACTTCGACGGTGACCAGATGGCCGTGCACGTGCCCCTGGCGATCGAGGCCCAGACCGAAGCCCGCATGCTGATGCTGGCCAGCAACAACATCCTGTCGCCAGCCACCGGAGAGCCGATCATCACCCCGTCCCAGGACATGGTGCTGGGCGCCTATTACCTGACCGCCGAACAACCCGGCAGCATCAGGCCCGAATTCGGCGACCGCAGTCGCACCTTTGCCAGCCTCGAGGACGTCCTCTCCGCGTTTGAGGAGAAGCACATTGGCCTTCACAACTGGATCTGGGTGCGGTTCAACGGCGAGGTGGACACCGAGGGTGAAGCCAGTGAACCGACGGCGACCGAGACCCTCAGCGATGGCACCCGGATCGAACAGTGGTTGTACCGCCGTGATCGCTTTGATGAGGACGGTGCCCTGATCAGCCGTTACCTACTGACGACGGTGGGCCGTGTGGTGATCAACCACACGATCATTGACGCGGTGGCTGCCACCTGAGTCCAGGCAGAACGTTCAACCCATACCCCTTCTTCCCCTCCATCAGACGGCAGCCATGACCGCCACCCCCGCCAAGAAAACCAGCAAGAAAGGCAGCAAGAAAGCTGCTGAGCAGGCCGCCGCAGAAGCCCAGGCCCTGGCGGCCAAAAGCCTCAGCCGGCAGGCGCCGCCCTTTCGCAACCGCGTGATCGACAAGAAGGCCCTGCGCAATCTGGTCGGCTGGGCCTACAAGCACCACGGCACCGCAGTCACGGCCTCGATGGCCGACGAGCTCAAGGATCTGGGCTTTCGTTACGCCACCCAGGCGGCGGTCTCGATCTCGGTTGACGACCTGCGCATTCCTGGTGACAAGGCTGCGCTGCTGGAGGAGGCGGAGCAGCAGATCACCGAAACCGAAGAGCGCTATCGCCTCGGGGAGATCACCGAGGTCGAACGCCACACCAAGGTGATCGACACCTGGACCGAGACCAACGAGCGTCTCGTGGCGGCCGTGCGCCGCAACTTCAACGAGAACGATCCGTTGAACTCGGTCTGGATGATGGCCAACTCGGGTGCCCGGGGCAACATGTCCCAGGTGCGTCAGCTGGTGGGAATGCGCGGTCTGATGGCCAACCCCCAGGGGGAGATCATCGACCTGCCGATTCGCACCAACTTCCGCGAAGGGTTGACGGTCACCGAATACGTGATCAGCTCCTACGGCGCCCGCAAGGGCCTGGTGGACACCGCCCTGCGCACCGCCGATTCGGGTTATCTGACCCGCCGTCTGGTGGACGTGGCCCAGGACGTGATCGTGCGCGAGGACGACTGCGGCACCACCCGCGGCATCCCCATCGATGCCGATGACAAGGGCAACTACGCCAGCAAGCTGATCGGTCGCCTGGCGGCAGAACCAGTGCTGGATGACAGTGGCACTGTGATCGTCGATCGCGATGGCGAGATCGACGCCCCCCTGTCGCGGCAGATCGAGGCTGCTGGTGTCAAGACCGTGGTGGTGCGCTCGCCGCTCACCTGTGAAGCGTCACGCTCGGTCTGCCGCAAGTGCTACGGCTGGGCCCTTGCCCACAACGAACTGGTGGACCTGGGTGAGGCCGTCGGCATCATCGCGGCCCAGTCGATCGGTGAGCCGGGCACCCAGCTGACCATGCGTACCTTCCACACCGGTGGTGTGTCGACGGCTGAGACCGGCGTTGTGCGTTCGTTGGTGGATGGGGTCGTCGAATTCGGCCCCAAGGCCCGCGTGCGCCCCTACCGCACCCCCCACGGGGTCGAGGCCCAGATCGCTGAGACCGATTTCAGCCTGACCCTCAAGCCCAGTGGCAAGGGCAAGCTCCAGAAGCTGGACATCAGCAGCGGTTCGATTCTGTTCGTCAACGACGGCGACAGCGTCGCCAATGACATTGTCCTGGCCCAGATCTCGAGCGGCGCTGCCGTCAAGAAGAGCGTTGAGAAGGCCACCAAGGACGTGATCTGCGATCTGGCCGGTCAAGTGCGCTACGAGGAAGCGATTCAGCCCAAGGAGGTCACCGACCGCCAGGGCAACATCACCCTCAAAGCCCAGCGCCTGGGACGCCTTTGGGTGTTCAGCGGCGACGTCTACAACCTGCCCCCCAACGCCCTGCCGGTTGTCAACGGTGAGAAGCCGGTCAAGACCGGTGAGGTTCTTGCTGAAAGCCGTCTGGTGAGCGAGTACGGCGGTGCCGTGCGCCTGCGCGAGTCGGCCGGTGATTCCCGCGAAGTTCAGATCGTCACCGCCAGCCTCACCCTCAAGGACTGCAAGCTGGTCGGTGAATCCACCCACTCAGGTGAGATCTGGCACCTCGAGGGCAAGGACAACATCCGTTACCGCCTCAACACGGCGCCCGGTAGCAAAATCAGCAGCGGCGAGGTGATCGCCGAGCTGGCCGACGATCGCTTCCGAACCCAGACCGGTGGCACTGTCCGCTTTGCCCCCGGCCTGTCGATCAAGAAAGCCCGCAGCGCCAAGAACGGCTACGAGGTCAGCAAGGGCGGCACCCTGCTGTGGATTCCGCAGGAAACCCACGAAATCAACAAGGACATCTCCCTGTTGATGATCGAAGACGGTCAGTGGATCGAAGCCGGCACCGAAGTCGTCAAGGACATCTTCAGCCAGACGGCCGGCATCGTCACCGTCACCCAGAAGAACGACATCCTGCGCGAGATCATCGTGCGCTCGGGCCAGTTGCATCTGGTTTCGGACAGCAAGGCATTGGCCAAGTACGCCGACGGCAAGATGGTCAATCCAGGCGAAGAGATTGCCAAGGGCCTCAAAGCCGAGGCGATGGTCTTCGTCGAGGCGGTCGACACCCCCGAGGGTGGCGCTCTGCTGCTGCGTCCGGTGGAGGAGTATTCCATCCCAGACACTGCCCACCTGCCCGAGCTGGGCACGGTCAAGCAGAACGGCGGCCCCAGCCTGGGCCTGAAGGCCACCCAGCGCCTCGCCTTCAAGGATGGCGAGCTGATCAAGAGCGTCGAAGGGGTTGAGCTGCTGCGCACCCAGCTGATTCTGGAAACCTTCGACACCACTCCCCAGATGACGGTGGATGTCGAGGCCATCGCTGATAAGCGGGCCAAGACGATCGACCGGCTGCAACTGGTGATTCTGGAAACCCTGCTGGTGCGCCGGGACACCCTCTCGGATGCCAGCCACGGCTCCACCCACACCGAACTGCAGATCGAAGACGGCACCACTGTCAAGAGTGGCGATGTGATCGCCACCACCCAGATCCTCTGCAAAGAGGACGGCGTGTTGCAGCTGCCCGATGTGATCGAAGGGGAGCCGATCCGCCGTCTGATCGTCGAGCGTGCCGGTGACACCCGCAGCATCGACCTGGGCAAGGCGAGCCCCGCGGTCGCTGTCGGTCAGCGCATCGTCGATGGGGACCTGCTGGCTCCTGGTTTCGAAGCCCCCTGCTGCGGCCAGGTTGAAGCGATCAACGGCAGCGCGGTCACGATCCGCCTCGGCCGTCCCTACATGGTTTCGCCCGACTCGGTCATGCACGTTCGCGACGGCGAGCTGGTGCAGCGTGGTGACGGTCTGGCGCTGCTGGTGTTCGAGCGTCAGAAGACCGGCGACATCGTCCAGGGTCTGCCCCGTATCGAAGAGCTGCTCGAAGCCCGGCGCCCCCGCGAATCAGCGGTGCTGTGCCGCAAGAGCGGCATTGTCCAGATCAAACAGGGTGAAGACGACGACTCGCTCACCGTGTCGGTGATCGAGTCCGACGACATGACCACCGAGTACCCGATTCTGTTGGGTCGCAACGTGATGGTCAGCGACGGTCAGCAGGTCAGCGCCGGTGAGTCGCTCACCGACGGCCCGATCAATCCCCACGAGCTGCTCGAGTGCTTTTTTGAGGATCTGCGCGGTCGTCGTCCCACCCTCGAAGCGGCGATGGAGGCGATCTCCAAGCTCCAGTTCCGCATGGTGCAGGAGGTCCAGAACGTCTACAAGAGCCAGGGCGTCTCGATCGACGACAAGCACATCGAGGTGATCGTGCGGCAGATGACCAGCAAGGTGCGGGTCGAGGATGCCGGTGACACCACCTTGTTGCCCGGCGAGCTGATGGAGCTGCGCCAGGTGGAGCAGACCAACGCCGCCATGGCGATCACCGGTGGGGCCCCTGCCGAATTCACACCGGTGCTGCTGGGCATCACCAAGGCCTCGTTGAACACCGACAGCTTCATCTCGGCTGCCTCCTTCCAGGAGACCACCCGCGTGCTGACCGAGGCGGCGATCGAGGGCAAGAGCGACTGGCTGCGCGGTCTCAAGGAGAACGTGATCATCGGCCGCTTGATCCCCGCCGGTACGGGCTTCAGCGGCTTCGAAGAGGAGCTGCGGTCCGAGGCCGGTCCCCATCCCGACATCCTGGAAGAGGAGAACGCCGGTTACCGGCGCATGGCGAACCTGCGTCCCGACTACACCGTCGAGATGCCGGCACCCTCGGTGGCGGCAGCGGTGCTCGATGATCCCTCCGATGAGGACCTCGAGGCCACCCGCAGCCGTCACGGCATTGACGCCAGTGCCAGCGGTGCGGCGGCCTTTGCCCGGCCCACCCTCGACGAGGTGATGGAAGAGGAGCTGATCGCTGATCCCGATGCGCTCGAAGGCCTGCAGGAAGAGGGGCTGCTCAGCGATGAGTGAGTCCACGACCGATCTGGGCACCCCGGTGCCCCAACGGCGGCGCCCCCGCTTCGGCTTTCACAGCCACACCGAACAGCTCAACGGCCGCCTGGCGATGCTCGGCTTCATCGCCCTGGTGGCGGTCGAAGCCCAGCTCGGACACGGGCTGCTGGTCTGGTGATCAGCGGCGCCCCCCGTCCCCTGCTGGGGATGGGGAAACCTGAGCTGGAGCAGTGGTGTCAGCAGCAGGGGCAGCCCCCCTTTCGGGGGCGCCAGCTGCATGATTGGCTCTATGCCAAGGGGGTGCAGCGGCTGGACCAGGTAACCGTGTTGCCTGCGGCCTGGCGCCAACAGCTGGCGGCGTCGGTGCCTCCCGGGTGGTTCGACTGGACGGGGCGCTCCCAGGAACTGCACCGTTCGGTCGCTCGCGATGGCACCACCAAACTGTTGCTGGCGACCGGTGATGGACTCAGCATCGAGACCGTCGGCATCCCCACCGATGACCGCCTGACGGTCTGCGTCAGCAGCCAGGTGGGCTGCCCCATGGCCTGTCGCTTCTGCGCCACGGGCAAGGGGGGCCTGCAGCGGTCGCTGGCGGTTCACGAGATCGTCGATCAGGTGCTCAGCGTCCGCGCGGTGATGGGGGCCCGTCCCAGCCACGTCGTGTTCATGGGCATGGGCGAGCCGCTACTGAATCTCGACGCCGTTCTCGAAGCGATCGCCTGTTTGTGCGGCGAGCTGGGCATGGCCCAGCGGCAGATCACGGTCAGCACCGTCGGGGTGCCTCAGGCCTTGCCACACCTGGCCCAACGGGCGATGGAGCGCCTGGGGCGGGCCCAGTTCACCCTGGCGGTGAGCCTGCATGCGCCCGATCAGCGCCTGCGCGAAGAGCTGATCCCCACAGCCCATGCCTACCCGATCGAGGCCCTGCTCGAGGACTGTCGCCAGTACGTGGCGATCACAGGGCGTCGGGTCAGCTTTGAGTACATCCTGCTGGGGGGCCTCAACGACCAGCCCAGGCATGCCGAGGCCCTGGCCCGGCTGATCCGTGGGTTTCAGAGTCACGTCAACCTGATTCCCTACAACCCCATCGCCGAGGAGAGCTTTGCCAGACCCAGCCCGGCTGATGTGGCCGCGTTTCGGCAGACGCTGGAGCAGCGTCATGTGGCCGTCAGCGTGCGTGCCAGCCGCGGACTCGACGCCGATGCCGCCTGCGGTCAGCTGCGGCGACGGCTTAGCGGCGCAGTTGCTGCCGGCGGGCACTGATCTGTTCGGGCACACCCGGCGGCCATAGGGCCGAACTGCGGTACAGCCCGAAGACGGCATTGTTGAACTGGCTGATGGCGCCGACATCTTTGTCGGCTGCTGAGATGTACAGGTTGAAGCCCTGAATCAGGGTCGTCACATCACCGCGGCTGGGGAACTCTTTTGCGTTCTCTTCCAACGAACGCCGGGCCAGGGCAAAGTCGCTGCCTGTGTTTTCGACGGCCACCCTCGCGGTGACGAAGCTGGCGAACGCGTTCATCACTTCTTTGCTGACGAGCAGCTTCTGGTTGTCGGCGTCGCTGGCCTGTTCGGCTGCCTGGGCCTTGAGGGCTGTCGCTTCGGCGGCCAGGATGCCCCCGTCAAAGACGGTCCAGCGAAAGTTCAACCCAACGGTGTTGGCCCAGCTGTCGCGGGTCACGCTGGGTTGTTGATTGATGCTCTCTTGATTGGAGCTCAGGCTGCTGATCCCCACCAGACCGAACACAGGCAAGTAGCCATTGATGGCCCGGGTGGCGGCCCAGCGCTCCCGGGACGCCAGGGCCAGTTTCTGCTGGATCTCTTCGCGCAGGTCGAGCGCCTGGGCCAGGGTGGCGTCCAGTCCCAGGGGCCAGGGCGATTGCAGCGCAAGAGGTTCTGAGGCCAGCACGTACTGACCCGGTTGGCCGGCCACCAGGGCGGTCAGGCTGTTTGAGGCGAGAAACAGCTGCTGGTACCGGTCCAGAAGCCGGGTCAGCTGCAGGCGCTCTTCGGTGGCCAGCTGGTCGATCGCACTGCGGCGCAGACGGCCCTGCCGCACCAACGCCTGGGCGGTGTGGAGCTGACGTCGGGTCAGCTGCAGCAACCAGTCGTAGCGCTGCAGCAGTTCGGTCTGGGCCTGCACTCCGGTATAGGCAACCTGCAGGTTGAGCGCCAGGTTGCGGGCGGCGATGTCAAACAGAAAGCGCTCGGCCTTCAAGTTCTCTAAGGCCTGGTTGATCGCAGCCGGTCGGCGGGTGTCAAAAAACGACCAGTTCAAAACCACCCCTGGTCCTGAGGTGGTGGACAGCGTTTGTTGCTGGGACCCCGATGCACTGTCGCGCCACGCCAGGGTCTGGCCGATCAGGACCGGCTCATTGCTGCGCAGGGCGTTGGTGCTGCCTACCACCTGCAGCGAGGGAAACCAACTGCGGCGCGTGGCGATCAGGGTCCAGGCCCGGCCCTCGATCGCCTGATAGGCCCCAGCCAGATCGGGATTGCGGGCCAGACCCTGCGCCAGGGCCTCGGCCTGGCCCAGCCGCACCTGGCGCTGCGACAACACGGTTGACAGTCGCTCGGCCTGGTTGATCAACCGTTCCACCCGTGGAGAATGGGGTGGCGGTTCGGCACCTGCGGCAGGCAGGAGCGGCGCAGGGCAGATGACCGCTGCGATGACCAGCGTGAACCCGTGCAGCACGGGTGTTCTGCGCAGCACTGGGATCGAACTCAAGCGATCGTCAAGTTAGAGCCGGCGCTGGCTGGATCGGTTCAGGTGGGATCGCGGGCCGGGTCAAAGGCGCCGCGGCAGCCATCGCCATGCCAGGGCACCAGCCTGGCCATCAGGGCCAGGGACGGCAGGGCGGCCAGGGCGGTCAGCACGAAGTACTCGCTCCAGCCCACCCGGGCAGCCAGCCAGCCGGACGGCAGGGCCAGCAGGGTGCGGCTGAAGGCGTAGATGCTTGACAGCAGGGCGTACTGGGTGGCCGAGAAGCGCGGGTTGCAGAGGCTCATCAGCAGGGCCACAAACCCGGCCCCCACCATGCCGTTGCCCACGTTCTCGAGGCTCACGGCGGCCATCAGCCCCGGCAGTCCGCCGCCGAAACGGGCCAGGGCGGCATAGGCCAGATTGCCGGCGGCGCCCACCAGGGCAAACAGCCACAGGCTGCGGTTGAGCCCAAGACGGGCGAACAGCACCCCCCCCAGCAGGGTCCCGGCCATGGTGGCCGCGATTGCCCAGCCCCCGTCGAGCAGACCGATCTGGGCATCGCTGAAACCTGCCTGCTTGAGAAAGGCGATCGACAGGGCCGCCAGCAGGCCGTCGGGCCAGCGGTACAGCAGCACCAGCAGCAGCAACCAGGGGGCGGTGCCTGCGCCGGTGCGCCGCAGAAACTCGCGCGCCGGACCGACGACGGCCTGGCGCAGGCTGGTGGGGGGATGGTCCAGCGGAGCCAGGCGCGGCGCCATCAGGGTGAATGGCACCACCGCCAGCATCAGCACGGCGCAGCCTGCAAAAGCGGCCCACCAGCCCAGGCTGCTGGCCAGCAGGAACCCGCCGGAACTGACCAGCAACATGCCGGTTCGGTAACCCAGGTTGTGCACCGCGGCCCCCTGGCCCCGCTCGTGCTCGGGCAGCAGGTCGGTGCGGTAGGCGTCGACGACGATGTCCTGGGTGGCACTGGCGGCCGCCAGCACCAGGGCCAGCAACGTCGCCAACCGCAGCACCCCCGGCCCTGGTGCTGTCAGGCCCGCCACCAGGGCCAGCACCAGCAGCACAACGACCAGGCTCAGCTGCAGCACCAGAATCCAGCCACGTCGCCGGTCGGGCCAGCCCAGGGGCCAGCGGTCGAGCAGCGGGGACCACAGCACCTTGAAGGCGTAGGGCAGGGCTGCCAGCTGGGGGATCACCCCGATCAGCTCGAGCGACACCCCACTGGCGCTGAGCCAACCCTGCAGCAGCTTGCTGCCGATGTTGAGCGGGCTGCCGCTGGCAACGCCCTCGGCCGCCACCGCCACCAACCGTTGGCGGGCTGTACCGGCTGCGGCGGGTGCTGCGCTGTGCGGGCTCATCGTCGGGGCACTGGTGGCGGAACCCTAAGGGCGATGATGGGGGCCGGCATCCGGCCGGTTCATCTGCGTTCCCAACCCGTGCAGTTCTTGCGCTCCACCCTGTTGCCGGCGGCCATCGTGCTGTTGTTTGGCCTGGCGCTGATCGCGGTCAGCGCCCGCATCTGGCTGCCGGGTGACATGGCCGCCCCGGCGCCGCTTCAGTGAGGCGGCGGCCGTGAGCATCTCTTCCGAACAGCCTGCTGTTCCGGCGGACGGGTCCACCGTGGCCGGGGGCTGGCGTCCTTACGACGAGAACGCCACCCACGACCTGGTGCTCGATCCCGACGTGCTGGCCGCTGAGCTGGCCCAGGAGCTGCTCGGGGACCCCCTCGACGAGATCGATCCTGACGACGTCGAGAGCTCGGACGCCGCCGCCGAATGCGATCTGGGCCTGGCCCTGCTGCAGGGCGATCACGAGCAACGCCTGCAGGGGCTGCGCATCTTCTGTGAGCACCGGGATCCACGGGCGACCCCGCAATTGCTGCCCCTGCTGGAGGCGCCCTGCCCGATTGAACGCATGAGCGCCGTCTATGCCCTGGGGCGCAACCCCCACCCGCTGGCGGTCGAACCCCTGCTCGCCCTGCTTGCTTCTGACAGCAACGGGTATGTGCGCAAGGCCGTGGCCTGGAGCCTGGGCAACTTTCCCGATGCGCCGGTGCTCAACCCGTTGATCCGCGCCCTGCAGGTGGATGTGGCCGCGGTGCGCCTGTGGGCGGCCACGTCCCTGGCCGAGGCCGGCAGCACCGGTGCGGCCAAGGCCGATCCCGCTGCAGCCCAGCTGCTGCAGAGCCTGCGCATCGACAGTGAACCGGCCGTCCGCAGCAACAGTGCCTGGGCCCTGGGGCGTCTCTACCCCGACCTGGTCGACCCCCGCCAACAGGCGGTGGTTCAGGCCCTGATCCACGCCCTTCTGGAGGACCAGGAGGCCAGCGTGCGCGACGAAGCTCGACTGGCGCTTGAGCAACTGGAGCGTCCTGAGGTCCTGGAGCGGCTGCAGACCCTGGTGGACGAAGGCCTGCTGGCCTGACCACGCCGCTGGGAAACGCGGCTAGCATCACCCAACCCGCTGGCGCTGGCCTTGGCTCAGCAACCTGCTCAGCAGACCATTCGCTACCGCATCCGCCCCGATGGTCGGGTCGAGGAAACCGTTGAGGGTCTGGCCGGTGCTGCCTGCGAACGGTTGACCGAGCGCATCGAAGCGCGTCTGGGCACGGTGCAGCAGCGCCAGCCCACGGCAGAGGCCTACCAGCCCGTTGTTGACCTGCAGGGGCAGGTCTCCCATCAGCAGGTCGCTCCCCTCGCCGAGCCCCCCGCCGGCCCCTTTCCCCAGTCCTGATTTCTTTCCGTCTGGTTCCGATGTCGCACTTCAGCACCATCAAGACCGAGCTGCGTGACCGTGATGCTCTGGTGGCTGCCCTGACAGCCCTGGGCCATGCACCCACAACAGGACCGCGCCAGGTTCGCGGCTACCGCGGCCAACTGGAGACGGCCGACCTGGTGATCAGCGGCAGCAAGGGCGGTGATCTGGGCTTTCGCTGGAATCCTGCCAACGGGGCCTACGAGCTGGTCACCGATCTCGACCTCTGGGCTCTGCCGGTGCCGCCCGAGCGGTTCCTGGCCCAGCTCAACCAGCGCTATGCCCTTGAAGCCATTCTGGCGGCCAGTGCCGCCGAGGGTTTCCAGGTGGCTGAACAGACCAGCCAGCTCGACGGCGCCATTGAGCTGGTGGTCACCCGCTGGGCCTGATGGCCGGCGAACATTCAGCCGGGGCAGAACTGGCGTTTGCTGTCCCTGCCGCTTCGCAGCAAGGTCGTGCCAATGGGCTGGAACCCCTGTTGGGCGGAGCCCTGCGCCAGCAGGCGGTCTGGGTCGACGAGGCCGTCTGCATTGGCTGCCGTTATTGCGCCCACGTGGCGGCCAACACGTTTGCGCTGGAACCCCACTGGGGCCGTTCGCGAGCCATCCGCCAGGACGGTGACAGCACCGAGCGCATTCAGGAAGCGATCGACACCTGTCCGGTGGACTGCATCCACTGGGTGGGGTATGACGATCTGCCTGAGCTGGAGCGGCGATTGCGCCAACAGGAGCTTCAGCCGCTCGGGTTGCCCGCGCCGGCCCGGGTCAAACGGACCCTGCCCCGGGGCTGAAACCTGCCCCCAGTGGTTGCTTGGCTGGCAGGCCCACGGCCCGTGGGTACCGCATCGGGCATGGGGCCAGCGGGGTGAGCGTGATCGCGTGGCGTTGACCGCGGCCGGCGGGCAGCTCCGTGCCCTCGATGGAGCTGATGCGGGCTTTGAGCAGCGCCACAGCCTCCATCAGCTGCTGCTGGTCGACTGGCGACCACTGGCCGCGGTACAGCAGGGCATGGCCCGTCGGTTTGAGCAGGGGCACCAGGTATTCGGCGACCACGGGAGCCGGCGCCACGGCCCGGGCCAGAGCCCAGTCGTAACCACCGCGCCAGGGTTTGCTGCGCCCCAGGGTTTCCACCCGATCGCTGCAGAACTCGAGCCGGGCGCCCAGTCCCAGCGCCTCGGCCATGGCGCGCACGGCGTCGACCTTGCGCTGCACCGAATCCACCAGGGTCAGCCGGGCATTCGGCAGGGCGATGGCCAGCGCCAATCCAGGGAAGCCGCCGCCGGTGCCGACATCGATCAGTCGTAACGGGGCGCCGCCATCGCCCTCCCGGGCCGACTGCAGCACGCCGGCCAGCGGCCAGAGGCTGTCGAACACCTGGGCGATCCAGAAATCGTCGCCTTCCACCAGGCGCGTCAGGTTCAGGCGGGTGTTCCACAGGCGCAACTGATCCTGCAGTCTCTGCAGCAGGGACTCCTGCTCGGCTGAAGGCTGCCAGCCGAGTCGGGCCCAGAGGGCGGCCAGGTCTGGAGAGCTCACGCAGGCCGCAAAGACTGTGGTCTTTCTAAGATCCCGCAAAGCGTGGGGCCATGTCCGCTCCGAGCCATTACGAACGCCTCGGGCTGCCGAACAGCGCCAGTGCCGAGGATCTGCGCCAGGCTTTTCGCCTGCTCAGCAAGCGCTACCACCCGGACACCACCAGCCTGCCGCTGGGCGAAGCCGAGGCTGCCTTTCAGGCCCTGCAGCACGCCTATGGGGTGCTCAGCGATCCGGAACAGCGCCAGCGTTATGACGCCTTGTTGCTGGTGGACCAGGGGAGACTGTTGTCCCGGCCGCCCCAGCGGGTGGTGCTGCGGGAGCCAGAGCTGCGGCGCCCCTTGTCGGGGGGCGAATGGCTGGCCCTGTTGCTGCTGGCCCTGGCCGCCGTGTTTGCCTTGGTGCTGGGCGTGGGCCTGGCCTGGTTGCGGGGGGTTGATCTGATCCAATGGCCGTCATGGTGGTTGGAGACCCCATGAGCGAAGCGCCATTGCCCGATCCATCCACACCGCTGGTGCAGCACCCCCTGCCCCAGCTCGAGGCCTGGTTGCGCGAGCTGGGGGCCCGTCAGCGTGCGACCCATGGCTGCCAGTGGGATCTGCATCAGCAGCACTGGAGTGCCCTGCTTGAACTGGAGGTCGAGGACCTCAGGGTCAGCTGGCTGGAGGACGGCCAGCAGACCGTGCGCCAGTTCCCCTATGGCCTGCCCCGGGCCGATGTCGAAGCCGCCATCCTGGCGGGACCCTGACGGCCTGGCAGACACCAGAGACCTGTGTTGCCATGATGGGTTTAACGCTCTTGTCAGCCGGCGCCGTCATGGCCGTCACGCCTGAGGGACCTTCCGACACCACCGAGCGCCCCACCCGTTCGCGTTCGCGGCGTTTTCTGGGGCCTGATGAGCTCGGCCGCCGGCCCCGTTACGGGCCCCAGCGGGCCTGGGGAGGCGGCGAGCTGTTTGCTGAAGGGCAGTGGCAGGCGATCCGGGTGCAACTGGAGCGGCAGGGTTGGTGTCATTCCCAGATCGAGCTGGTGCACGATCAGCTGCGTCAGGGCTGGCCACTGGCCACCGCCAAGCAGCATGCAGCCCGCCTCTCGGGCCATTGCCCGATCAACGGACAGGCCAGTCTCTGAGCACCGATCCCTTCGAACGCGACATCAGCGGCAAAGGCCGGCGCGGCGTTCGCTCTCGAGGGCCCAGGGGCCGCAGTTGATCCAACGCACCGCTGACAGCTCCAGGTCGGTGAACAGCACCAGGATGCCCCCGCACAGCACCAGCACCGCCAGGCTGACCAAGGTGTTGCGCCTGCCCATTCAGCCGGTTGCCGATCGGTTCCAGGCTAAGTGCCTTGCCAGCAGCTGTTGTTGAAGGTTCTGAAGCTGCCATTGATGGGCCAGGGTTTCGGCGCTCAGGGGGCTCAGCGGCGGCAACTGGGCCAGCACCGGCACCCCGCTGATGGCTGTCAACGTGCGGGGGTTGTCCGGATGGGGTGGGCCATTGAGCACCAGGCCCAGCAGGGGGATGCCCCGGGCCTTGAGTGCTTCGATCGAAAGCAGGCAGTGGTTGAGCGTGCCCAGGCCGCTGCGGCCTACCAGCAGCACCGGCAGGTTCCAGCGCTGCAGCTGTTCGATCTGCAGCCAGTCGCGCCCTAGGGGCACCAGCAGGCCACCGGCGGTCTCCACCACCAATGATCCCGGACAGGACGGCAGGGCCAGTCGCTCCGCTTCGATCCGCAGGCCATCCTGCTCTGCCGCCCAGTGGGGGGAAACCGGTTGGCTCAGGCGGTAGGACTCGGGCAGCAGCCGTTGGGGGGGCAGCTTTAACAGGTTCTGCACCGTGGTGCTGTCGCCCCCACCGTCGAGACCGCTCTGGACCGGCTTCCAGTACGACGCTTCCAGCCCTTGGACCAGCCAGGCGCTGACCACCGTCTTGCCGACGTCGGTGTCGGTGCCGCAGACCACCAGTTGCACGGGTGACGGTTGCAGGCTCGGCATCATCGGTGTGGGGTGCGGCGGCCGATCAGCAACAGGATCTGCCAGCTGACCCGGCTGGTGCTGGGCCAGCATTGCAGCAGCCTGCGCCACTGGCCGGGGGACAGGGAAGGCTGGCTGCTGCTGGCCGCCCCCAGCTGGCGCAGGTGCCGCAGAAAGGCCAGACCGCCGGGCCCGTAGTGACGGCTGAACCACAACTTGCGGCAGTGGACGAGCTCCAGCTCGGTTGCTGCTGCTGCAATCAGCTCATCGGCAGAGGGCAGGGGCAGTGCCGTGCAGGCAACCCCTGCCTGCGCTGCCGCTTGATGCCACTGGGGAAAACTGCCCTGGACCGGAACGGCCAACACGAGCCAGCCATCCGTTGCCAGGGACCTGGCCCAGTGCTGCAGGCGTGGGCCGGGCTGGTTGAGCCATTGCAGGCTGAAACTGCTGGTCAGCAGGGCGCTGTGCTGCAGCGCTGCCGGCAGACCGGCATCCAGGTTCCAGACCTGGCGGGGGTGCAGCGGATTGCAGGCCAGCAGCGCCGGGCTGCCATCGAGTTGCAGCAGGTGCAACCGGGGTGCCAGTTGTTTCAGGGCCTGCCCCAACAGGCCGGTGCCGGCGCCTAGGTCCGCCTGTGGCCCCGTTGGTAGCGGGAGGCGAGCGATGTGTCGGGCCAGCCGCCAGGCCACTGCCCGTTGCAGCTGGGCCTGGTGGCCGTAGGCGGCTGCCTGTCGGTTGAACGCCGCACAGATCGGTGTGGCCGCCTGATTCATGACCGTTGTGCTGCCTCCACCTGATCCAGCCAGGCCATCACCATCGCCACCACAGGGGTGCCCAGCAGCCCATGGCCCGCTTGGCCCAGGGTCAGAACGTCGGCGCCGGGAAGTGCGTCCTCGAGAGCCCGGCGGGCCTGGGGGGCAACGATCCGGTCAGCGCCGGCCTGAACCAGCAGGGTCGCAGCCCCCTGCGGAAAACCCTCAGGCAGCCCGGTCGTGCGGGCCAGCAGGGCCAGATCGTCCTGCAGCTGTTGCAGGCCCGAGGCCGTCAGTGGTTCAGCCGCGGGGGTCGCTTGCAGCAGCCCCGGCGGGGCGGGCGCCGCCACCTGCTGCAGAAAGGCCATCAGCATCGAAGCCGGGTCAGGCCCATCGAGCTCCCGGGCCATGCCATCGAGGGCCGCGCGCAGGCTGCGTCCGTCGCGCCCAGTCGGCACAAACCCGGCGAAACTGGTCAATAGAACCAGGGCATCGGCCCTCTGCAGCACTGCCGGCGGCAGCAGATGGGGGCCCAGCGAATGGGCGATGACCACCCGTGGCCCAGGGCCATCGGCCCAGCTGGGCTCCACCGCAGCCCGATGGCCATACCCCCGTTCCCCGCAGCTGCAGTTCCAGCCCCGCCCCTGCCAGAGCGGCAGCCAGGGATCCCAGCTGCGGCTGTCGCCGCACCAGCCGTGCATCGCGATCAGTTGCAGGCTGTCGCTCCTGGGCAGGCTGTCGCTCCTGTGCAAGGCGTTGCTCATGGCTTGCCCAGGGCGCTGATCAGCCGCTCCAGCGTGCCTGGCGGCAGATCGGCCCGCACAACCAGGCGCAGCCGTGCGCTGCCCTCGGGCACGGTCGGTGGGCGGATGGCCACAGCCAGCAAGCCTGCCGTCTCTAGCTGGTGCTGCAAGGTCAGGGCGCGGCTGTCGTCGCCCACCAGCAGCGCCAGGATCGGCCCGTTGCCCGGGGGACGGGGCCAGCCCGCTGCAGCCAGGGCGGCCCGCCAGCGTTCGGCCCGTTGCAGCAGGCTGGCTCCGCTGGGGTTGCCGTTGGCCTCCTGGGCCTCGATCACATCAAGTGCTGCCAGGGCTCCGGCGGCGAGAGCAGGGGCCAGGGCGGTCGTGTAGCGAAAGGCGCCGCTGTGCTGCAACAGCCAGTCCATCGTGGTGGCGTCGCCCGCCACAAAGGCGCCGCCGCTCCCCAGGCTCTTGCCCAGGGTGCCGCTGATCAGGGCGATGCCTGAATGGCCAAGCCCCAGACCGCGCCCGCCGCGTCCCAGAACGCCAAGGGCATGGGCCTCGTCGAGCAGCAGGGCGGCGCCATACCGACTGCTGATCGCTTCGAGCGACGCCACGTCGGGGCTGGTCCCCTCCATTGAGAACAGGCTCTCGCTGAGCACCAGCAGGCGCCGTCCGGGGTCCTGGGCACGGGCAGCGGCAAGGCGCTGTTCAAGTTCGGTCAGATTGTTGTGGCGAAAGCGTTGCAGCTGGGCCCCACTGGCCCGTACCCCCACCAGCAGCGAGTGGTGGATCAGGCGATCGGCCAGGACAAGGCTGTGCCGGTCCGCCAGGGCACAGACCGCCGCGATGTTGGCCTGAAAGCCGCTGGGGAACAGCAGCGCCCGCTCACGGCCCAGCCAACCGGCCAGGGCGTCTTCGAGCTGGTGGTGCACCGTCCTGGTGCCGCACACCAGCCGCGAGGCCCCTGCACCGAGGCCGCTGCGCCCAAGCTCGGCCGTTGCGGCGGCGATCACCCTGGGGTCACGGCTGAGGCCCAGATAGTCGTTGCTGGCCAGATCGAGCAGCAGCGCGGGGCGTTCACCCAGGTGCCCGGAGTGCTGCAGCATTCCGGCCTCAGCCGGGTCAAAGCTGCGCAGGTGGCGCCGGCGCGTGGCTGGCAGGGCGTTGATCGCCCGCTGCAGCTCCCGCTTCCAGGCGGGCTGGTGCGGCTCAACCGGGTGATCCAACCTCTGGTGATGCTGCGCTCCGGCCAGGGCGGTGGCCAGGGCGGCGGCCAGAGGGGTGGCCTGTGGCGGGGCTAGTTGATTGGATGGAGGCTGGGCTCGAACCTGAGCTGGGGGTTGCCCTGCAGGCTGAGCTGGGGGCTCAGCTCGGGGTTGAGCCTGGGGCTCGGCTGGAGGCTCGGCTCGGGGCTCGGGGTGAACAGGCTGATCGGTTGGTGATGGGCCCATGCCTTCCAGTCTGCTGCCAGGTGCGGAAGGCGGGATCGGTCTCTGCAGTAAGCCGATCTGGGCACGCCTGCATCACGGCACGCCTGCATCACGGCACGAGCGCATCAAGGCATGAGCGCATCAAGGCATGAGCACATCAAGGCACGCCTGCATCACGGCACGTCGTGTTTTGGTCGGCACGGGCGCGATGGGGTATGGGGGGTGTAAGGCGGACGTGAGGGGACTTGAGGGGACTTGAGGGGATATGAGGGGATATGAGGGGACTTGCCGGGATATAAGGAGACGTGATGGGGGGGACGCGTGGCGCTGCAGGGGACCCGGCAGGGGACGCGGCTGGGCGGGGTCATCCCGCCCATCGGCCCAGCCCCATAGGATTGGCGCATCTCACTGCCCGACGGCCCGTCGACCGTTCCTCGGCCACCGATCGATCCGATCCTGCAGCCTTCGCGGTCAGCGCGACCGGTGTGCCGCCGCTTGAGCAGTTATTTCCTTTTCCCCTCGACGACTTTCAGCTCGAGGCGATCGATGCCCTGAATCAGGGCCATTCGGTTGTGGTTAGTGCCCCCACCGGCAGCGGCAAGACACTGGTAGGTGAATACGCCATTCACCGCGCCCTCGCCCACGGCCAGAAAGTTTTTTACACAACCCCGCTCAAGGCGCTCTCGAACCAGAAGCTGCGCGACTTTCGCGAGCAGTTCGGCGACGAGAATGTCGGACTGCTGACCGGTGATCTGAGTCTGAACCGCGAAGCCCGGATCGTGGTGATGACCACCGAGATCTTCCGCAACATGTTGTATGCGGAGATCGATCATCCCGACAACGATCCCCTGGCCGACGTCGAGGCGGTTGTGCTCGACGAGTGCCATTACATGAACGACTCCCAGCGCGGCACGGTCTGGGAGGAATCGATCATTCACTGTCCGCCGGCCGTGCAGCTGGTGGCCCTTTCGGCCACGGTCGCCAATGCCGGTCAGCTCACCGACTGGATTGAGCGGGTGCATGGCCCCACCCGCCTGGTGCTGAGCGATCACCGGCCGGTGCCGCTGGCGTTCAGCTTCTGCAGCGCCAAGGGTCTGCATCCGCTGCTCAATGACGAGGGCACGGGCCTGCATCCCAACTGCAAGGTCTGGCGCGCCCCCAAGGGCAACCGCCGCAAAGGGCCCAAGACCCCCAAACCGCCCCAGCCCGAGGCCCCGCCCCTGGGCTTTGTGGTGGCCCAGATGGCCGATCGGCAGATGCTGCCGGCGATCTATTTCATCTTCAGCCGCCGCGGTTGCGACAAGGGGGTGCGGGATCTGGGCAAGGTCTGCCTGGTCAACCCCGACGAGCAGGCCCGCATTCAGGCTCGGCTGAATGCGTTTGTGGCCGCCACCCCCGATGCTGTCCGCGAAGGGGGTCATGCCGATGCCCTGTTGCGGGGCATCGCCGCCCACCATGCCGGCGTGCTGCCGGCCTGGAAAGAGCTGATTGAGGAGCTCTTCCAGCAGGGCCTGATCAAGGTGGTCTTTGCCACCGAGACCCTTGCCGCCGGCATCAACATGCCGGCCCGGACCACAGTGATCTCGTCCCTGTCGAAGCGCACCGAGCGGGGTCACCGCCCGCTGATGGGCAGTGAGTTTCTGCAGATGGCGGGCCGGGCCGGCCGCCGCGGGCTCGACTCCCAGGGCTATGTGGTCACGGTGCAGAGCCGCTTTGAAGGGGTGCGTGAAGCGGGCCAGTTGGCGACGGCCCCGGCCGATCCGCTGGTTAGTCAGTTCACCCCCAGTTACGGCATGGTGCTGAACCTGCTGCAGCGCTACGACCTCGCCAAAGCCAAGGAGCTGGTCGAGCGCAGCTTCGGCCGCTACCTGGCCACCCTGGATCTGGCCGATGACGAGGCGGCGATCGCCGACCTGCGCGAGCGGCTCGACCAGCTCGAGGATGGTTCGGGCGATGTGCCCTGGGAAGACTTTGAGGATTACGAGAAACAGCGCGGCCGCCTGCGCGAGGAGCGGCGCCTGCTGCGGATCCTGCAGCATCAGGCCGAAGAGACCCTGGCCCACGAGCTGACGCTGGCATTGCAGTTCGCCAGTGAGGGCTCGTTGGTGAGCGTCAAGGCGCCCCAGCTCAGGGGCCGGGTCACACCGGCCGTGATTGTGGAGAAGGTCAACGGCCCGGGCCAGTTCCCGCTACTGCTGTGCCTGACCGACGACAACCTCTGGATTCTGCTGCCCTGTTCGGCGGTGGTCAGCCTGCACGCCGAGCTGAGCTGTCTGCAGGTCAGGCAGCTCGACGCGCCCGAGCTGCGCCATGCCGGTGAGCTGCGCCATGGCGATCAGGCCAGCGGTGGGCTGGCCCTGGCGGTGGCCTCGATGGCCCGTCGCCATGACATGCATACCCCCCAGTACGACCTTGCGGCCGAGGTCCAGGGCCAGGCCCAGCTGGTGCAGCAGCTGGAGGAGGAGCTCGAACTCCATCCCGCCCACCGTTGGGGCGACCGCCGTCAGCTCAAGAAGCACCGCCGCCGGATGGAGGAGCTGGCTCTCGAGATCGAGGAGCGCCAGCGGCTGTTGCACTTCCGGTCCAACAGGCACTGGGACACCTTCTTGGCGTTGATCGACGTGTTGCGCCACTTCGGAGCCCTGGCCGGTGATGAGGGGCTCGAACCCACCGAGATCGGCCGCACCGTGGCCGCCCTGCGCGGCGACAACGAGCTGTGGCTCGGCCTGGCGCTGATGAGCGGCCACCTTGATGAGCTGCCGCCCCCCGAACTGGCGGCCGTGCTCGAAGCGATCTCGACCGAGGTCAACCGTCCGGACCTCTGGTGCGGCTACCCGCCACCCCCGGCAGTTGATGAGGCCCTGCATGATCTGCGGGGCATCCGGCGCGAGCTGGAACGCCAGCAGGAGCGGGCCAAGGTGTCCTTTCCGCTCTGGTGGGAGCCCGAGCTCACCGGCCTGGTCGAGGCCTGGGCCAGGGGCGCCAGCTGGAGCGACGTGATCGGCAACACCTCGCTCGACGAAGGCGATGTGGTGCGGGTGCTGCGCCGCACCATCGATCTGCTGGCCCAGATTCCCTACTGCGAAGCGGTCAGCCAGCAGCTGCGCGACAACGCCCGCGCCGCCCTGCGGGCCATCAACCGTTTCCCGGTGTGCGAGCTCGAGGACCTGTTGCCCAAACCGCCTGCAGCGATCGAGCGACCCAAGCCGGACCTGCCGCCTGAGTCGGCGATGCCGGGGGACTTTCCAAGCCCCCACAGCGATCTCGAGGGCTGACGGCAAGCTCGAAGCCTGACGGCAAGCTTCAGCCAGCCGCGCATCGGCCCATCACTTCTGAGGCCGGAGTACCAGCCAGATGATCAGCAGCAGGCCGGCGGTGCTGACCGCTGTGTAGATCCAGTCGGCGTAGGGGGTCCAGGGCATTCCCCTAGCCTGCCAGCAGCGCCTGAGTGGCCGTGATCAACCCCTCCCGCATGCGCATCCTGGCCGTGGGCAAGGTGCGCAAGGGCTGGGTGGCCGAGGGGGTGGCCCTCTACCGCAAGCGCCTGCCGGGGCTTGAGCTGGTCGAGCTGCGCGATGGCGGCAAGGCTCGCGAGGCCGAGGCGATCCTCGCCGAGCTGCGCCCAGGCGAGCGGTTGGTGGCCCTGTGCGAAGAGGGACAACCCCACACTTCGCTGGCCCTGGCCCGGGCCCTTGAGGGGTCGGGATCCGAGCGGCTGGCCTTTGTGATCGGCGGCGCCGATGGCCTGGACCCGGCGATCAAGGCCCGGGCCCAGTGGCGGCTGAGCCTTTCGCCGCTCACCTTTCCCCATGAGCTGGCGCGGCTGCTGCTGCTCGAGCAGCTGTACCGGGCCTTGTCGATTCAGCAGGGGGCGCCCTATCACCGGGAGTGATTGGACTGGTTCCTGATGAACGATGCTGAACTCTGGCAACGGATGCTGCCGCTGGCCACTGGCGCGGCCGTGAGCCCGTTGGTGCTGTTGGGACAGCTCGCCCAGCTCAGCGGGGCGGGTGGTCGCCTGGTCGCCCTGCGCCGCAGCCTGGGGTATCTGCTGGGTGCCCTGGCGGTGGTGGTGATTTGGACCCTGGCCGCCGGCTGGATCGCCCATCGTCTGCCGAGTCGGCAACCGGGAGCCGATCCGGTGGCGGCCGCTGTCCAGTTGCTGCTGGCCCTGGCCCTGGCAGCCCTGGCCCTGCAGACCCTGCGCCGGCCCCTGGCAGCTGCGACTCCTGTCCCACCGTGCCGGGATGGCACAACCGGCCTGGGGGCTGCGCTGCTGCAGGGCCTGGGCCTGATGGCGGTGAATGTCACCTCGTTGGTGTTGTTTCTGCCGGCCGCCCAGCTGGTGGGTCGCTCGGCCCAGCCCTGGAGCGAGCGCCTGGCGGCCTGGCTCGCCCTGGATCTGATCACCCTGCTGCCGGTCTGGCTGCCGCCGCTGTTGCTGCTGCTCAGCGGCCCGGCGGGAGCCCGGTTGCTGGATCGCTTTGGCCGCTGGGTCAGCCGCCACCGCCGCGCCATCGATGCCGCAGTGGCGGCAGGGTTTGCGTTGCTACTGGCGGTGCGGGGCCTGCACGATCTTTGAACGGGCTCCCCAGCAGGCGTCAGCCCCCAGCGGCTCAGATCCCCAGCCGCTCCCAGATCACGCCCAGGTTGGCCTGGTGGGTTTCGGTGGCGAAGCAGTCGGCCAGCTGGGCGGCGCTCAGGCGGCTGGTGACGTCGGGGTCGGCCTCCAGGTTGGCCCTGAAGTCGCCGCCGGCGGTATTCCAGGCGGTGTGGGCGTTGCGCTGCACGATGCGGTAGGCGTCCTCGCGGCTGATACCGCTCTCGACCAGGGCCAGCAGCACCCGCTGGCTGAACACCACGCCGCCGTAGACATTCATGTTGCGGGCCATGTTTTCGGGGTAGACCCCCAGGCCCTGCACCACGGCGGTCATCTCGCGCAGCATGAAGTGCAGCGTGACCGAGCAGTCGGGCAGCATCATGCGCTCGACTGAGCTGTGGCTGATGTCGCGCTCATGCCACAGGGCGCAGTTCTCGAGGGCGGCGACCACGTAGCTACGCAGCACCCGGGCCAGGCCGCTGATGCGCTCAGAGCGGATGGGGTTGCGCTTGTGGGGCATGGCCGAGCTGCCCTTCTGCCCTTTGGCGAAGTTCTCTTCGACCTCGAGCACGTCGGTGCGCTGCAGGTTGCGGATCTCGGTCGAGAAGCGCTCCAATGCGGCACCGACCAGGGCCAGGGTCTGCACGTATTCGGCGTGGCGATCGCGGGCGATCACCTGGGTGCTGGCCGCGTCGGGCACCAGGCCCAGCCTGGCGCAGGCGATCGCCTCGACCCGCGGGTCGGTGTTGGCATAGGTCCCCATGGCACCTGAGATCTGGCCGACGCTGACCACCGTCTCGAGGCGCTCGAGCCGTTCGCGGTTGCGCTCGACCTCGGCCAGCCAACCCGCCAGCTTGAAGCCGAAGGTGATCGGCTCACCGTGGATGGCGTGGCTGCGGCCGATCATCACCGTGCCTTTGTGCTCACGGGCCAGGCTGCGAATGGCGCCGGCCAGGGCGTCGAGCTCGGCCCTGAGCACCTGCACCGAGGCCTTGAGCTGCAGGGCTAGGCCTGTGTCGAGCACATCCGAGCTGGTCATGCCCACATGGATGTAACGGCCAGCGTCACCCACGTGCTCGTTGACGTTGGTCAGAAAGGCGATCACGTCGTGGCGCACCTCAGCCTCGATCTCGAGGATGCGCTCGACGCTGAACGCGGCCTTGGCCTTGATCGTGGCGACCGCTTCGGCCGGCACGTTGCCCAGCTCGCAGTTGGCCTCGGTGGCCGCGATCTCGACATCCAGCCAGCTCTGGAATTTGGCCTCTTCGCTCCAGAGGTTGCCCATTTCGGGCAGGGTGTAACGCTCGATCAAGGCCGCCGCGGGCTCACAGTGAGGTCCACTTTGCCTGAGGGGTCCTTCAGCTGGCGATGGTCAGGCGCCGGTGGGGGACTTCCCACTGGACCAGCTGGCCCCAGGCCTGCTGTCGCACCCAGCAGCGACCGCCCTTGCAATGAATCAGCTGAAACGGGGGCAGATCGTCGGGTTGGTTGACCAGGCGGACGAAGCTGCCGGGGGGCAGCAGTTCGACCACGTTGCTGGGCGATGTGGCTTTGGAGCGGATGCAGGCCATGGCGCTGGCAAAGGTGCCCTGTTGCTGCCCATCCTCTGGTTGTCTCTGTGCCTTGTTGAACTTTCACCGAATCTGTTCCGTTTCCTGTGTGGTTCGATGACGGAAGGCAAAGCTCTGTTGCCGCTCGGTCATGGCAAGCAAACAACGACTCGATCTGGAGCTGGTGGCCAGGGGGCTTGTGGCGAGTCGGCAGCAGGCCCAGCAGTTGATCCGGGCGGGCCTGGTGCGCAGCGGTGATCAGGTGCTCGACAAGCCCGGCACCGAGGTGCGGCCTCAAACGCCGCTGCAGGTGCAGGCCCAACCCCGCTTCGTCTCGCGCGGTGGCGACAAACTGGCGGCCGCGCTTGAGGCGTTTGCGCTGCCGGTGGCGGGGCGCGTCTGCCTCGATGGGGGAATTTCGACCGGCGGCTTTAGTGATTGCCTTCTGCAGGCGGGTGCCAGCCTCATCTATGGGGTCGATGTGGGCTATGGGCAGACGGCCTGGAGCCTGCGCAGCGATCCACGGGTGGTGCTCAAGGAACGCACCAACCTGCGCCACCTGACGCCCGAGCAGTTGTTCAGCCCAGAGGCACCGCGCCCTGATCTGGCCGTGGCCGATGTGTCTTTTATCGCGCTGGCCCTTGTCCTGCCGGCCCTGCTGGGGTTGATGCAGCCGCTCGGCGGGCAGAGCAGTCGCGACCTGATTCTGCTGATCAAGCCCCAGTTTGAAGTGGGTCGCGAGCGTGTCGGCAAGGGTGGTGTGGTGCGCGATCCCGTCGCCCACCGTGAGGCGATTGAAGGGGTGATCGAGACCGCCCAGGGACTGGGGCTGGTTGCCGCCGGGTTGATCGCCTCGCCGATCACAGGACCGGCGGGCAATCACGAGTATCTGCTGTGGTTGCAGCCCGATGGCTTGGTGACGCCAACGCCGACACCAGGGCTTGCCCTGACCTCAGGGCACATTGCCGAGCTGGTCGCACAGACCCTGACGTCCCCCTGAGCCCGGGTCCTGAGCGGTCAGATCGCCGCGCTGCCGGCCTCACCGGTGCGGATGCGGATCACGGCATCGACGTTGCTGACGAAGATCTTGCCGTCACCGATTTCGCCGGTGCGAGCCGCATCCTGAATCGCACTCACCACAGTGTCGACCTTGTCGTCATCGACCACGATTTCGAGTTTGAGCTTCTGCAGAAACTCGACCGTGAATTCCGAACCCCGGTAACGCTCCACC
Source organism: Cyanobium sp. C1_MAG_00004 (assembly GCA_027486935.1). Taxonomy (GTDB): domain Bacteria; phylum Cyanobacteriota; class Cyanobacteriia; order PCC-6307; family Cyanobiaceae; genus RGUW01. Next base: position 16,017 of record JAIXOF010000237.1, on the reverse strand, counting down.
TGGCCTTTCTGACGGCCAAAGCCGCGCACTTCGCTGACGGTCATGCCCACGATGCCGGCATTGACCAGGGCGATCTTGACGTCCTCGAGCTTGAAGGGGCGAATGATGGCCTCGACTTTTTTCATGGGAGCTGGGCGGTCAGTGGTTGGACTGGCAGGGCCATCTCACCCGAGCCTGGATCCTGCAGACGTAGCCATTGTTACTGCTTTTCGGCCAGGAGCGCTGCGCAGCAGTTGGATGCCGCTGCTTACAGTTGCAGTTGGTTTCAATTTGACGTGACCGCGATTCCTGCCGCCCAGACCCTCACTCCGCTGTACGGCGAACGTGCCATTGCCGAAGCCGAACTGATCTGCTTTGACAACCCGCGGCCTGGGCGCTCCTACGAGGTTTCGATCGAACTGCCCGAATTCACCTGCAAATGTCCCTTTTCGGGTTATCCCGATTTTGCGGTGATGCGCCTGCTCTATCAGCCCGGTCCCCGGGTGCTCGAGCTCAAGGCCATCAAGCTGTACATCAACAGTTATCGCGACCGCAGCATTTCCCACGAAGAGGTGGCCAACCGGATTCTCGATGACCTGGTCCAGGCCTGCGATCCCCAGTGGATGCAGCTCGAGGCGGACTTCCATCCGCGCGGGAACGTTCATACGGTCGTCAGGGTGAGCCACGGCAGTCGCCTGCCCTGCTGACCCCAGTGCTGGACTGGGCTAGAGCTGTTGCAGCAGCTGCGGCAGCTCACCGGCAAAGGCGGTCAGGTTGCGATTGCACAGACCCGCCACGTGCAGCCGACCTTCGCTGCCGCTGCCTTCGCTGATCGCCCAGAGCTGACGGGTTGCCACCAGACTCAGGGCACCGCCGGCCAACGCCAGTCCGAAACCGCCATAGACCAGGGGCACCCCTGGATCCCGCTTGAGCAGGATGCCGCTGGCCGGCAGCACCGAGGCGACCCGGATCGGCAGGCCGTCCACCTCGAGCGGATCGCCGCCGATGCTGAGCTGCCCCAGGGACCGCCCATCGGCGCCAAACACGTCAACCGGGCCCGCCTCGCTGCTCAGCAGCAGCAGCACCGGTTGGCTGCCATCCGGGCGGGTGGGCAGCACCAGGCCCCAGATCTGCTCGCCCAACTGGGGAAAACTTTGCAGCGGCAGCTCGAGCACGGGGCTCCTGCCAAGCCGAACCCCGATGGCCGCCAGGGCCCAATCGGCTTGATACAGCGTCATGCCGCGAAACCGCAGCGGGTGATTGACACTGATCGCAGCAGTCTTGAGCAGGGTCCCGTCGTCGCCGGCTTCGCCCTCGGACGGTTGCAGCAGCCGCAGCTGTGAGCTGAACTGCTCAGGCCTGCCGGCGGGATCGCGCTGGACCGCAAAACTGTCCAGTGCGAGCGTCAGCTGGCTGTGGCCCCGACGATCGAGCAGTTCCAGGCTGCGACCCGGCGCCAGAAACTGCTCGCTGCGCTGTCCGGCCAGGCTGCCCCAGGCCGCCCCCACCAGCAGCAGCACCAGACCGGCATGGACCAGCAGGGGGCCGATCCGGCCAACGATGCCGCGGCGGGCCGCCAGCCGTTCGGATTGGCGCCGCAGTTGCCATCCCTGCCGGCGCAGCAGTGCCTCAAGGGCATCCAGTTGGCCACAGGGGGCGCTGCAATTCAGGGTCTGGGCCACGCTCAACTTGCTGAGCTGCCGGGGTTGGCTGTAATCCACCCAGCGCACGGCTGCCTGCAACGCAGGCCACTGGCGGCGCCAGCTGCAGACCAGCAGGGCCAGCCCCAGGGCTGCCAACAGCGCCAGAAACCAGGAGCTGCTGTAGATGTGATCGAGCTGCAGCCGCAGCACCCAACCGCCGTTGACCAACCCCAGCCAGGGTTGTTGGTCGTACAGCTGGTGGTAGAAGTCCTCGGCTTCCTGCTGCGGGATGGCGGTGCCGACCCCGCTGGCGATGGCGATCACCACCAGCAGCCCGATCGCCAGCCGCAGGTCCGAGATCACGGCCAGCAGCCGTTGCAGGATTTTCATGGCCAGTAGGCGGCAAGGGTGAGCCCGCCGCACAGCAACAGAAGCACCCCACTGATCGGGGGAACCCAACGGCCGGCGGCCCGCAGGTCGAGCAGCTTCGGCAGGCTGGCGGCAGCCGTTCCGGCCAGCAGCAGCGGCATGACCTGTCCCGCACCAAAGCTGGCCAGCAACAGGGTTCCCATCAGGGGCCGTCCCGCCTGGGCCATCCAGCCCAGCAGCACCGCCAGCACAGGCGTGGTGCAAGGGGTGGCGGCCAGGCCGAAGGCCAATCCCGCCGCGATCGGGGCTAGGGGCGTCGGCACCGATCGGCGCCAGCGTTCTGGATCGGGCCCCGCCGGCAGCCGCAGGCGGATCACACCTAGCAGTTGCAGGCCCATGACCACGGCCAACAGCGCCACCAGCACCGGTACCAGTCCTGGAATCTGCCCGTAGATGCGGCCGAGCAGGGCGCTGCTCAGGCCGAGCCCCATCAACGCCAGCACGATGCCGACCACGAAGCTGAGGCTCCGTTGCCAGGCCGGTTGTTCGTCAGCAAAGCCAGCCAGGTAGGCCAGGGTCACCGGCAGCAGCGACAGCGAACAGGGACCCAGGCTGGTCAGCAGACCCGCAGCAAAGACCACGGCAAGGGTCACCGGACCGGGGGCCCCGAGTGAGCTCTGCAACAATATTTCTGCCTGTCGAGCCCAGTCAGCCAGAACGGGCGCGGTGCTTGCCATCGCCGGCAGCTTATCGCCTCAACGCGCGGGTCTGGGGCCGCGCCGCCGGCCGCCGGTCAGGCCGCTTGATTCCAGGCTGCAGCGCATCAACAGCCCTGCGATCAAGAGGCTCGCCATCAACGAGTTGCCGCCGTAGCTGATCATCGGCAGCGGCAACCCGGTGGTCGGCATGGCGCCGCTGGCCACGGCGATGTTGAGAATCGCCTGGCCAACCAGCAGCGTCGTGCAGCCGATCGCAACCAGTCGCTGTTGGTTGCTGCGGCAGGAGATGGCAACCCTCAGACCGACAAACCCGAACAGCAAGAGAAACAGCAACAGCACCACCGATCCGATGAAACCGAATTCCTCGGCAAAGACCGCAAAGATGAAGTCGGTGGACTGGATCGGCAGGTACTGCAACTTCTGGGTCGACAGTCCGAACCCCTCGCCCAGCACTCCACCGGAGCCGATCGCCATCAGGCTCTGCACCAGCTGATAGCCGTCGCCCTGGGCGTCGATCCAGGGGTTGAGAAAGGAGGTGACCCGCGTCCGCTGGTAGTCGTTGCTGAGGATGCTGGTCACCCCGACCAGGACCCCTGTCCCCGCCGTGCCCAGCAGCAGTGGCAGTGAGATGCCGCTGGCCAGGGCCATCAGCCACAGCAGCATCCCGGTCAAGGCTGCGGTGCTGAGGTTGGGCTGTTTGAGGATCAACAGGATCAGTGCCCCAAACACGCCCAGCCAGAGCAGTTTTTGGTCAGAACTGATGCGTTTCCAGTGGGCGAACAGGGCTGCTCCCTGCAGGATCACAAAGGGTTTGATCAGCTCGGAGGGTTGCAGCTGGATTGGCCCCAGCACGAGCCAGCGGCTGGCCCCATTAACCGTGCTGCCCACCACCAGGGTCGCCGCCACAAGCAGCACACCCACAAGCAGCAGCATGGGGGACAGCTGCAGCCAGCGGCGAATGCTGGTGCGCAGAGCCAGCCACAGCAGGGACCAGCTGACCCCCATCCAGATCAGTTGTCGCTTGAGGTAGTAGGCGGCATCGCCCATTTCCCGTTCGGCCACCCACCAGCTGGCCGAGGTCAGCACCAGCACGCCCACCAGGCTCCATAGGGCCACCATCGCCAGCAACAGGCGAGCCTCGGCAGGCCAGAGATGCCATGGGATCGGTAGCGACAGCCGGAAACCGGGTGTGCTGGCAGCGGAGCGGATGTCTGTCCGGCTTGGCACTGACGCTGCGGTTCGGACCACGGAGTGGGGGGTGAACGACCTATTGAGAGCCATGGCGGCTCCCTTGTCGAGGGGCAGACACAAAAAGACCCGGCAGAGCCGGGTCCTGGTGTTCAAAACGAACTTGGATCAGTTGCCACAGCTTTGCTGACGACGACCGGTGACCAATTCGACTTTGAGGATCTTGCCCCCCTGCTTCATGATTCGCTGTTGCTCAGCGAACCAGCTTTCGTAGGGAACCCACTTGGTGAAGTAGGTGTTCTGAAGCTCACGCTGGCTGCGCACCTTTTCGGGGCAGGGGATGCAGGCCGTGACTTTAAAGAGCCGCATGGATAATCCTCAAACAGAGTGTGCGGCGCTCAGTTGCCGAGCCCGGAGCAGATGTAGTCGAAGTAGACGGCCATTTCACGACCGGCATCAGGACCAACCAGGGAAGCGGTGCTTTCCTTCATGGCCTGGATCGACTGCACAGTGGCGCCGATGGGAACGCCCAGGGAGTTGTAGGTCTCCTTGAGGCCGTTCAGGACGCGCTCGTCGAGGATCGAGGTGTCACCAGCCAGCATGGCGTAGGTGGCGTAGCGCAGGTAGTAGTCCAGGTCGCGGATGCAGGCTGCATAGCGACGGGTGGTGTACATGTTGCCGCCCGGACGGGTGATGTCCGAATACAGGAGCGACTTGGCAACGGCGTCTTTGATGATGGCCGAGGCATTGGCGCTGATGGTGGCTGCAGCCCGAACCCGCAGTTCGCCACTGGCGAAGTACTGCTCGAGGCGGCCCATGGCGGAACCGTCAAGATACAGGCCCTGAACGTCGGCCTGATTGATGACGTTGGTGATGGCGTCTTGCATGAGTTCTGCTGTTAGGCGTTGTAAGGAAGGGGAGCGTGCAGCCTCAGGAGAGGGCGCCGACCACGTAGTCGAAGTAGAAACCGGCTTCCTCAGCATCGGCACCGGTCAGCAGGCCCATGGCCACGTTCTTCATTTCACGAACGGACTCGGCCATTGCCTCGAGGGGAGTGCCCAGGGAGCGGTACATCTCCTTGGCGCCGATGATGCCGATCTCTTCGATCGGGGTGACATCACCCGCAACCAATCCGTAGGTCACAAGGCGGAGGTAATAGTCCATGTCCCGCAGGCAGGACGCGGTCATTTCCTCGCCGTAGGCATTGCCGCCAGGGGAGATGACATCGGGGCGCTTCTGGAACAGAGCTCCGCCTGCGGTCTTGACGATGCGTTCGCGACTCTCGCTCAGGACCTGGGCGACGCGCACACGGCGCTGGCCGGCAGCCACGAACGATTTGATCTGGTCGAGTTCGCCAGGGCTGAGATAGCGGGCTTCGGCGTCCGCGTTGATGATCGAGTTGGAGACGATGCTCATGCAGTTCTGCCTCGAAACAAGCGGTCACCTTGACGGAGACCGGTATCCGGTGGGTAAGGGAGGATCGGTGTTCCCGATCGCCGAATCATTCTGTGGCAGAGCCCACCACTCCCCCTGCCGGCGGTAACAGTTCTTCACGGCCCCTTTGTTCGTCAGAGCCCTTGGCGCGCAAGGGATTTTGCTGGCCAGGGTCCCGTCTTGTCCCAGCTCAGAAGCTGGTTGATTCGCAGGCCTGAATGACTGTGCTCCTCATTGCAGCGTGTGACAATCGATGCCTGCAATTTCGTCCACCCAACAACAAAAACCACCCCTGAAAATTTGTTTCAGGGATGGTTGCTGGTGAGGCCGTGTTGTGACGTTGCAGGTTTGGATCCTGCAGCTGGTTCAGATGGCGCCGTTGGGCTTCGGTGTCAGACCTCCATTGCCGCTGTAAAGGCTGGCGGTGCGATTGACCGTGCTCAGGGGGATGCCATCGGCTGTGTTCATGCCCTTGAGGTAAGGGACCTGATCCTGTCCGAAGGACTGACCATACTCGGCGCTGTTGAGCAAGTCCTCGATCGCGGTCCGCAAACCAGACCGGACCCGCAGTGACAGAAAACGGCTGGTTTCGGCAGGCTGAGCGGCCCGACCAAGCAGGGCAAGGGAGGCTGCGGCAGCGGCCCGCAGCGGGGCCATGCGGTTGAGGCGCTGGGTAAACAGGTCACTGGTGGCCACTCTGGCGATGAAGCCGGCCATGCTCAGCTGTCCATCGCGCAGTTGTGACTCGGCATCGCCCAGGCGTTCAGCGGCCAGGGGCACTCTGTTCAACAGCTGCCGGTAGGCCGCATCGATGGCTGCCTGAACCTGGGCGGTGGTGGCACCAGCGGGAAGTTGGATCGACTTGCCGAGGCTGCGGCGACGGGAAAACCCTTGGGGCTGGGCCGGTTTCAGGGCCGAGACCATGGCCTGACCGGGTTGGCGGGCGAGCCCGGTTGCACCGCTGCTGACCGTGGCGCTCCAGCCTCCAGCCTGGACAAGAGGTTGACCCAGAGTGGGAGCCGGGCCCGTGGTGGTCGGGGCGCCGCGCCATTGGGGTGTGCCCGTGGGACGCCAGCGGCGGCTTGGCAGCGGCAGCTCACGGATGCTGGCGGGACCATTGGTCGTGGCCTGGGGCTTGGGTTGGACCTGGCCGCCGCTGAGCTTGGCTGACCAGCCGCCCACGATCACCCGCCGCTGGTTGGGCAGGTTGCGGTCGGTGAGATCACCGGTGGTCCTGAGCTGCTGGCCGGCACTGACATCAGGCCGCACCCTGGCCGGGTCGGCATAGGCGCCCGGGTTGAAGCGGCTGCGCAGCGCCGGGACCCGGCGTGCATTGCGGTCGGCAGGGGTGATGAAGCGCTCGTAGGGGACGGTGTCCTCGCCAAAGCAGCTGGTGTACTCGCGGCTGTTCAGCATGGCCTCGACGACGCCATAGAAACCCTTGCGGGCGGCGGTGTCGAAGTAGGCATCGATTTCCCAGCGGCCAAAGGTGGGCCTGCCCAGCAGACGCCGATGCATCACCTCGATCGCCTTGGTGATGTATAGACCGCTCCAGTAACGGCGCCGGAAGGCATCGCTGCGGGCCACCTGGCGCACGAAATCGCGCAGGCAGATGTCGCCGTTCTCCAGCTTGATCTCGGCGACGGTGTTGCGCTCTCCGGCGTAGCCAGCGTTGCCCAGAACCTGGGCATAGACGGCGCGGATCACCGCCTGGGTGCTGGCTTCGGTGTTGCGAACACTGGGCTGACCGCTGCGGCGGGGCACTGAATTGCCCCCGGTGGCGATCTGCTGAAGTCGAACCACCCTGGGGCCGACCCGACGGGGTTGGGCTGAACGGAACTGGGGGCTGTCCATCTGCCCGGGCTGGGCGATGCCATTGCCGATCAGAATCCTGCGGCTGTCGTAGGGAACCGGAGCCGGGCGGGTGGCCACCGAAGCGGTACCCGATGGAAAGATCGCTCCGTAGTTCAGTGCCAGCGGGTCATTGCCGCCGCCGTAGGCATGTTGATCAGGGAAGGCCTGACGGTAAGAGGCGTAGAGAGTGACGTACTGGGGTGCCCCTTCAAACGGAGCGCTGAAGCGGAACAGCTTGCGGTTTGATCCCCATCCGGCACTCTCCTGGGCCTCTTCGCCCAGGTCTCGCAAGTAGGGCACCGTCTCTTCACCGAACACCCGGGCGTACTCGATCGAGTTCACCAGGCAGTCGACCAGGCCGGGCAGGCCCTGGGCTGAGACGATGTCGAAGTAGTAGGTGAACTCTTCGCGCGAACTGATGCCCCTGCCGAGGAAATGGCGGAAGGCCAGCTCGACCGCGCGGCTGTTGGAGAAGCGCGCATAGAACTGGTTGCGGTACTCCTTGCTGCGGCCCAGGGCACGGATGAATTCGCGCATCGAGATGTCGCCCTGGCGCACCTGGGTGGCTTCGACCGGACAGGGAGTCTGGCTGTAGGCCTTGGCGATGTCGCGCTCGAACACCTGCCGGTAGGCAGCACGGATCACCTCGGCCTTCTGGGCCCCGCTCATGCGGGGTTTCATCACGTAGCGCTGGCGACCTTCGGCGGCCAGGGCATAGGTGGCGGGCAGCTGCAGACCCTGGTTGACGGGGCTGCCGAGACGCTGGCGGGTCGACGGCATCGGCACCGCCAGCTCCTGCAGCAGCACGTTGAAGCAATCGATCACCAGCTGGCGGGCCTGGGGCTGGTCCTTGAACAGGGCGGCAGATGCGGCACGCATCTCCTGCAGCGCCACGTTGGTGGCAGCCAGGGAACAGGCCTTCTCGAGAACGTCGCGCAGGCCACGGGTGTTGACCGCCAGGATGCTGGGATCGCCGGCAACCACCGCGTAGCCGACATAGCGCAGGAACCACGCCATGTCGCGCAGTGACTTGCGCATCCGGTCATTGCCGTAACGGGCCACGCTGATCGGGCTGAACCCGGTCGGCAGGATCACGCGCACATCGGCGTCGCCGCCGGCACCTTCGAGCAGGCGGGTCAGAAAATTGCCGCCGCCACTGGCTGCGGTGCCGCTGAACGTCTGCACCGATTGGGCAAAGGCAGCTTCGTCCGCAGCCAGAGGGGTTGCCGAAGCATCGGCCGCGGCGCTCTCGGGCAGATCCAGGTACGAGAGCGGGGTTCCACCGGCAAAGATGCGGTTGGCAGCCTTGGCCACGATCGCGGTGGCATTGGCTGACAGCCGGCGAGCGGCCTCAACCCGCAGGTTGCCGCTCTGAAAGAAGGTGACCAGGTTGTCGAGTTCACCCCGGTCTGGAAAACGATCCTGTTGTTCGGCCTGACGGACGCTGGAGAGCGGCAGGGTGTCGTAGCGCTGGGGGCTGACCCTGGGGCTGCCGCTGCTGGCGGTCACGGTCATTGACAGGAGCGAACCGGGCTGGGACACGTTACGGCTGGCCCCAAGGCCCACCGGGAGCGCATGAACAAATGTTTGCAGCCCGGTCCGTTTCCGGGCGGGGTTCCATGAAAAGCTCGCCGGCAACAGCATCAACGTTGTGCCGCCTGCCCTTCCCAGCGATGCCGCCACACCTGTGGTGAGCGCGTTCTATGACCGATTCCCCTATCCGGGGGATCCGCTTCAGGACGGCCCACCCCCGGGATACAACTGGCGTTGGTGCGTCGACAGCGCCTGGGCTTTCGTCCACGGCTGCCTTCCCGCGGATGGGGCTCCCCGCCGCTGGCGGATCCTCGATGCCGGCTGCGGCACCGGTGTCAGCAGCGATTACCTCTGCCATCTCAATCCCGGCAGCAGCGTGTTGGCGGTGGACATCAGTGCCGGTGCTCTGGCGGTGGCACGCGAGCGCTGCCGCCGTTCGGGGGCTGCCCACCAGGTTCAGGATCTGCGCATCGAGCAGCGCAGCCTCCTGGATCTGGACGGTGAAGGTTCGTTCGATTACATCAACTCGGTCGGTGTGCTTCATCACCTGCACCAGCCCGAGGCGGGCCTCGAAGCCCTGGCTGCGCGGTTGCGCCCCGGCGGGGTGCTGCATCTGTTTCTGTACGCCGATGGGGGCCGTTGGGAGATTCAGCGCACCCAGCGAGCCCTCAATCTGCTGGGGGTCGGCACCGGCGCCGAGGGGCTGCGGTTGGGGCGAGAGCTGTTCGCCACCCTCCCCGAGACGAACCGTTTGCGCCGCCATCACCAGCAGCGCTGGGCCCTGGACACGACGGCGGACGCCAATTTTGCCGACATGTACCTGCATCCGCAGGAGTGCAGCTATTCGATCGAACGTCTGCTGGCCTTCGTTGCTGGCAGTGGTCTGACGTTTGCCGGCTTCTCCAATCCGGAGGTCTGGAACCCGGCCCGCCTGCTGCAGGGCGACTTGCTCGAGCGGGCCATGGGATTGGGTGATTTGGAGCGCTGGCGCCTGGTCGAGGAGCTGGACCCCGACATCAGTCATCTGGAGTTTTTTCTGACCAAGGGCCAGGTCTCCCCTCCCGACTGGAGCCAGGATGGGGTTCTGCTGCAGGCGCATGGCGAGCGCAACCGCTGCCTCTGGGGCTGGCCTTCGACCGAGCTGTTCGGCCCCGACCTGATGCCCCTGACGCTCGAGACCGGTGATCTGGCGCTGCTGCAGGCCTGGGACCAGCATCCCGGGCTGCCCCTTGCAGCCCTGCCCCTGGATCAGGATGCTGCCGAGCGTTGCGGTCGCGCCAGGCAGCTCTTGAAGCAGCGGGTGTTGTTGTTGCGAGCGGTTGGGGCCTGACAGCTGAAACGGCTTGGGGCAACTGCGCTCTGGGGTCTCCGTGATAGATTCCGCGCGCTTTTCGCACCGGGCAAGCTTGCAGGCAACCCTGGCCGCTGACACCGGCTCCACGCCGGGCACCGTGCCGGCCGATGCGGCTGACGTGGCGGCCTCCAGTCCAATGGAGGACTACCAACGTCTGCAGCGAAGGCTGTTGCTGGCGACCCTGGCCCTGTCGGCTCTGGTGAGCCTGCTCACCTGGCTTCGATTTGGGAGTGTGGCGGCCTGCAGTCTGCTCTTCGGAGCCAGCTGTGGATTGCTCTATTTGCGTTTACTGGCCCGCAGCGTCGCCAGGTTGGGAACTGATTCCCGTTCTGTCGGCCGGTTTCAGATTCTGGTCCCGGCATTGCTGGTCATCGTCTGTGCCCGTGTCCCCGCTCTGCAGCTCCTGCCAGCCCTAGCTGGATTTGTGCTGTACAAGCCTGCGCTGTTGCTGCAGGCGTTCCTTGCCCCCTGAACCACCCAGACCCCATGGTTCCGCTGCCTCAGTTGCTTCCCCTCGCCGAGTTGGAAGTCGGCAAACAGTTCTACTGGCATCTCGGCAATTTCCATCTCCACGGCCAGGTTTTTCTGAGTTCGTGGGTGGTCATCGGGGCCCTGCTTGCCTTGGTTGTGGTGGGTACCCGCTCGATGAAGCGCGACCCGCAAGGTGTTCAGAACCTGCTCGAGTTTCTGTGGACCTACATCCGCGATCTGGCCCGCGAGCAGATTGGTGAAAAGGCTTACCGCGATTGGCTTCCTTTCATCGGTACCCTCTTCCTGTTCATCTTCGTGTGCAACTGGGGAGGCGCCCTGATCCCCTGGAAGTTGATCGAGATTCCCAATGGTGAACTCGGGGCTCCCACGGCCGACATCAACACAACCGTGGCGATGGCGTTGCTTGTCTCACTGTCTTATTTCTACGCGGGATTGAGCCGCAAGGGCCTCCGTTACTTCGAGTACTACGTGGAGCCAACCCCGATCATGCTCCCGTTCAAGATCATCGAAGATTTCACCAAGCCGCTTTCACTGTCCTTCCGTCTGTTCGGCAACATCCTTGCCGATGAACTGGTGGTGGGGGTGCTGGCGTTTTTGGTGCCGGTCATCGTTCCCCTGCCGGCCATGTTCCTGGGCCTGTTCACCAGTGCGATCCAGGCCCTGATCTTTGCGACCCTCGCCGCTAACTACATCGGTGAGGCTGTCCACGAAGAGCACCACTGATCCGATCGTCAGCTGATCGCGTTCCGGCGATCTGGCAAACTCGTCGCGCGCAGGTCCGGGTGGAACCGGGCCCGCTCCCCTTGGGAGTGTCCCGGGCGCGCTTCGCCGATTCCGCGCTCTCCCTGCGCTTCAACTCCTTCAAACCACCCTCCTTCCCAACAGGTTTCCACCCATGAGTGAACTGACCTCTGCCGCTTCCGTTCTGGCCGCCGCTCTGGCCGTGGGCCTGGCTGCCATTGGTCCTGGTATCGGCCAGGGCACCGCAGCCGGTCAGGCTGTGGAAGGCATTGCGCGCCAGCCCGAAGCCGAAGGCAAGATCCGCGGCACCCTGCTGCTCTCCCTGGCCTTCATGGAAGCTCTGACCATCTACGGCCTGGTGGTGGCTCTGGTGCTGCTGTTCGCGAACCCCTTCGCCGGCTGATTTCGGACCGGGGAGGTCGCCTTCTCGAGGCCTGATCTCCCCAGCTGATGGGGGCACCGCCACGCGGATGCCCCTGCTGCCGATTCACAGCTTGCGGATCTCCCTGATCCGCTGATGAATCCACCAACCTCCAGCGCTCTCCTGCGATGACCAGCTGGCTCCTGCTTGCCACTGCCGGTGCGGCCACCAGCGCACCAGAAGGAGGTCTGTTTGACCTCGACGCCACCCTGCCCCTGATGGCAGTTCAGGTGGTTGTACTTACCTTTTTGCTGAATGCCCTCTTCTTCCGTCCGGTTGGTCGGGTCGTTGAGGATCGTGAGGGGTTCATCAACCTCAGCCGCACCGAGTCCAAGCAGAAGCTTGCTCAGGTGCAACGTCTCGAAGCCGATCTGGCAGAGCAGCTCAAGGGTGCTCGTCAGGAAGCCCAGCAGCTCATCGTCGAGGCTGAGCAGGAGGTCGACAAGCTGTATCGCGAAGCCCTTGCCCTGGCGCAGGCTGATGCCAATGCCTCCAGGGATCATGCCCGCCGCGAAATCGAATCGCAGCGTGAACAGGCTTTGGCTGCCCTCAGCAAAGAGTCGGACCGCCTCGGTGATCTGATCGTCAACCGTCTCCTGGCAGCCCAATGATTGCTCTTCTCACCACGATGCCCCTGTTCGCCCATGGCGGGGGGTTCGGCCTCAACACCAACATCCTCGACACCAACCTGATCAACCTGGTCATCGTGATCGGGGTCCTGGTCTGGTTTCTGAGGGGTTTTCTCGGTGGAATCCTCGAGCGCCGACGCACAGCCATCCTGGCTGAGCTTCAGGATGCGGAAACGCGTTTGAGTCAGGCTTCGGCAGCGTTGGCCCAGGCCCAGCAGGACCTCGCCGCGGCTCAGCTCAAGGCCGAGCAAATTCGCGCCGATGGCAAGGCCCGTGCGGCTGCCATCCGCACTGATAGCGAGTTGCGCACGATTGAAGAGATGGCGAGGCTCAAGCAGGAGGCCGTCGCCGATCTGAATGCTGAAGCGGCCCGCGTCACTGATCTTCTTCGCCGCGAGGCGGCACGCCAGGCCATCGAAAAGGCTCTCAAGGTGTTGCCCGGCAAGCTGGACAGCGAGGCTCAGGTCCGTCTGCTTGACACGTCCATCGCCAATCTGGGGAACTCCTGATGCCACTCCTCAATTCCCTTGCCACCCCTTACGCCGAAGCGTTGCTTCAGGTGGCTGAATCCCGCCAGGAGACCGACACCGTCGCCACCCAGGCGCGTGAACTTCTGGTCCTGTGGAACAGCAGTGCCCAGCTGCGTGAAGCGATGGCATCGCCCGTACTGGAACCAGAAGCCAAGAAGGCTGCTCTGTCTGCACTGTTTGACGGTCAGGTGACGGCGTCTGTCCACAACCTGCTCAAGCTGTTGGCCGACCGCCAGCGGATCGCCGTTCTCGATGCCGTGCTCGAGCGCTTTCTCGAGCTCTACCGCGAGCTTCGCCAGATCACATTGGCCAAAGTCTCTTCGGCCACACCCCTGAGCGATGAGCAGCAGGCCCAACTCAATCAGAAAGTGCAGGCCATTGCCGGCACCCAGGCCGTTGAGTTCGAGCTGAGCGTCGACCCCACCTTGATCGGTGGATTTGTCGTCAACCTGGGCTCCCAGGTGATCGATGCGTCCCTTGCCGGACAGGTCCGTCGCCTCGGACTTGCCCTGGCCAAGGTCTGACGCCTTCTCCGGCTGCGCTTTCCCCCACCCCTTCCCCGCCTCCTCCCCCATCGGCTCCCCCTGAGGGACTTCATCCCATGGTTTCCATCCGCCCCGACGAGATCAGCGCCATCCTCAAACAGCAGATTGAGGACTACGACAAGTCTGTGTCTGTCAGCAACGTTGGCTCCGTGCTGCAGATCGGCGATGGCATCGCCCGGGTCTATGGCCTGCAGCAGGTCATGGCCGGTGAACTCGTTCAGTTCGAAGACGGCACCGAGGGCATTGCCCTCAACCTCGAGGACGACAACGTCGGCATCGTGCTGATGGGCGAGGGCCGCGGCATTCAGGAAGGCAGCACCGTCAAGGCCACCGGCAAGATTGCCGCTGTCCCCGTGGGCGACGCGATGCTGGGTCGCGTGGTCAACTCGCTCGGTCAGCCGATCGACGGCAAGGGTGACATCGCGACCACCGACACCCGGCTGATCGAGTCGATGGCGCCTGGCATCATCCAGCGCAAGTCGGTGCACGAGCCGATGCAGACCGGCATCACGGCGATCGACGCCATGATTCCTATCGGCCGCGGCCAGCGCGAGCTGATCATCGGCGACCGCCAGACCGGCAAGACCGCCATCGCGATTGACACGATCATCAACCAAAGGGGCGAAGACGTCGTCTGCGTCTACGTCGCCGTCGGTCAGAAGGCAGCCTCGGTCGCCAACGTGGTCGAAGTGCTGCGCGAGAAAGGCGCCCTTGACTACACCATCGTGGTTGCGGCCAACGCTTCCGAGTCGGCAGCCCTGCAGTATCTGGCTCCTTATACCGGCGCCGCCATTGCCGAGTCCTTCATGTACAAGGGCAAGGCCACCCTGGTGATCTACGACGACCTCACCAAGCAGGCCCAGGCTTACCGCCAGATGTCGCTGCTGCTGCGCCGTCCCCCCGGTCGTGAGGCCTACCCCGGCGACGTGTTCTACTGCCACAGCCGTCTGCTCGAGCGCGCCGCCAAGCTCAGCGATGCCATGGGCAAGGGCTCGATGACCGCTCTGCCGATCATCGAAACCCAGGCCGGCGACGTCTCGGCCTACATCCCCACCAACGTGATTTCGATCACCGATGGTCAGGTGTTCCTCAGCTCCGATCTGTTCAACTCGGGCCTGCGTCCCGCCATCAACGTCGGTATCTCTGTGAGCCGCGTTGGCGGTGCTGCCCAGACCAAGGCCATCAAGAAGATTGCCGGCACCCTGAAGCTGGAACTGGCCCAGTTCGACGAACTGGCTGCGTTCTCCCAGTTCGCCTCTGACTTGGATGCTGCCACCCAGTCCCAGCTGCAGCGTGGTAAGCGCCTGCGTGAGATCCTCAAGCAGCCCCAGTTCAGCCCCCTGAACCTGGCTGAGCAGGTGGCCGTCGTTTATGCCGGCGTCAAGGGCCTGATCGATGAGGTGCCCGTGGAATCGGTCGTTCAGTTCTGCCGTGAACTGCGCGAATACCTGAAGTCCAACAAGCCTGACTTCATCACCAAGGTGATGTCCGAGAAGCAGCTGGGTGATGAGGCTGAAGCCATGCTTAAAGATGCCATCAACGAAGTGAAGTCTTCGATGCTGGCTGCCGCCTGAATCTGACGCTTTTACCCTCGGAGATCCCCATCCATGGCCAATCTCAAGGAGATCCGCGACAGGATCAGCTCGGTCAAGAACACCCGCAAGATCACCGAGGCCATGCGTCTCGTGGCAGCTGCCAAGGTGCGTCGTGCCCAGGAGCAGGTGTTGCGCAGCCGTCCGTTTGCTGACCGGCTGGCGCGGATCCTGGAAAACCTCCAGTCCCGCATGCGCTTTGAAGATGTGGGTGCCCCCCTGCTGGAGGAGCGCCCCGTCGAAACCATCACCCTGCTCGCCGTCACCGGTGATCGCGGTCTCTGTGGTGGTTACAACGCCAACATCATCAAGCGCACTGAGCAGCGTCATGCTCAGTTGAAGGCTGAGGGTTACAGCGTTGATCTGGTGTTGATCGGCCGTAAAGCCATCACCTACTTCCAGAATCGCGCCTCCCAGTACACGATTCGGGCTACGTTCACGGGCCTCGATCAGGTGCCCAAGGCCTCTGAAGCCATGGGTATTGCCAACGAAATCCTGGCTGAATTTCTTGGTGGCGCTACCGATCGGGTCGAGATCATCTACACCAAGTTCATCAACCTGGTGAGTTCCAAGCCCGTATCCCAGACCCTGCTGCCCCTTGACCCCCAGGGCATTGCCGCCCCGGATGATGAGATCTTCCGGCTCACCACCCGTGAAGGTCAACTCGTGGTCGAGGCCGGTACGGCAGCCAACCAGACCCCGGCGTTGCCTTCAGACGTTGTCTTTGAGCAGAGCCCCGATCAGCTGCTGAATGCGCTGCTGCCCCTCTATCTGGAAAACCAGTTGTTGCGGGCCCTGCAGGAAGCTGCTGCATCGGAGCTGGCCAGCCGTATGACGGCCATGAACAATGCCAGTGACAACGCCAAGGCGTTGGCCAAATCCCTGACCCTTGATTACAACAAGGCCCGTCAGGCGGCGATCACCCAGGAAATCCTGGAAGTGGTGGGCGGCGCCTCAGCCATGGCTTGATGCACAGCGGCTTCGGCTGCTGTGC
>JAIXOF010000105.1 GCA_027486935.1 Cyanobium sp. C1_MAG_00004 | reverse complement strand
CCTTGTCCTGGATCTTCTGCTTCACGCCCTCGATGGTGTCGGAAGGCTCCACGTCGAGCGTGATGGTCTTGCCCGTGAGGGTCTTGACGAAGATCTGCGTGCCCACGGGCGGCGAAGGCGACGCAGGGGAAGACGGCGAAGGCGGCGAAGGGGAAGACGGCGAGGACGAAGAGGACGAGAAGAGAACGAGGTCGGCTGCGGCCTGGGAGGAGAGGTCTCGAAATTGCCGAATGGAGATCTTGATCAACCGAAGGAGGCGGGCCTCGTTGCCGGTCAGGCGAACTCGCGCGCGCCCACGACCGCGTGCGACGCGCCCGCGGCCGCCGTTGGCGCCGTTGACGACGGACGAGTCCCCGGACGCTTGGCATGAGGACGACTGCGCGGCAGCGGGCGAGCTACCACCGCCGGCGGGAGAGGAGGACGGGTCGGCTGCATGGGAGCACGTGGCGCCGGCGGAGGAGCAACAGGCGTTGGCGGAGGAGCAACAGGCGCCGGAGGTGTAGACGACGAGGGGGGACGATGGCGAGGCGCCGCAAGAGGCGAGGGTGCGCGCGTCGTCAAGGAGCTCGCAGCCGCCGCAGACGAGCCGCTGCTGGCCCGCGGGGATGCCGAGCTCGGCCTCGACGCGCTGCTTGACGGAGCCCACCGTCTCATTGAGCGCGGCGCCCCGGGGGTAGAGGATGGAGTGGAAAATGGCGTACACGACCTTGGCCAGGGAAAGATGCTCGAAGGACGAAACGACGACGACGCCCACGTCGCGGCGGGCACAGATGGTTGCTTCGTCCGCCACGCCGGCGACTGCGGCGCCGGCGGCCGAGGCGGGTGATCCCTCGGCCGTCCCCTCGGAGCGCAGCAGGAGGCTCCGAGGGAGGAAGTCGACGCGGATGACGCTCACCTTGCCCGAAGCGCCGGCAACGTTGGGGATTCGGAACGGCAAGTCCGCCGCCAGAATGGTGCCGACGAAGGTCAGCACGGCGTCGTCGGCGGATGCGCCCGCCGTGCGCTCGGCCGCAAAGGAGGCAATACTACGGAGCCCCGCACGCTCCGAAACGAGGGCGATGTGGTACTGCGAGACGACGCCGACCACGACCAAGACCAGCTCGGTCCGCGAAGAGGGCGGGGCGAAGAGGGCCGTGAGGACGCAAGAGACAAGGAGGCCAGCGGCCGACGCGAGGACGTGGGCGTAGAGAAGGCAGAAGGAAAAGGAGCTCTCAACGATGCGGGGCAGGGCCCAGAACGGCTTGCACCAGCTGCGAGGTTGCGCGGCGAGGCGCGGGCCGGTACGGCCCCGATGCCCACAGAGGGCCGCGGTGGGCTGCGACGATGCGGGGGACGAGGTCGTGCGCAGCCAGCGCATCGGGCCTCTGCGGGCGCACGACTCCGCCCACGCCAGGATGTGCGCTGTTGCGCAGAGGTAGGCGGGGCCGACGAGGCTCCAGCCGCAGCGCAACGCCGCGACGGAGATCCGAGGCGCCAAAGCCGACAGGAGAGCGCCGGCGCCGCGGGCAAGGGCCCGCAGGACCGTGACAAGCACCAAGGCGAGCGCAAGAACCGCCCAGGCGACGCCCAGCAGCCCGAGCGCAAGCGCGCGGCCGCACGAAGGATGATCTGCAACGACGGCGTTGGGGTCGAAGTCCGGGGCGCGCACCTTGACGCCGACAGAGTCGCCGCTGCGAGGGCGCATGTCGCTGCAAAGGCGCGTGTCCACCTTGCTGAACGCGCCGCGGAGGAAGCCGATGACGAGCGCGTCGTGGAGGCGGAGGAGGTGGCCCGCAAGGGCGCCAAGGGTGCGAAAGACAGCCCCGGGGACGCGTCCTAGGAAGCTCGACAAGCCGCAGAGCACGAGGAGCGCAGTTGACGCCGAACGGAATGCGAACGCGGCGGCGCCGAGAGCCACGCAAGCCAGGGAGCCGGCCGAGGTCGTCGGATCATTCGCGCTGCGCTTGGCGGCGCGCTTCTGGGCGAGCTCGGAGTTGCGCGCGGCCGAGCGCCTGCGAGCCGCCGCACGCAGCTGCCGGGCCGAGTCCGCTGGGCCGGCGCCGGGGACGGCGACGCCCAGAGAGTCCGCGCAGGATGCGAGGATCTCGGCGAGGCGCAGGAGAACCGAGGGGACCCGGGGCAGGCCGGCGCTCCCCTCTGGCTGCGCATCGCCCGCGAAGGGCTCGGGCGTGATTGGCGCAACCGCAGGAGGGCGGTCCCACGCCGCACACGCCAAGGCCAGCCACGCGACGCAGGCGGCCTTGGCCAGTTCGGGGTGGTGCCCGTTGGTCTGGAGGGAGGGCACGATGCACACGAAGAGGGCGAAGGCGGAGATGACGCACCAGAGGACGGGAGCGACGCACATGTCGGCCGGGGAGCGAGCCCCGCCGATGCCGTGCGTGCGGCTGTCGGGCTTGGAAGGTGGTCGGGCGCGCCTGGGGCGGCCGTGGCGGAGGGTGCGGGGCCGGCAAATGAGGAGGAGGTCGCGTCGGTGGTACTCGTGGCGGGGAGGCGGGGGGAAGGAGGAGGAGGAGGAGGAGGAGGAGGAGGACGAGTACGACGAGAACGACGACGACGGCGAGGACGACGACGACGACGACGACGACGACGACGACGACGGCGACCACGACCAGAATGATGAGAGCGTGGACGACCTCGTGGTGTTGGCT
>JAIXOF010000216.1 GCA_027486935.1 Cyanobium sp. C1_MAG_00004 | reverse complement strand
CTTGATTCGAGGTGGATGGCCCTAGCTACGCTCAACACCGACGCAGGGTCAACCCTCAAATGGCTACCAGGCGCGGTCGCCCTGCCTCTCCCCGACAACGGGCAGCAGATCCAGTGGGGCAGCAACGCGCAGCAGCTTGGGCGGGGCGCCAGGCAAATAATTCTGGATGGTGCGGCCGGCAATGCGGCAATCCCTGGTGTCCTGACTTTGAACAACGACCTCAACATCAGCAACTTCGTTGCAAACGAGGGTGCGACCGCTTACGGACGAATCCGATCCGTCGATCAATACCACGCGATGATTCTGCGCGGGGATATCAACTACACGGCCCCGAATTACACGGTAACCGGCGGACAAAACTGCACGGCCTTCGTGCAGTTCGGCGGCACCTGGCGCTTCCGGCACGTCAACGCCACGTCCAACATTCTGCTCTTCGAGATCACGCCAGACAACATCCTGTACAAAAACGTCGCTGTGCAGCGAATTCCGTACGTGTCGTGCCGAGTAGACGGTGCTAATGTCAACAACCGAGGCGGGCAAGTCGTCCCGACCGCAGACACCTCGCAAGCCGGTCGAACTATCTTGACCATATCACCACCGCACCCTGCCGGCGGGCTCTTCAATCCTCAGGTTACGCTCATCACCAACTGGGGCTACGTCTACGTGGATAGTCCTGTCAACGGCGGGGGCCTAACCGTCTGGACGGCGAACTCGAGCTTAGGACTCGCGCATCTGAGTTTCTTCCTGCTGATCTTCTAGGGCAGCAGCCGGTACTCGAAGCGCTCCCAGAACATGTCCTCGGGCTTCTTGGCTTCCAAGCAATTATACAGGAAGCTGTAGGGCTCCTCCGTGGCCTCGCGGTAGAAGCCCGCGATGGTCTTCTTGTCGTAGGTCGCGGAGACCTCCTCCAGCACGGCCTCGAGCTCGAGGTGCGAGCGCAGACGGAAGACGAACAGCGCCGTGCACTGCGTCCGAATCTGCGGCGCGATGCTGCGGTACCGCTGCGTGCTGATGAGCACCGACAGCTTGTGGTGCCGCCCGCGGAAGTACAGCTCGTGAATCTGCTTCTCGTTGCGCGCGATGCGGGGGTCGTCCGCCACGTCGTCGAGGATGATGAGCGCGTTCCACAGCTTCTTGTACTCGGCCTCCTTGCCCAAGGCCGTGACCTTCTTGTGCGTCGTGATGACGGCGTCCAGCTCCAGAGGGTTGAAGGTGTCGAAGAGAAACTTCTCCTTCTCGTCGTCCTGGCGCAGCACCGTCTCGCAGAATCTCTTCACGGGGATCCAGGCGGGGTCCACGTGCACGGACGGCGACCAGATGTAGATCCTCGAGAAGCACGAGCCGCCGCCCTTGGTTCGGTACATGTCGATGATCATGGACTGAATCAGCTGCGTCTTCCCGGAGCCCGAGGGCCCCAGGAGCGCGACGCGCATCGGCAGGCTCGGCAGGATCTCGTGGGCGGGCTGCTCCGTGCTCCACTCCTTGGTGCGATGCAGCTTGACCTTCGGTGGCTCCATCCGTTTAAGTAAACAGGGATGACCTCCGCAGTGAGGAAACTTTACATCGACTCGCGACACTGCGAGGGGACGCCCTCGGACTTCACCTTCCAGCTGCCGCAGGGCGTCTCCACGGACAACACCATGGGCATCGTGCTTTCGCAGCTCGCGATGCCGAACGCCTTCAACACCGTCATGGCCGACTTCTATGACGTGCTCTACTTCGGGCTGGACCTGGCGAACATGCCTGGCATCATCGCGGGGCGCAACGACCGCGTGTTCGTGCGGGCGACGAACTTGAGCGACGGCTTCGTGGACGATCGCATCATCACGCTGCCTCCCGGGCTGGACATCGCCATGACGTGGCTGACGATCCTCCAGACGGCCCTGCGCACGGTGTGGGCGGACTGGACGGTGCGGTACGACTTGCCGACGGGCAGCAATCAAATTCTGACGCCCGGCTATCGCGTCGTCTTCCCGTCCCTGGAGGACATCACGAACCCCACCTGGGCTCGCGACGAGTGGAAGGGCCCGCCCTACGACTGGCAGAACAGTCGCAGCGTCAACCGCTACTTCCTCTTCGGCAACAGCGCCGACGGGCTCTGGACGGGCTCCCTGGTGGCGCCCGAGGTCTCGGTCCACGACCACGTCGCCGTGAAGCTGCCGGCGGGCCAGTACGACGGCCCGGGCTTCGCGCAGATCGTCCAGAGCGCGCTGCGCTCGGGCGCGTCCACGGCGACAGGCCAGGCCGTCACCAACATCACCGTCAGCTTCACCGCGACCACCGGCACGCTCTCGATCGCAAGCCCCACGCACCTGCTGCAGATCTTCGACGCCAATCTGCTGCGGAATCGACAGTGGGTGAACTCGGTCTGGTACGACCCGGCCAAGGACCGCTTCGGCCCCGCCCTGACGTCAGACCCCCAGGACGCGAACCGCAAGATCCCCTCGCCGCAGACCTTCGCCAACACCTTCACGACGAGCACCATCGACCTCTCGGGGCTCCGGGAGCTCTACGTGCACTCCTCGCTCTCCGACTACGGCACGCTGTCGAGCATCGGCATGCGCGACATCATCGCCGTGATCTCCGTGGACTCGGACTGGGGCAACATGGTCTACTATCGTCCCGTGGGGCTGTCGGATCAGGAGGTGATCCAGCTGCCGGACAACGGGGTGCCGACCAACATCCGCATCTACCTGACGGACAGCTACGGCACCATCCTGCCAGTGGTCAGCGCATCGCAATACGTCTTCGTACAGCTGAGCATCGTGCCCTATCAGACTATGTAAAGAAAGAGAACATGCTGCGCGGGCGCGACTTCGAGAACGCCCTGAACAAAGCGCTGGACTACGGCGGCAAGGCGGCGACGGCCTACCAGGTAGGCAAAGCGGCCTACGCGGCGGGGCGATTCATCCTGCCCCTCATTCTGTAAAGAGAGATGCTGCACGGTCTCCGCGAACGTGCGCACAACGTGCACCGCGCAGTGCAGAAGGTGGCCAACACGGCCGCCGCTGCGGGCATCGCGGCAGGGGTCGCGGGAGGCGCCGTCGCCGCTCGCGGGCTCTACGAGAAGGCTCGGCCGGCGCTGATGCATAGCAAACCAGGGCTGGTGCGAGGCGTCGACGCCGCCCTGTCGTCCTACGACGCGATACGGTCCGCCATAAGATAAAGAGAGATGGAAGAGGTCGTGGAAGAGGTCGCGGACGCGCAAGATACGCAGGAATTCGCGCCCGACGCGCAAGAAGTCGCGCCCGACGCGCCTGTAGACGCGCCTGCCGCGCCTGTAAAGCGACCGCGGGGTCGTCCTCGCAAGAATCCAGAGGAGCCGAAGCGGCCGCGTGGGCGTCCTCGCAAGAATCCGGAAGCCAAAGAAGTGAGGTTCGAGGAACCAGGGGAGCCAGCGGAGCCAGAGGTCGCACCCATGCCCGACG
>JAIXOF010000111.1 GCA_027486935.1 Cyanobium sp. C1_MAG_00004 | reverse complement strand
CGCCCATCTGATAGATCCTTTCAGCAATCCAAGACTGCGGATCTGTGCAGTCCAGAGGCGGTATCAAAGGCACACCAAGGAACTGCATTGGCAGTTCAGGCGATGGGGTGATGGGGTGGGTCATTCCTCCACCTCCCTGACCAGCCGATCCGCCACTTCGTTGATAGCCAGGTGGCAGATGCGGGCCTGCCCAGGGTCTGGCGCCCAGGTGCGAATGATCTTGGCCAGCTCGTAAACCACCGTCTTCATGCGGCGGCGGTCGTCAATGCTGTACTCGCCAAGCGACCAATACAGCTCAGTCAAAGTGTCCAGCAGTTTCATTGAAGTACCTCGACGGTGCAGTCAGGCCAGCGGTTCTGGCAATACTTGATGGCCTTTGCCTTTGTCGGCGCTGGGATCGTCAACCGCAGGACAGGCTTGCCGGGCTGCTTGACAGACAGCCGGTAAAGCCTGGTCGCCTCGGACGGCAGCGGCCGACTGATGCCGGCGCCCAGGTTTGGCTCTGGCCCTTCGCTTGGCAGCCGCTTTGGTTCTGACCAACCCATTACTGGCCCTCCATGTCGAGCACTTCCTCAAGGGCCCTGACGTACCCACCCCACCAGGTGGAGACGTAGTTGGCCCCCTCCTCCTCAGCCTCATGGCAACGCTTCCTAGCCATCTCCATCAGTCGAACAAGGGCTGATCGTTCGACGTCGATTTGTCTTTCTTGGTGGGCTTTGCTGTCCACGGCTTGATGCTCCTGGTGTCGTAAACACGTGTGGTGGCAACCTCTGAGCCAAGGCTGAAAACAACCGAAACTGAGTTGTCGTAGACCTCGCCGATGTGCCCCTTGATCCATCCGCCAAGGGCCCTAAAGCGGACCGCCTGGCCTTTGCTGTAGTCCTCCCAGCTCACTGGTGCCCCTCCCTCTTGAATGCCGCCAGATCTCGAAACTGCATGTCCATGAACTGCGGGTGCTGATCAAGAAACTCTTTGCTTGGCAGCACCACGTCAGGGCCGCCTTTGTTGAACTGCAGCACCGACCATTTGCCGGTGAGCAGGCCGCGCTCGAGGATGCTGCGCAGCTCGCCTTTGCTGATCAGCGGTTCCATCACGCATCAGCCATCTGGGCCTCTTGTTGGGCCACCCAGTTGATGTAGTCAGCCCACTTCTCCGGCGTGAGCGCCGGGCTTTCGTCGGCAGCAGGTGGCAGCAACGGGTGGTCGCTGGACTGGAACGGCACGTAGGCCTCAGCGTTGTGCGGGTCCGGCGGCGCCACGACAGAGCTGGGCGTCCCCGGCAGCAGTGCCAGTTGATCAATGGTGGGCTGACAGAAGCCAGGCAGCTCCGGGCGAAAGCCCCAGCTCCTGTTGGCCAGCCCGTTTTCAGTCCGGTAAAGCGGGGCCATCAACTCTTTCCAGGTCGGGTAGCGCTTGAAGGAATTGGGCTCCAGTCCTTGAATCCACTGCTCAGCGGCCCACATGAACTGCGGCTCGCTGATCTCCGGGAACTCAGACGTGAAGCTGTGGAACTTGAGCCGGCAGATGTGCGGGCTCCAGCGGTCGGCCTCTTTGATTCGCAGCTGGGCCGCGATCATTTCGGCCACGGCCAGAAACGTCTCTGGCGTCAGGCGGTTTGGCTTGGCCATTGCTCAAGAGCGGCGAGCATCGCGGGGTCTTTGGGCATGGGACGGCCGGCAGCCGTTGGCCGAGCCAGCTCGTCCTTGATGTATTCGGGCTTGAGGGTTTGCCAGCCGTGTTCAACCCCGGCTTGGGCCAGCAGCAGTTGTTGCGATGGAGGCAAGGCGGCGACTCGTTTGACGCTGGCCTCCCACGCCGCCACGGTCCACGTGGCATTGCCCTTGTGCTTTGAGCGGCGGCTCACGTTCCACCACTCGACCAACCGCATTTGCACCTCCATAGAGATGCCAGATAGGGATTCGGTGTTCAGCGCTGCCACATACCGAGACACCGGCTTTTGCACGGTTTGCGCGGTTTCTGCCTCGACGCGGGACACAGGATCAGGAACAACCGCCAATGCAGGGATTGGCGGGCCTGCTTCGATGTATCCAGCAGCCTTGCCTGCAAACACGCACACCCTTTCAAGCGTTTGAAAAGTGCGCGCGCAGCCAAGGCACAGGCGGATGCGCCGATCGGCTTCATCCGCTGCCCTGGTTTCAGTGACTCGGCTTTTCCCGTGTCCGCAATGAGGGCAGTTCATCGCACCACCCCCTCAAGCCGATCGGCGACCAGCAGTGCGTAGCCAGCGATGTCTCGCCAGCTGTCGGCGTAGTCGGGGTCGCCGTTGAGAATCCGCCCGATCTTGTGGCAGATCATCTCGAGCGCTTCGTGCTGATCAGACGCCAGGTCGAGCTTTTTCTTTTCGACCCAGACGTTGATCTCGTCCTTGAGGTTTTGCGTGATCACTGCGTGGGTGAAGAAGTCGCCGTAGCGCTTGCCCCGCTCTGTCAGCAGGGCGGCCATGTCCTGGCTCATGCGAGCACCTCCCAGTTGACCCGCACCGCGGGATGGAGCTGGTCGCAGACAATCGCGGCAGCCACGTCATTGCGGTCCATGCCCTGAATGGCTTCGCGGATCTGCCGGTAGAGCACGTCGCGTGGGTGTTCCACGCCAAGCTCCACCTCAAACGTGCCGTGCTCCTGGTCGGCTGGCATGGGGTCCCTGGGCTGCTCTCTCGCCAGCGCCGCCTGAACTGCCATGGCCTCAAAGTCCCGGGCCCTGGCCTCGGCCTCGGCGGCACGACGCTCAGCCGTAGCGATGGCATCCGCCGCCGCCATGGCTGCCTCGGCATCGGCTTTCTCCTGGGCTTCGCGCCTGATGCGCTCCTCATGCTCCTTGGCCTCCCGCTCCTCCCGCTCTGCTTTCAGCCTGGCCAACTCACGCGCTTGCTCCTCCGCTTGCAGCGCTTGCTGCAATGCCTGCTGCAGCGCCTGGCGCGAGGTGACGATGTGCGCTGCCACCTTCTCGGTGAACTCCTCCAGCCCCTCCAGGGTGATCTCGTCCAGGGCGTCCAGCCGGCCCTGAATGCGCGCGGAGTCGTCTCCGAACAGAACGGTGCCTAGTTCAACAGCCTGATCAAGCACCTTCTGGTGCGCCTGCACTCGCTCAGCTTCCCTGCGGGCGATTGCCTCCAGTTGCTGCTGATGGGGGTGGATTAGAGCGTCAACTTGAGAACTCAGTTCCTTGGCCTGCTCGTCCACGCGCTTGCCATAAGCCAAGGCATAGCTTTTTGCGTCTTTGCGGGCGGTCTCGACTTCGGCCCGCAATTTCCTGAGCTGAAAAATGTAGCTGCGGGCAGCCTTGTCGCCCTCTTTCGTCTCGTACTCAAAGCTCGAGACAGCAGTCTTTTTGGCTTGCTCAACGTCATCCAGCAGTACCTGGTACTGCGTGATAACAATTGGGTCATCAATTGGTGCAAGTGTCATTCCCAGATAACCTTCATGTAGATGGATTGCTCTGCCTTGGCTGCTTTCGTCCAGCGCAAGGCGAGGGTGGGCAGCACGCCCACCCGGTCGTCGGCCCAGATCAGGCCATTGCCGCTGTCGAGCACCGCGCCCGCCAGGTTGTCCAGATCGCCTCGGGCCGGACCCCGGAACACCAGCACCAGGGCCGTCACCTTGGGCAGCGGCGGGATGGTCCACCACTCGCCAAGGATTGCTCTGACGTTGGCCTTCCAGTCCATGTAGGCCTTTGGCATGTAGGGCCTGCCGCCGCCCCTGGGGGAACGGGGGCGGGCCTTGGACATCAGCGGGACGTTCAACTCGAAGTCGGCGGTCTTCATCAGTACGGGATCTCCTCGTCGTCGGCCGGGGTGGCCGCGCGCTGGGCAAGCCGCTGGCTGGGAGTCAGGGCCTCATCGCTTTTGCCGTTGGTGAAGGCATCAGCCGGGGTCTCCGCCACATAGCCGTTCTCAACGCCAAAGGCGTCGCCCGGGTCCTTGCGCTCGTAAGGCACCAGGTCGAGGACCTGCAGCGCCTCAAAGCTCAAGCTCACGCCCTTCTTCCCGAACTTGTCCTCCCAGCCCCAGGCCGAGAACGCGACCTTGACCTTGCTGCCGTTGCCGATCAGCACTCCCTCGGGCCAAGGGTTCTTGTGGCTGTCGTAGACGGCCGGGGCCATCAAGGTCATGCCCTTCTTGGTGGTCTCGTTCTTCTTGAACCGGAACTCGAGCAGACCGGTGGCCTTGCCGTCCTTGTCGGTCTGCTCGCGGAAGGGCCAGGCGTTCTTGCTGGGCTTGGCGCCCTCGCCATGAATGCGGGCGAACTCAGCCTCGATGGTCTGCATCAGGGCCAGCACGTCCTTGCTGTTCTGGTCGCCACACCAGCTGATTGACCAGCTGCGGGGCTTCCCTTCATCGAATCGGTCTTCCTCAGGCTCAAAGCATTTCGCCCAATAGGCATCGCCCACTGGGGTAGTCAGCATCGTCCGCGGCATTTGCGCGTCACATGTGGAGAACAAGCGGACAGTAGGCCCCTAGGCATGGGATGGCAACCCACCTAGGGGCGAATCAAGAAAAGCAGTGCTGGTTCTGGCCGATCTCGCCATGGCACAGGTCGCCGACAATCGGCGGCGCCTTGATCTCCTTAACCCCTGCCATGGCTGCGATCTCATGGCGCATCTGCCCAAGCCGGTCAGGCGCATACAGCACCCTGAGCTGGTCGTGAAGGGTGTGATGAAGCCAGCCGGCGCTGGCCGGAATTGTCGCAAAGCAGTCGTGATTGGTTAGCAGTGGCGCCCGCTGCTCCCCACACATGGAGATGATCATCTGACAAAAAGCACCGTCAAAGGCATGGATGGTGTTGGCTGTGATGGATCGGTTTGTGCTGCGTGCCGAAAGCTCTCCCTCCTCGGCTCGGTCGTTCCATGCCTGCCACCGGCGATTGCCCTGGGTCAGCGTCGTGACCTTGCTGCTGGCCTCGAGCCGATCGCCGAGCCTGATTGGCATGGCCATGGGGCTTGTCCATTGCAGTGGCTTGCCCTTGGCCAGGACCAGCCTGGATGCGTCGCGCAGCCATCCCTGCAGGGCCAGGCAGCTCTTCAGCTCGACGGCCAGCAAGCCTCTGAACTTCTTCGCCAGGTAGCGGGCCGGCGCCAGGTAGCCCGACTCCCATTGGCCCAGGCTCAGGCCAGCGTTGCGCTCTTGCAGAACCGCTACCAGCCCATCAACTAGCCCGTGGTACTGGGCCCCGTAGATGGTGGTCATCACCGGCCCCTTGCACAGGCCCCGGTCGATGTCCTGACGCAGCCAAAACGCTGCGTTGCGCTGCGTCGTCTCATTGCCGTTGCTGAGGTCCAGTTGCAACAGGCGCTGCAACTGCTCGGCGATGTGCCCGTAGAGGTCCTTGGGTGTCTTGCCGATCAGGTTGGTCAGCCTGGCCAGCTTGCGGTCTCGAATCAAGGCCGCAGCAATCCCGATGCCACTGCAGGTTTGGTCAAACCGCACCGGCACTGAGCACGGGGCGCTGGGGTCCTCGATCTGTTGAGCAATCGCCTGGCAAAGCTGCAGGAACTGCCATGG
>JAIXOF010000103.1 GCA_027486935.1 Cyanobium sp. C1_MAG_00004 | reverse complement strand
GATCTTTTCCACTGCCTCCCGGCTAGTCCTCGGGCGTTTGAACGCGCGACAGGTCGATCAAATGCTTACCCATGTGCCGGCTGCGAGCTGCGATGTTGCTCAGCGCCCTCCGCACCTCACCCAAAGTTTCGGGGTCGACCTTTCCCCGGATACTCTGCAGCACAAAGCATTCGTCCGCCATGGAGTCCATTAGGAGGCGCTCGACAACGTCTTTCGTCTCATTGTAGCTCCCTTGTGGGTGAAGTGCGGTGAAGCGAGGCCGCGGCATCTCTTTTCTTAGCTCCACCCCCCTTCGCGTCCTCTCTCTGACCGCACTTTGTTAAAACCATGATCTGCGAGGCGGCGTGCCTCTTCATCGCGCTAATGTGGCTGCCGATTGCCCTGCTCATCGCCTTAGACAGTGTTGACCCTATAATACAAAGGCGATGCCCGAGCTGGCGAAGCAGCTCGCCTGTCTATCGAGGAGTGGTGCCCAGCGACGCTGCGCCGAGCTCGGACTCCCCGCCACCGGTTCTGGGAAGCATTGTCGGGAACGACTCCTCGACTACTTTCACTCGGTGCCTCGGGAGATCGTCCGCCCCCCGGCGACAGCAGTTCCCATGAAGCTCTACCGGCAAGCCCTCTGGATTCTGGACCATCTGCCCTGGAACAGCATGTCGCCCGCGGCCTCCCGAGGCGCGCGGCGGGCCATCGCGGTCGACAATCAAAGCTTCTCGCTCGGGCGCACCTGCGGGGTCTGGGGCGTCAATCACGAGACGATCAAGAAGCGCTACAAGGACCCCATCGTGCGAGCCCTCCTGCAGGTCTTCTGGGACACAATGCGCGAGATGGCCAACGGCTTCAGCTACTCGACCTGCCATGTGAACAAGAATTTCAACGGCGTGCCTCATGTGGACAAGAACAACGTCGGGCTCTCGTGGGCGCTGTCGCTGGGCGACTTTGAGGGCGGCGAGCTCATGTGCGAGACGGACAACCCGCGAGTCCTGGAGTGCCACACTACGAGGAGGAGGCCCGTCATCTTCGACGGCCACAGACCTCATTGGGTCTTGCCGTACGAAGGGACAAGGTACAGCGTCATCCTGTATACAAGTAAACATGGAGGAAACCTGGAAGAGGGTCAACGAGATCTGGCTCGAGCTCAATCGCCCGAGCCCTGAGCGACTGAATGCCGTGCTCAAGCGGCGAGGCATCAATGTGCAGCTGAGCAACCTTAAGCAGTTTCTGAGCCGCTCCGAGAAGCAGGTCTTCTCAGCCCGCCCGCTGTACAGGGGAAGGGTCTACGCAATGGACAAGGACCAGCGATGGGCGGCGGACATCCTGGACTACACCAAGAACCCCGCGGAGCTGGATGGGCGGAGGTACACGTACGTGCTCTTGGCGCAGGACCTTTTCACAAGGTATGCCTGGGCCGAGCCAATGGAGAGCCGCGACAAGGCGACGGAGGCGTTCGACAGGATCCTCGCGAGAGCGAGAGGCGAGGACCACAGGGCGCCGCATGTGCTCAACACCGACGAGGACACGGTGTTCATGGCGAAGCGATTCCAGGAGTTGCTCAAGCGCAACCACATCATGCATGTGCTGAAGCAGTCCCGAGAAGACATCGCGACGATCGACAGGCTGATCGGAACCATTCGCCGTGGCCTCGCCATCAGCATCAAGGCGGGAGACGGCAACTGGGCGGAGGCGCTTCCGCAGGTCATCGCCGGGTACAACAAGTCGCCGCACCGGAAAATCTTCGGGGAGACGCCCGCCGACGTCAGCAAGCCGCCGGAGACGGAGCACCAGAGGAGCGTCATCTTTGATTTGCGCTATCAGGGCGCGAAGGACGTGGAGTTCAACCAGGACCGCATCGACAAGCGCAAGGCGAAGCTGAAGGCGGCCCGCGGCTTCCGCGTGCTCCTGAAGACGAAGAGGCTCAATCGGCGCGTGTACAATGAGGTGTGGAGCGACGGCATCCACCTCGTCAAGGGCTTCGACGAGACCGGCGCGCAGGTGCAGGACACGGAGGGCCGCTGGTACCCGACGAAGGATGTCTTGGCCACGGACGCGCCGGAGCACGAGATCCCCGAAGCTGCTATGGAGCAAGGCGAGGCGCCAGTGGAGGAGGAGGCGCAAAGCGAGCGGCAGTCGGCTTCAGCGACCAGGGCGCCGTCGGCTTCAGCCCGCGGCGACGCGCAGAATTTCAAGCGACAACGAGAGCTTATTGCGCGGTGGAAGGCCCTAACCGAGAGAGGCCTCCCGGCGGGAGTGCGAGCCGCTGGCATTGAGACCATGCGGCGGAGAGGAGGCGAGGCATCGGCATCGGCTTCGGCATCGGCTTCGGCATCGGCCCCTGCGCAACCTTTATCGTTGGATTGGTACAGGGAGAGCGGGAGGCGGGCTGCACAGAAGGTGCAGCGGTTAGAGGAGCAGCTGCAGGTGTTGCAGGCTCAGGGAGGATCGCCGGAGGAGATAAGCACGGTAAGGCGGGATATGGCCATATACCGCAGAGCATATAAACTTGCCATGGACACTGTGGAAGGTCGGCGGCCACCTGACATACCCGCGAAGGCACAGGGGCCAGCGCAGCCGAAAGCGCCAAGACGACTTGCGCAAGCGCTCGGCCCTCCAGATCCGCGGGAGTTGCAGGCTCGGGGAGGATCGGAGGAGGAGATAAGCAAGTTAAGGCAGGATGTAGCCAGGCTCAGAGAGAGAGCGCAGCCGAAAGCGCAGCCGACAGCGCCACTTGCGCAAGCGCTCGGCCCTATGGGACCTCCCCCACGAGCGCAGTCCGCGCAGCCATCCCCAGCAGCGCAACCGAAAGCACCCAGGCGGAGTTGGCGTGAATCGAATGCGCTCATCTCGATGATGAAGGCGAGAGAGATTGCAACAGCTCAAGAAGCAAACGAGGTGGATATGACCAGAAGAGCACTGTACACCCGGAAAAGTACCGCGATTAAGCAGGGATTCGGCAGAACAACGATTGACGAGATAACAGCTGTCATCGAGACACTCACTTCGCGACTGAGGAAGTGGGCAGCCGAGAACCCGCAGTGGAGGCGGGGTGGATGATTTGGATCGCTTACAGCAGGCATTCCTGTGCGAGGAGTACGACGCTATGAAAGATGTGCTCATCGCAATCGACGAGCACTTCAGCTGAAGCTGGATCTGCCGGGTCGCCGCGGTG
>JAIXOF010000049.1 GCA_027486935.1 Cyanobium sp. C1_MAG_00004 | reverse complement strand
TCCTGGGCAGGCAGGCCCCTCCTGTCGTCGGGTTTCATCTTCCGAGCCTGGGTGTAGAGGATCACGTTCAGCTGGTAGCTCCGCTTCCCCAGGAGGCGCTCTTTCTGCTCCTTCAGGCGGTCAATGTATCTCAGTGTCCTGGTGTGGTCCACGGGGTAGGCGGTGGCGTGCTGATACTTGCTCAGGAAATCCTCGTACTTCTGGTCCGCCTTGGACTTTCCACTCGGTCCCAGGACGCTGGGGGAGTAGAGGGTCAGGACCAGATTCTGCACCGTCAGGAAGGGCACGTTGCGCCGCTCCCTGTAGATATCTATGACCTTCCGGATCTTCGCCCTCTGGTGCTGGGGGGCAAAAGCCAGAAACCTCCGCTCGAGCTCCTTTGCTTTGCTGTCTATCGTGGGCATGCTTCTTACTGTATTCTTAAATATTAATATGCCGCAAAGCTTTAAATGGTTTCGTATTAAGCCCTGTTTTTGGTTTGAATACTAAACGATTTAAAGCTTTGCCAAGTATATAAGAGTAAGTATGCAGGAAGAGCAGGAGGAAGTCGTTTTAGAGCCCAAGCCAGTTCCGAAGCGCCCCAAGCGGGATCGGAAGGACTACATGCAACGCTACTACCTTAAGCACAAGAGCCCCGTGGTGTGCTCGGGATGCGACCGGGAGTTCGCCTGCGCGCGCTCTCTGAAGTATCACGAGGACAACAACATCCACTGCCTGATGCGCCGTCTCGAGGGACTCTGGGGGGTGGTGCGGGAGAGCCTCCCGGAGGAGAGTGGGAGGATGGAGCCTCTGATGCAGGGTGAGCTGAGGCGGGTGAGGAAGCTGATCTCCCGGAGCGAGGGGAACAGCAACAGCAGCCGGGAGGGGAGCGTCGAGAGGAAGGCTTCTCCAAAAGGCAAGGATTAAATATTAACTTATTTAAAGCTTTGCCGTATATCTACTTATATATCAAGGAAACATGGTTCTTAAGGCACACGAGCTCGAGGTTCAGCACATCCAGTTTGGGAAGCTAGAGGACAACAGCCTGGTTCAGTCTCAGAAGCTGGCGTTCATCTCCTACAAGGAGCCAAAGGCGAGGCTGGTGGTGCAGACGCCGGAATTCCTGACGGAGACCTACGGCATCCCCCGCGAGGGCCCCTTCTACAGCACACCAAAGTCCCGAGCCTTCTTCAAGCTTCCCTTCTGCCATGAGAGGCACATGCATGAGGGGGAGGTGGACTACGCTCAGATTGAGCACTTCTACAAGAAGCTCCAGGAGATCGACAAATACTGCGACACGGACGAGTTTAGAGCGCACATGTTCGGAGAGAAGTTTGCCAAGAAGTACGAGTATCAGCCGTTAATCCGCACCGCCGAAGAAGAGGACCCCGAGAACCCCAAGGACGAAACGAAGACCTACTACCGCCCTCCCTACACCAAGGTCAAGCTAGATCTCTTTCACGACACGGAGAAGCCAAACTTCCGGCTCTTCGACAAGAGCTCGGGGCAGAGGCAGGAGGTGCCCCTGACAAGCTTCAACGATGTCTTACAGCACATGCGCTTCATGTCCAAGCACCGAATGGTCATACACTTCTCCAAGCTGTACGCCATGAAGACCTCCTCAGGTTCGGACAAGCGCAAGTATGGCATCGTGCTGAAAGCCACCGCGGTGGAGTGCGTCAATAAGTCGCTCCCCAAGGCGGACAGGGACGCGGACCTCTTTTCCGATTAGATTTTTTAACTGACTTAAACAAATAACCTGTATATTTGTTTAAGAAGTTTCCATGCTAACCAACCACGACATTGAAGCCGAGATGAACGCCGCAAACCACTACCTGCGAGAAGCGGAGCGCTTCCTCTCCAGCATGGACGAGGAGCGCCGAACCTGCCAGATGTGCCACCGGAGGCCCCGAGAGTTCGACTGGAGCCACTGGGGGAAGAAGCCCTGCGGCTGGCACCACCTCTGCCACCCGTGCTTCCTGAAGATCAAGCGCTGCCCCTGGTGCAAGGAGAAAGTGGGAAGAGACTAAACTACTTAAAGAGAAGTTTCTTATATATAGTTAAATAGAAAATGACTCTGACCGCCCAAGAGCTTGACCGAACCACCGCCTACTTCGAGAAGTATGTCTCCCGAGCCGAAGGTTTTCTGGAGGACCTGAAGTGCGAGGTGTGCTGCGACCGCTACAAGTCCTGTGGCTACTCCTGCAAGAGGCACTATCTCTGCAGGGAGTGCCACGCCAAGGTAGCCCTATGCCCCTTCTGCCGTGCCCCGCAGCCGGGCGTCTACCCTGACCTCTGGTACTGTGGGGGGTCCAGCTTCGACTTCAAGCCCCTCACGGAAGCCGTGGTCCGCAACGGCATCAGCAGCACCGCCTTCGGCTCAAGGTTCTCAAGCCCCACCGACTACGCCTTCTGGTTCCGAAGCGCCTGCGAGGCGGGGGTCACCCAGCTGGGGACTTTCGAGAACCATCCCTCAAGCATGAAGATGGTCCTGCGGGTCGTGGCGGACTGCGTGAACCGAAGATCCAACTACCCAATCTTCGCTTGGCACAAGCAGCAGCATCTGCACTTCGACGCGGCCCGCTGGAAGATCATTCAGGACTCGATCCTTGCCAGGACCCAGGCAAGCCCAACCCTGGAGCCCGAAGTTCGCAGGCACCTCAGGAAGAGCCTCCAGATGCTCCTGAGGAAGATCAAGGAGATCGCCGGGCAGGCTGGGCTCCTCTACCGCCCTGCGTGAGTTGATTTGAAACCCATTTAAACAAATATCATGTATATTTGTTTAAGTATGGAAACCTTCCAGCGAATGCACCAAGTCCTGCCCGAAGAGATCCGCTCGAGCGTCTACAAGTTCATGTCCCACCCCCTCGCCGATATCATGCGCCCTCTCGTGGAGCACTGGCAAGACTGGGACAAAGACTTACGGGGTTTGTTCGTGGAGGCTGACGCACTTAGTGCCAATACCTTCTACATGTTTCATTTTTCGGATCAGAAGATCAGAAAAGTTGAGCGGGAGCTCGAGCGGGTGCAGACAAAGTTCGGGATCCGCCTGGGGGTCTCCGAGCGCTCCCTGCGACCGCGGCTCTGGCGAATGTACGAGCGGGAGCAGCCGGGGTTCTTTGGCTACGCGTGGCCGGCTCACTGGCAGAATCCCCTGGAGGGCGATCCGGATTTCTCCCCATGGAACTCCGAGACCGAGCTCTCCCCAGCAGGAAGACACAGCAGCCAGAGCGCTCGCAGCACTGGGAGCGCTCGCAGCAAAAAGCGTAGCACTGGCTCTCGCCGAAAGTGCTCTTGAGACAAGTGAGGAGATTCTCGTAGGCTCTGCACACCCAGTCCATATATATCTATAGCATCTCAAATTTTTCCTTCAGGACATATTGGGCGTCCAGGTGCTTCCGGGTGCTCAGGTGCCGCTTCCTGTTGGTGATCCAGATGCGGGCTCCGCAGACGGGGCACTGCCACATCGGGAAGATGTGCTTCGGACCTGTCTGCTCCTTGGGGGATTCCTCGTGTATGTCCGCCGGGTTCTCTTCCATTTAGAATATAGTTATATAATTTCTGTCTCCCTTATATATTTAAACACAAGGATGCTGAACCTGAACAAAGTGGGACGCCCCCTCTGTCGCATCGAGGGCGGGAAATACAACGGGCAAGTCGTCAGCGTCTCTGACAACCTCACGAGCAGCAAGCAAAAGGAGGAGGCGGACAGCTTGATAAAGGAGTTCAAGCAGCTCAGGATAGCCAACGAGAGCTCCTTTCAGCAGGTCCCCGACACCACCAAGGAAAGGGAGATCCTTTACATCACGGGGCCCTCGGGGAGCGGCAAGAGCACCTACACCCGCAAGTTTCTGGAGCAGTATAAGAAGAAGTTCAAGGACCGCCCAATTTATTTGTTCTCCAGCCTGCCCTCCGATGAATCCCTGGACAAGATCAAGCCCAAGCGGGTCCGCCTGGACGCCTCCATACACACGGACCCCATAGACGTGGAGGAGCTCAAGGACTCCTTCTGCATCTTTGATGATATAGACGTCATAGCGGACCGAAAGATTCGGGAGGGGGTCTACAACATCCTAAGCCAGGTCCTGGAGATAGGCAGGCATTACAAGATCACCTGCGTGGTCACGAACCAC
>JAIXOF010000222.1 GCA_027486935.1 Cyanobium sp. C1_MAG_00004 | reverse complement strand
GGTCGCTCCAAGACCACTTGCGATTCCGGTCGCTCCGACCCCACCGGCCACTCCGGTCGCTCCAGTCGCCCCGAGGCCACCGACTCCACCAGCCACTCCGGTCGCTCCGGTCGCTCCAAGACCACCTGCGATTCCGGTCGCTCCGACCCCACCGGCCACTCCGGTCGCTCCGGTCGCGCCGAGGCCGCCGACTCCACCCGCAACGCCGGTCGCACCGGTCGCTCCGATGCCACCTGCGATGCCACTCGCCCCAGTCGGGCCTTGCTCGCCCTGGAGTCCGCGTGGACCAGTGGCCCCGACTCCAGTTGCGCCCACAGTGCTCAAGTTGATGAGCGGATCGAAGACGTTCAATGGTCGCTGCATTTATTAAATGCGGCTGCATCTCCCAGCCATCCCGCATACCATCACCTCGGCCGCCTATTCGCACTGCGCCTTCACGGGGAAGGTCCTTCGCTTCCCGCGGATGATGATGAGCGTCGGGTACGAGGTCTACCACTATGGCGTGGAGGGCTCGGAGTCCGACGCCGTCAACATCGACCTCCTGTCGCGCGAGGAGTGGGAGGAGCTCCGGCGGCGATCTTACGCGGAGCTCTATCCGGGCCGCGAGATGAGGGCGCAAGACTTCGTGGGCGACCTGGCGCACGTCGACACACCGCTCTATCGCGAGTTCAACCGGCGCCTCCGCGCGGCTCTTCTCGAGCACTATCGCGAGGGCGACATCGTCTGCCTGCCCTTCGGCGAGGCGCATAAGGAGGCGGTGGAAGGCTTCCTGGCCGTCGAGTCAGGCATCGGCTACCCGACTTCGTTCTTGCCCTTTCGCATCTACGAGTCCCATGCGGCGAAGGCCTGGGCCTGCGGCAGGGAGAACAAGTCGCCGCACAACTACTGGTTCGTGTGTCCGAACTACTACGACGTTGCGGAGTGGCCGTTTGGCGTGCCGACCAAGCCACTCGTGGGCTACTTCGGCCGCATCTGCCACATAAAGGGTCTGGACATTGTGGTCGAGGTCGCGCGGCGGTTTCCGCATGTGGACTTCGTCATCTGTGGTCAAGGCGAAGACGCATACACAGGACAGAGCCCGAATATGCGCTACCAGACCCCCCTGCACGGTCGGGAGCGAGGGCATTTCTTGAGCCAGCTCACCTGTCTCCTCACTCCCTCTCTGTATCTTGAGCCCTTCTGCGGCGTTAACGTGGAAGCCCAACTGTGTGGAACGCCTGTCATTGCCCCTGAGTCCGGTGCCTTCGTCGAAACCATCGAGCAAAAAAAAACAGGGCTCCTGTGCCACACCCTCGCCGACTACTGCCACGGAGTGCAGCTGGCTTTAGAGGGCCACTTTGACCGACGATACATCCGCGAGCGAGCTCAGCGGTACGACATGTATGAGGTGGCGAAGCAGTACGACTATGCTTTTCGCTGCCTGGCGGACCTCAGGCGCGAGGGTTGGTACGCGCCGGCTACTCATCTATAGCCTCGCGGAGCAGGAGGAGGGCACCCTCACCGGACAGTCTATCCCTGGCAAACTCGTCCATGCCCTCCTCCTCCTGCGGCCGGTCCGCCTCCACGGCCTCCTCGTGGGGCACCGCCTCGGTCTGTTCCTCGATGTAGCGGGCCACGCTCCGGTTGGCGATGTGAAGGTACTCGCCCGAGGTGACCCGCGAGGCTCCGACGTACAGGTGTCGGAGGCTGAAGTGGATGTGCTGCGTGTCCATCAGCATCACGTGCTGGTTGCGGAGCGTCCGCCCTTGGCAGGACTGGTACACCGCGGCGTAGCAGAGCCGCAGGTTGTCGGAGGCCTCGCGGAGGGGCAGCTCGATGAGCTCCTCCTCACCGAAGTCGGGGTGAACCTGCACGGTGAGGTGCTCGTCGGTGAAGCTGTGGACTATGTACATGACTCCGTTGAGCACCTTGCGGCTCGTGCGCCCACCGCCGATCAGCTCGAGGCCCTTCCAGACCCACATGTCCTGCGGCTGGCTGGAGCAGCCCTTGAGGAAGCCGTAGCTCGGAATGTAGAGCTTGCGCGGATGCCGGTCCTTCTCCAGGCGGTTCTGCCAGCGGTTGATGCGCATGCGGTTGCGATGCGAGATGCAGATGTGGTAGGAGATCGGCTCGCCCCTGTAGGGGTAGCGCTCGATGAACTGAGGCAGCCACGCGTCGGGGCACTCGTCGACTCGAGGCCTCAGGCTCATGACCCGCTGGAAATGCGGCCAGTCCGCGGAGGCCCTGCGGTTCTCGGTCAGGAGCACGCGGAGGTTGTTGCAGAGCCGCATGAAGGTGCGCGAGTTCTCCGTGCGCCAGCGGGTCGTCGGGTCCACGCCCACCGGCAGCAGCTGCGAGAAGTCGCCGAAGAAGACGAACCGAAGACCCATGAGGCTCCAGCGGGCCATGCGC
Source organism: Cyanobium sp. C1_MAG_00004 (assembly GCA_027486935.1). Taxonomy (GTDB): domain Bacteria; phylum Cyanobacteriota; class Cyanobacteriia; order PCC-6307; family Cyanobiaceae; genus RGUW01. Next base: position 3,031 of record JAIXOF010000222.1, on the reverse strand, counting down.
TCGAGGAGATTAATGCTGACCATGGAGACCTCGTCCACTATCATGATCTTGTTCTCGAAGCGGTTGTGGACGTTTCGGTGCACCGCGGCCTGGCAGGTGATGCCGCCCATCTGCTTCGCGGCCACGAAGGTCGGCGCGGCTTTGATGAAGGTCACCTCAGGGTTGATGGCGCGGAAGGCCTCCAGGATCTTGGGGAGGAGCACTCGAGTCTTCCCCGTGCCCGGGCCACCGTCCACGAAGGCTCCGCCGTTGCGGGCGATGAGAGTGGCCACATCGTCGAGCTGGCAGCTTGGATGGTACTCGTTGATCATATCCAAGATCGTGCCCGCATGCTGCAGCGCCTCCACCGCGGCGGGCCTCGTGAGATCCGGCAGGAGCTTGTGGAGGGTCTTGGAGTCCGTTTCGGCGACCGTGACCCACTCCATGGGCTCGGGCTCGTGGTCTTCGCAGTCGAGGTCCTCAAACCGCTGCGCGCAGGTGGGCACCTTCTCGGGCACGTCCTTAGTTATCTTGAAGAGCGCCTTCGGGAAGGTGAGCTTGTGCTTGCTGCGCGACTCGACCACGGCCAAGGGCAGGACCTCCCGGAGCTGGCAGCTGATGCAGTTGCGCGGGAAGGCGTGGCGCTTTCCTTCGGGGTCGCAGTCCCTGCAGAGCTGCGGTCGCGCGTCGAGGAAGTAGTTATCGGTGATGCTGCCGATTACGTTGAAGGGCCCGTTGTCAACGTGCCAGAGGACTCGGCGAATCTTGTCCATCCACACGGCCTCCTGGTACAGGACATGGAGGGCGATGGGCATGTAGCTGTAGTTGCTGAGGACGACGGTGCATGCCTTATTGGTCGGCGGCGCCGTCACATCGTCGAAGCTGACCATGTCCACGCGCTCCATGTCCTCGGTCGCCCAGGTTCGCTCCACGCGCCACTCCTTGGAAGGGGGCTTGCCCCAGAGCCCAATGAGGCTGAGCTGGGCCGGCTTGACGGCGTCCTCGCCAAGGGTCTCGCAGATCAGCTCCTCGGTCAGGTCGAGCGTCTCCTTGAGACCCTTCACGCGGTGGCCCTTGATCGCCCAGTAGATCTGGTCGTGCGAGCAGACGCGCCTCTCGAGAAAGTGCTTCACGGCGACCTGGGGATACAGGCCCGCGCCCTGGTAGGGCTGCGCGTGGAAGCGTTTGTATTCAAGGCCGGTGCCCATGCAGACATCGCAGTCGAAGCGAGAGGAACACTTGCAGCTCTCGTTCTCCAGCCAGTCAGCCTCAACCCAGTAGAAGTCGTATTCTTCAAAGCGCTTTAGGTCATAGGGCTCCGGCTCGTCGGTGAAGTCGAAGGACGGCGGGTCCGTCGTGAGGAGGGCGTTGCGCCGACAGGAGTTGATGTCAACGGAGTACACCTTCTTCACGGCGCCCGTGCCCCAGTGGTGCACCCGCGGCTTCATTGCGCCGTTGTGGAAGAGCTCCATCACCTCGGGGTTGAAGCGACTGCAGAGCCGCGGGTTCTTGGAGAGGTGCTGCTGCTCGGAGATCTGCACATGGCACATGTGGCAGAGCAGCTGGAGGTTGTCCAGCGCGTTCGTGCCACCCTGGGCCACGGGCTTGATGTGGTGCACCTCCGGGTGGGTGAGAGCGTCGCCGCAGGCCTCGCATTTCTCCTGCGCGCGGACGTGGAGATTCGCGATGGTCTCCTTGGGCACGTAGATGCGGCGCCAGTACATGTGCTCATCCACCATGGCCTTCATGAGACTGGGCATCTCCTCGCCGTGGTAGTCCAGGCGGAGGCCAGTTCGGGCTCGGAAGAGCTTGACGAGCTCGTAGATGCGCGGAGCGTCCGCGGCGATCTTGAGGACATGGATGACCACTCCGTGATGCTGCGCGTCCTTCCGTTGGTGCGACAGCCTGATGCGATAGCCCTTGATGGTGCGGTGGTCCTTGAGCATCGGAGTGGCCTGCAGCCTGCGCTGGCGCAGCTCCAGCTCCACGGCCTCCATGTCCTGGGCGTGGAAGGTGACCGCCTCGCGGGCTTCGATGGCCGCCTGGAGCCCTTCCTGAGTGAACTCGCGCATCTCCTCGAAGCTCGCCCGGCGGAACTGACTGGTGTCGCTCGGGTGCATGGCCAGTCGGTACGGCCTGATGCGCTTGGGCTCCACGACCTTCATCTTGGCGATGGCCTGGCCCGCGCCCCGGTCGTAGAAGAAGGCGTGGTCCGAATAAACGTTGAACATGATGCGCGGAGTGCCTTCGACTTGCGCCCGAGTCCAGGTCTCGTAGCCCTCCGGCATCCACTCGTAGATCTTTCGATCCTTGTGGATCACATGGCAGGGATACCCGACGAGCTTGCAAAATTCGATGATGACGGCCGCGGAGATGCCCGGCTCTCCGGACGGCTTGATCTCGCGAGGCGGCACCCGTCGGCGCACCGCGAAGCAGTCCTCGTCCTCGGCCTCGAGCTGGATGAGGCGAGCCTTGCGCACTTGGAAGAAGGCGTCGAAGAAGCGCAGGTAGCGAGTCTCGACGGGCATGCTGCCGTAAACTTCGCGGAGCTTGTCGGTGAAGGAGGGCAGGGCTTGGAAGGGAGGCTTACGCAGATGCTTCTGCTGCTCCCGGAGCCACTGCAAACTCTTCTCCTTGCCCCAGGGGATCAGGCGAGCCCAGGCGTCGACGAACTGGGCAAGGTGAGCCTGCTCCATGGCGCTGGGCTCGCGGTGCACCGTGGGCTGCTTGCCAGGGCGAGGGCCGTGGACTCGCTCGTGGATCTGCTCCAGAAATTCCTTCATCTCCTCGATGCAGTACTCCGGCTCCCGGTTGCGAGTGAAGTCTCGTTCACCAACTCCACCCGGCGCTGAGCGCTTGGCCACGCAGAGCTGCATCTGGATGGGTGCGCAGAAGCCGTCCAGGTCGATGCGCGAGATGGGCAGGAGATTCATCTGGTAGGCCATATCAATGGGCACATACGGCGCCCCGCGAAGAGGGCGATTGAGAATGGTCTCGGTGCGCGCGTGGCCATCCGACACGTAGGACGCCCGCCAGTCGTACGTAAACCCCT
>JAIXOF010000146.1 GCA_027486935.1 Cyanobium sp. C1_MAG_00004 | reverse complement strand
GGGGATTGCACTGTATTCGGTTCCAATGCACAAGATACTGGCTCATGCCTGCTCTGCTCAGCGCTCAACAAATTGCGCTGTACATGTCCAAAAGACGAATGCGGCGGTGTGGGAGCCATTGCTGCTGCCCCTCCATGAATGCCATCCGGCCCTCTTCCCACCACAAGGCTGAACCATCTGCTGAAGCAAAGACCAGAGCAGGAATTTGGATTGGTGAAACCCACTCTTAAGCCGCGTGTGCAGCAGTGGAAGGCGCTGCCTGCCTGCGGTGAAGTGCCTAAAGAACTACGCATTGATCGCTTATTGGCCGCCCGCCGATACCGTGATGCTATCCCTCCTACATCGCGCCTCTCCGCCTCGCGCTTGGTCTGCTTCTTGGCCGTGGTCAGCTGGTAATCAGAGAAGTCGAGCTACTTGCCAGCCATAAATCTGAGCCAAGCCTGCGATTACAGAGACATTGTCGTGTGGATCGCTCGGGTTTCCTAGAGTTTTCTTAACGGTGCTGATTGCTGAAGCCTGACTCGAAGAGTGCTTCTTTTGCCGGTGGCGTCCTTGCCTGGGTGCTGAAGGATTGAATCTGACCTCTTTCAGGCCGAGAGAGTGATGCCTTGCGGCCGCGATAATTCGTAATATTTAATACTGAAACGTTGCCCCCGATTCTAGCCAGGTAGCTGTGTAGCATAATTGCCATATTTTGTTGCAGCTGTGTTTCCCAATCCATGCCTTCGGCCGCATTTCGTCCAGGTGATTAGCTCTGGAAAGGGCGTCTTGCTGCTGAGCGAAAACTCATCACGTGTGTTGCGTGGTGACATCTATGAGCGCTTAATTCCGTTTCTCGATGGAACCCGCTCCGCCGATCAGCTGGTCGAGGTGCTGACCCCGGAGTTTTCCGCGGCGCAGGTGTATTGCGCACTCATTTTGCTTCAGTCGCGGAACTATCTCTGCCAAGCATTCACCAACCTCCCACCGGAAGCGGCGGCCTACTGGTCTGATCTTGGACTTGACCCCGGGCAGGCGGTTGGCCTGGTTCAGGCGTCGCGTGTGGCATTGCAGGCGGTGGGCTTGCCGCGCGACCATTCCTCCCTTCAGAAGATGAGCCAGGCGCTGTCAAGTCTGGGATTGGCGGTGATCGATGCGGAGGCCGAGGCTGATCTCACCCTGGTGGTGTGCGAGACCTACCTTCATCCGGAGCTGGATGCTCTGAACCAGAGCTTTCGGCAGCAGGGGCGATGCTGGCTTCTCGTGAAACCTCATGGACGTGAGCTCTGGTTGGGCCCGTTGTTCAACCCTCAGCAACCTGGGTGTTGGGCTTGCCTGCACCGCTTGCATCTGCGCCAACGCCAGGTGGAGCGGTTCGCCGCAGCCGTTAAGAAGACGACCTTGGATCGGATCGCAAGGCCACTGCAGGCTCCTGGTGGCGCTGTCATGGCGAGCCACTGGACGGCTCTTGAGGTGGGGCGCATCCTTGCGGGTGCTTCGCCGCAAACCACCAATCATGTCGTCACCTTCAATCTGGTCGACTACAGCAGTGGACGTCATGCCCTGGTGGTGGACCCCCACTGCCCCACCTGTGGCGGCCCTGTTGAGCCCCGTAGTGAACGGATGGCGTTGCAGCCCTGCGAGGTTCGCTTTAACCACGACGGTGGCCATCGCCACATCTCCGCCGAAGAGACGTTGGAACGTTTCGGCGACTTGATCAGCCCCATTAGTGGGATCGTGTCGGAGTTGCGCTCTGTTGCCAGCCCCTTGAAGTCTGCGCATGTGGTAGTGGCCGGCCATAACCCGGTGCAGACGTTGGAGAGCTTGAACGATCTTCGCCGTAACCTCCGCAGCTCGGCGGCGGGTAAAGGTGCGTCTTTGGAGCAGGCCCGGGCCAGTGCGCTGGGAGAAGCACTGGAGCGCTTCTGCGCTGAAGATCACGCTGGTGTTGCGCGTGAGCGGGGCACGCTGCGAGAGATGCAGAAGCGTTATGGCGATGCTGTGTTCGCTCCCAATGATGTGATGCGCTTCAGCGAACAGCAGTTCGCTGCGCGTGATCATTGGAATGCCAAAGGCAGCCGGTTCAACCGCGTACCAATGCCATTGGATCATGACCAGGAGATCGATTGGACACCGATCTGGTCCCTCAGTCGACAACGTCGCTGCTTCTTGCCCACGCAGTTGTTGATGATGGTTGGGGGACGTAATCGAGATGTCAGAGGTAAGAACGACGATCCCTGGATCGCCATGGGCTGTTCCAATGGCAATGCGGCCGGCAATACCCTGGAAGAAGCGGTACTGCAGGGGTTCCTGGAGTTGGTGGAACGCGACTCTGTGGCGATCTGGTGGTACAATCGACTCAAGCGCCCAGGTATTGATCTCGCCAGCAGTGAAGATTCGTGGATCGCGCACCTGATTCACGACTACAACGCCATCGGCCGCGACGTCTGGGCCCTGGATCTCACCAGTGACTTAGGCATCACCACCGTGGTGGCCCTGTCCCGAGATCGCGAGAGGGATGTTGAGCGCATTCTGATGGGGCTGGGTTGTCATCTTGATCCCCGGATTGCGGTGCAGCGGGCCCTGGCCGAGATGAATCAGATGCTTGGGCTTGGCTTCGCCGACGCCAATCTCGATGGTTCTCGGGATGATGTCGATGACTGGGAAACGCTCGAGTGGCTTAAGACGGCAACCGTGGTGAATCAGCCCTATCTGCTACCGGATTCGGATTTACCTCTGCGTCGTGTCGATGCGCTGCCCGATCACCACAGCGGTGATTTGCTGCACGACATTCAGCACTGCTGCGCCTGTGTGGAAGCGCAAGATCTGGAGGTATTGGTACAGGATCAAACGCGTGAGATGGTGGGGTTGCCGGTTGTCAAGGTAGTGATTCCGGGGCTTCGCCATTTCTGGGCGCGTTATGCCCCCGGTCGCCTTTACGAGGTGCCTGTTCGGATGGGACAGCTTTCCCAGCCACTAGCAGAAGAGCAACTCAATCCGATACCGATCTTTTTCTGAAATGACGCTGCAGTTTCGCTTGAAGCACGGCGTGGAGCAGCGCCATGAAGGGAAGGACCTGCTACTCCTTGATCAGCGTGGGCGTGCCTTGCGGCTGCCGGCTTCTGCGCCGCCCTTGGTCACCATGCTCCAGCGGTTGGGCGATGGGGGTGGCACGCTTCTGGCTCTGATGCAGGGGGCGAGCTCCCTGGCTTCATTCATCGCGCTGCAGCAGTTGGAGCAGCGAGGTTGGTTGGCCCTGGAACTGGTCCATGGGGATGCGCTGCTCGCCACCCTGGAGCCGCAGTCAATGGTTCTGGAGCGCTGTCATCCACCAGCTGGCACAGTGCGTGTGGGCTGGTCGCGTTTTGTCCAAATCACGCCAGGAGTGGATGGCGTGCTGTTGGAGGGGCCTCTGCAAGGGGCCAGGTTGTTGCTTCAGCACCCGGAGTTCTCGCCTTTGATCTGGGAGCTGGCCGGTGCCAATGACTGGACCACAGCACTGCGGGTCTTGCCGCAGACGTTTCAAGAGCACGGGGATGATCTGTTGATGCTGTTGCTCACCGCCGGTGTGGTCGGGGTGCTGGACTCTGATGGCACGCCAAGCTGCGACCATCAGGCGGACCAGCAGCGTTGGTCAAGGGAGGATGCGTGCTTCCATCACCGTTCTCGAGCGGGGTGGACTGCGTTGAACTGGGGGGCTACGTATCCAGGTGCTGTACGAAGCCCTGCTCCCCCTCTGCTCAATCAGGGCACAGGTCTGGATGCTGTCTGCCTGACTCGACCGGCGCAGGATGCTCGCGAACCCGGTTTCTTTAGTGTACTTGAGCAACGCCGTTCGCATCGTCGACCTGGCAAGCAGCCGGTGAAGCAGCAGCAGCTCGGTCACTTGCTTTGGGCATCCCTGCGCATTCAAGAGGTCCATCCGGTTCGGCCAGGGGCAGCCCACTCCTATGAAGCGGCTTCAAGACCGGTGGCTTGCGGTGGTGCGATGCAAGAGATTGATACCTATCTGATCATTCGACGCTGCGAAGGAGTGGCGTCCGGGGTGTATCGCTATGACCCTCGGGAGCATCAACTGTTACGACTCGATGTGCTGAATGGCGCTTGTGAGCAGCTTCTCCGGGACGCTTGTTACGCGTCTGGCGCTGAACAGCCACCCGATATTCTATTTCAGTTCGCCGCTCGTTATGGGCGCTTGAGCTGGAAATATGAGGGCATTGTCTATGCCTTGATTCTCAAGCATGTGGGAGTCATCATGCAGCAACTCTGCCTGGTTGCCACAGCATTGAATCTTGCTCCCTGTAGTCTGGGCAATGGTGATTCGGAGCTCTTTTCCCGTGCCACATCACTGAATCCGTGGACGGACGTTTGCGTGGGTGAGTTGATGCTCTCTGCCCGCTAAAGAGGCGATTGATGCTGAAATGTGACAAGGCTTCTCGCCAAGTAATCCCTGAAAAATCTGGCCAACTGGCTTCAGATTCAAGCCTTAAATTGGCTAACGATCTGTAGTCATGATTGACTTGGCATTATGGGTATTGAAAGGAGCCATTAACGAGGTCGAGGCTCGTCAAGGCCCCAGGTCTGGCCTTGTTCAGAGTTTCCCTGGCTGTGTAGTCCCAGCAGGTTGTTCAGCTGACAAGGAGGTGTGAGGTCGCCATGGTCCGGGTGTCACCTCCGATCCATTGACCTCACACCCCATGCATACCGACCCCAACGCCCGACTGACACCTGTCAGTCGGGAACGGCTTGTGCGTCGACATATTCATGACGCCGAGCCCCTGGCTCATCTCGCCGCACAATCTGGAATCAGCCTGCGCACGGCCTACAAGTGGCTGAGCCGTTCGCGCTCCGGTGGTGCAGCCGCTCTGGTGGATCGACACAGTGTTTGCCGCAGCCATCGGCGGACGCTCGATCCACAGCATCTGCAGCGCGCCGTTGCCCTGCGCCATGAGCGCTGCACCCACAGGCGCATCCCCCGCTTGCTGGCCCTCCCGCTCTCCACCGCCGGCCGCACCCTGATAACCATGGGCCTGGGGCGCCTGAAACACCTGCAGCCACCGGTGCCGATGCGGCGATACCAGTGGGCGCGGCCTGGCGACATGATCCACTGACATCAATCAGCTGGCCCGGTTCGATCGCGTCGGACACCGGATCACTGGCGATCGGCGCCTTGGCCGCTCGGCTGGTACGGGTTACGAGAAAGCCCATGTGGCCATCGACGACGCCACCCGCCTGGCTTACGCCGAGGTGCTGCCCGATGAGAAGCAGGCCACCACGGTTGGCTTCCTGATCCGGGCTGTCGCCTGGTTTGGCCCTCAGGGGATTGAGTGCCGGCGGGTGCTCTCGGACAACGGGAGCGCCTACCGCTCCAAAACCTGGCGGCAGGCCTGTGAGGCCCTGGAGCTGAAAGCCAAGCTCACCGGGCCCTACACCCCGCGAACCAACGGCAAGGCCGAACGGTTCATCAAAACCCTGGTGCACGAATGGGCCTACGGCCTGAGTTTCCAGAGCTCAGAGGAGCGCAATCGCTGGTTGAGCCGTTGTTTGGCGATCAACAACGGCCGCAGGTGCCACATGTCCTTGGCCGGCCGTACTCCCTTTCAGCAGCTCGGACTTTTGCGGGCTCCTGAATGACCTGGTGAGAAAACACACTTAACCCTTCCAGCATCTGCCTGGAGCTGGGTTGTTGGTGCGTTGTCGTGAGCCTTGACTCAACCCGCCGCGATCGGCATGCGCCAGCCGCTGCCGAAGGCGCGGCGGCTCACCTTGAGCACCGGTGGCGCCTGACGGCGTTTGAATTCGGCCCGGCGCAGCAGGCCCATCACCCGTTCGGCCAGCTGGGTGTCGATCCCTGCGTTAATCAGGGCTTCGGGGCTCTGGTGCTCTTCGATCAGGGCCTTGAGCAGCGGATCCAACACGCCATAGTCGGGCAGTGAATCGCTGTCCTGTTGGCCTGGCCGCAGTTCGGCGCTGGGGGGTTTGAGGCGAATCGCAGCACCGATCAGCTCGCCCTGTGGTGGCAGCCCCAGCTCGCGGCGGCAGGCCTCGGCGGCGGAGCTGTCGAGCCAATCGCACAGGGCAAACACTGTGGTTTTGTACAGATCGCCGATCACGGCCAGACCGCCGTTCATGTCGCCGTACAGGGTGCAGTAGCCCACGGCCAGTTCACTCTTGTTGCCGGTCGACAGCAGCAGCTGGCCCTGTTGGTTGGCCAGGGCCATCAGCAGGGTGCCGCGAATGCGCGACTGCAGGTTTTCGGCCGCCAGACCGCTGGGCGGCCCTCCCAGCGCCGGTTCCAGGGCCTGATCAAAGCCCTGCATCAGCGGGGCGATCGGCAGGGTGTGGGTGGTGAGGCCCAGCCGTTGGGCCAGCGCCGTGGCATCGCTGATTGAACCTGCCGAGCTCCAGGGCGACGGCATCAGCAGGGCCTGCACCTGATCGGCCCCTGCGGCCGCTGCAGCGATCACCGCCACCAGGGCCGAATCGATGCCGCCGCTCAGTCCCAGCAGCATCTGGCTGAAGCCGCACTTGCGCGCGTAGTCAGCCACGCCCAGCACCAGGGCGCGAAACAGCTGCTCCTGCTGGCCCGGCACGCTGGGGGCGGGGGTGGCCTCTGGTTGCAGCTGGCTCGGGTTCAACAGGAGCACCTGCTCGCTGCAGCAGTGCAGCTGGGCGCACACCCGACCACCGGGGGCCATGACGAAGCTGGCGCCATCGAACACCAGCTCATCGTTGCCGCCCACCTGGTTGACATAGACGACCGCTGCCCCCAGCCGCGCTGCCGCCCTGGCGGCCAGCTGCTGGCGCAAGGCCAGTTTGCCCAGGCCAAAGGGCGACGCCGACAGGTTGAGCAGCAGGTCCAGCTGCTGGTGTTGCAGGGCGGCGATCGGATCGGGCCCCGCCAGCCGTTGCCCGGCCAGCGCTTCTTCCACCCAGAGGTCTTCGCACAGGGTCAGCCCAAGCCTCAGGGGCCGCTCGGCTTGCGGGGGCCAGGTCAGCACCGTGGCTTCGGCGCCGGCGGCGAAATAGCGCCGCTCATCAAAAACGTCGTAGCTGGGCAGCAGCTGTTTGCGGTAGACGACCCGCCACTGGCCGTCCTCCAGCAGGGCGATGGCGTTGTGCAGGTTGGGCAGCTCGGCGCTGCCCGTGGGTGCGGCGATGCCCACCAGCAGGCTCACCTGGGGGGCCTGTTGTTGCAGCTGGGCGGCCAATCGGTCCAGCAGGGCGTGCTGCTGGGCCAGCAGGCTGGGCCGCAGCAGCAGATCCCGCGGCGGGTAGCCCCACAGGCTCAGCTCAGGCGTGACCACCAGCAGGGGGCCCGTGGGATCGGCGGGGGGCTGGGCCGCTGCCGTGCAGGCTGCCTCGAGCAGCCGCTGGGCATTGCCCTGCAGGTCCCCCACCAGGGGGTTGAGCTGGGCCAGGGCGACGCGCATCGATCAGCAGTGGGGGCCCAGGCCATACAGATTGTGCTCGCGCACCAGGGGGCCGGCGGCAGGGGCCATCTGCCCGGGGTCGCTGCGCTGCCGCAGTTGGGAGCTGGCGGTCCCGGGGATCGGCAGCTCCAGCACCGTGACGCGGCCCCCCAGGCGTGCCAGGGTGTCGATCGCCGTGGGCTCCAGGGGCCAGCCCAGGCGCGGTACCACCGCCAGCCGGCAGCACTGCAGCACCTGCGCGGCCTGGCGCCAGTGGGGGATCTGGTCGAGCAGGTCACTGCCCACCACAAACACCAGCTGGGCCGCGGGCCACTGGGCCGCCGCCCGCTCGAGCGTGGTGATCGCCCAGGGGCTGCTGAGCTCCTGGCGATGCTCCAACCGTGGATTGGCCAGGCTGGCCACCAGGTCCGCCAGCATGCGGGCCCGCAGGGCCAGCGGCGCGCCGTGCTGCTTGCCGGGGTTGTCGCTGGCCCAGGTCACCACCAGCGCGTAGCGCTGCAGCAGCTGCTCGAGCAGGGCCTGGTGGCCCAGCGTCGGCGGGTCGGCGCTGGTGCCGAACAGGGCCACCGTTGCGCTCATGGCAGCAGGCTGTGCAGTGGTGCGTTGGTCGCCGGTGGCTGCCAGCTCTGCAGCCAGGCCCGGGCTGCCGGGTCATGGCGCACCAGCCGTGCCAGCAGCGCCCCGGGTTTGGGGCCGCGCTGGGCGCTGTTGAGCAGGGCGGCGGCGGCCAGGGCCCCGGTGCGTCGGGTGGTGTGCACGGCCAGAGCGGCCTGGGCCAGGGCCACCGGTGCCGCCGGTGCCAGGCTCAGGCCGCCGCTGAGCGGTGCCGCCAGCAGCAGCAGCTGCCGCAGCCCGCCCAGCAACAGTTGAATGCCCAGCTGGGCGCCCCCCAGCAGAGCGTTCTGGCCCGACAGCCTGGCCAGCAGCGCCCGGGCGCCCTTGCCTTGCAGCGGCAGGCCATAGAGCTGGGACAGCTGCAACACCAGCGCTGTGTCGCAGGCGATCCCGCCGGCCAGATCCAGCAGCGGCAGGGGGTTGGCCGCCACACCGCTGGCCTTGAGTGCGGCAAAACGGCCGATCAGGCTCTGGGCCGCCTGGCGGCTGCGCAACAGCCGTCCCTGCTGTAGCGCCTGTTGAAATCGGTCGGCGCTGACCAGGGCACCCAGGGCCAGCAGCAGTTCGCCCTCGGCCTGCAGCAGGGACACCAGGGTCTGCTGCAGGGCCCCCACATCGGGCGTCCCCGGTTGGCTGCGCACCCGGCCATCGGCCAGCACCGTCGGTTGGCGCGGGGCGGCGGCTGCGGTCACCAGCGTCACGTCCCGCTGGGCCGGCGGCAGGCGGCGGCGAATGCTGGTGATCAGCTCCTGCTGTTCGTTCTGACTCCAGCAGTCACAGCGGTTCAGCACCAGCAGCAGCGGTTTGCCGCTGGCCGCCAGTTGTTCAAGGGCATCCAGCTCGACCCGGTTGAGATCGCCATCGAGCACCAGCAGCACCAGATCGGCGTTCAGCGCCAGCCGTGCCGCCAGCCGTGCCCGGCCGGCGTCGGCGATTTCATCGATGCCCGGGGTGTCGACCAGGTCCACCCCGGCCAGCCCGTCGATGGCGACAGGCCACGGGGCCAGCTGCTGGCGCCGGGTGCAGCCATGGGCCACATCGGTGGCAAAGCGCGACTGCCCCAGCAGGGCATTGAGCAGGCTCGACTTGCCCACCCCCACCCGGCCGAACACGGCCAACCGCAAACGCCGCTGCTGCAGTCGCGCCAGCTGCTGGTCCAGCAGCCGCAGCCGCCCGGCCAGCAGACCCTGCTCGCGCCGATCGAGAACGAGTCCGCCGCGCCAGTGCGCCAGCAGCAGTCGGCAGCGCTCGGGGGTGGAGGGGACCTGGGGCAACGGCCGGGCCGCGGCGCAGACATGCTGAGTCTGCCGTAGTTATGGGTCCATGCCGACCTCCCAGCCCCTCGATCCCCTGCAGCAACCGGTGCTGTTCGCCCAACGGCGGGCCCGCTTTGTTGAGGCCCTGGGCAGTGCGGCGGCAGTGATCCCGGCGGCGCCGCTGGCGGTGCACCACGCCGATTGCGAGTGGCCGTTCCGCCAGCACAGCGATTTCTGGTACCTGACCGGTTTCGATGAGCCCGACGCGGTGGCCCTGTTCCTGCCGCACCGTGACCCCGGCGAGCGGTTTGTGCTGTTCGTGCAGCCCCGCGAGGCCAGCGCCGAGGTGTGGCACGGCTTTCGCTGGGGCACCGAGGGCGCCGTGGAGCGCTTCGGTGCTGACATTGCCCACCCGATCGCCGAGCTGGGCGAGCGACTGGCCGACTACCTCAAGGGCGCCGACGGCATCGCCTTTCGGGTCGGCAAGCACCCCCGGGTTGAACCGCTGGTGATCGCAGCCTGGGCGGCCCAGCTCGACCGGGCCCCCCGCAACGGCCATGCGGCCCTGGGCCTGGTGGCGCCCGATCCGCTGTTGCATGCCTTGCGGCTGCGCAAGACCCCTGAGGAGCTTGCGCGCCTGCGCGAGGCGGCGCGCATCTCGGCCGAGGCCCACGAGCTGGCCCGTCAGGTGGCCCGGCCCGGCCTGTCCGAGCGCCAGGTGCAGGCGGTGATCGAGCAGCATTTTTTGGAGCAGGGGGCCCGCGGGCCCGCCTACGGCTCGATCGTGGCCGGCGGCGACAACGCCTGCGTGCTGCATTACACCGCCAACACCGGCGTCCTGCGTGACGGCGATCTGCTGCTGATCGACGCCGGCTGCAGCCTGGCTGACTACTACAACGGTGATATCACCCGCACCTTTCCGGTGGGGGGCCGCTTTTCAGGTGAGCAACGGGCCCTCTATGACCTGGTGCTGGTCGCCCAGGAGGCGGCCGTCGCCTCGGTGAAGCCCGGCTTCACCGCCGAGGGGGTGCACGACACGGCGCTGCGGGTGCTGGTCAGTGGTCTGGTGGATCTGGGACTGCTGGTCGGCGAGGTCGATGGCCTGATCGAGCAGGGCGCCTACCGGCACCTTTACATGCACCGCACGGGCCACTGGCTGGGTCTCGATGTGCACGACGTGGGTGCTTACCGCCTGGGTGAGCACCACGTCGAGCTGGAGACCGGCATGGTGCTCACTGTGGAGCCCGGTCTGTACATCAGCGACCGCCTGCCCGTGCCCGAGGGGCAGCCCGCCATCGACGGGCGCTGGAAGGGCATCGGCATTCGTATCGAAGACGATGTGGCCGTCAGTGAGCGCGGCCACGAGGTGCTCACCGCTGGCGCCCTCAAGGCTGCGGCGGCGATGGAGCGCTGAGAGCGCCCTCAGACCAGCGCACGCTGCAGCCAGTCCAGGGTTTCTGATGTGCTGCCCACCACCGTGTCGGCTCCAGCCTGGCGCAGCCGGCTTTCGTAATTGGCCCGCGCGTCGCTCCCGTGCAGATGCGGCGGAGCCACGGCCAGGCTGACCAGGTTCAGCTCGGGCATCACAGCACGGGCATTGAGCACGGTCTGGACGTCGGCCACTGTGTCGCCCAGGTAAACGATCGGCGGGGCGCCTACACCCAGGCCGGTGGCGCCCTGGCGGGCGAGCAGCTGGCCAGCCAGCCGCAGCAAGCCCGTCGGGTCGGGTTTGTCAGGGGCGTCGCCCATGGCGATCAGGGGGGGATCGCTTAGCCCCAGACGCTGCTCGAGCACATAGCGGGCCGAAGGCGGTTCGGCGCCGCTCACAAAGCCCCAGGCGATGCCGGCGGCGTTGAGGCCAGCAAAGAATGCCCCATCCACCAGCAGGGGCTCATCGCCGATGAACCCTTGCCACTGGCCAGGATCGCCATCGGGATCGCCGCCAAAGTAGAAGCCGCTGAAGACCTCGACCAGGGCTGCAAATGGTGGCAGGGGGATTTGCCCCCGGCGCCGCAGCAACTCGAGACTGGCGTCCCAGTCGTTGTTCCAGCGGCCTTCGGCCTTGAGGCTGTCGATCGTCGCCGGATCGGGACGCCAGCCGCTGTAATGGTGCACCGTCTCGGCCAGGGCGCGGCGGTAGCTGCCGCCCACATCGCGGATCACACCGTCGATGTCCAGCAGCAGCACGGCACGGGGTGTTTCCAAGGAAGGCAGTGATTGCCTGGCAGTTCGGCTGGTAGGTTAGTTGGCTGACTGTTGCGACCAGCACATCCATGCCAGCCACCGAAACCACCTTGGACGCGGCTCCTGGCGCTGCCATCGACGACGCAGCCGAGGCGATCGGTGCAGCTGATGCCCCTGCTGCAGGCCGTCCGGTGATGCGCGGCGGCAGTGCAGCCCTGGCCACCGCCACCATCGATGAAGATGGCGTGCCTTCGGGCTACACCCCCAAAGCGGACGAGGGCCGCTTTCTGCTCAAGATTCTGTGGCTGCCCGACAACGTGGCCCTGGCTGTTGATCAGATCGTCGGCGGTGGTCCCAGCCCCCTGACTGCCTACTTCTTCTGGCCCCGCGAAGACGCCTGGGAAACCCTCAAGACCGAGCTCGAGCGCAAGAGCTGGATCACCGACAACGAGCGCGTTGAGATCCTCAACAAGGCCACCGAAGTGATCAACTATTGGCAGGAAGAAGGCAAGGGCAAGAGCCTCGACGAAGCCAAGCTCAAGTTTCCTGACGTCACCTTCTGTGGTACCGCCTGATTCGGCCGGCCCAGTTCGTTCTGACTACGACAGTTTCTGCAGCGCTCCCTTTCGGGAGCGCTTTTTTTTGGTTTCTGTCTGGGAACCAAGCGGTTAGTTAGGCAGAGGTCATCGGTACCAAGGAACTGCCCAAAAAAAAGCGCCCTGAATGGGCGCTTCAACAATCAAATTAGATTGAGATTGTAGTTAGAACAGCTGTGATCAGGCGCCTTTGCTGGCCAACATCCGAGCTCGGGCCTGGGCAAGCTCCTGCTGAGATTTGACTTTTTCAGGGCTTGCTGGCTTGCCTTCAAACGTGGCGGCAGCCTGCTTGGCGGCTTCAAAAGCAGCTTCAGCGGATGCAGCATCAATCGAGCTGCCAAGCTCGGCTGCGTTGACCAGCACGGTCACCGCATTGTCTTCGACTTCGGCAAAGCCACCCATCACAGCGATGGAGGCCCAGCTGCTGCCGTCACGGACGCGAACCACGCCGCTGTCGATGGCGGTCAGCATGGTTACATGCCCGGTGAGAATGCCCATCTGCCCAGTGAGACTGGGCAGGATCACCTCATCGGCAGTTCCGTCGTAGATGCTCTGGTCAGGAGCGAGAACACGCAAGGTCAGGGTCATGGCGATCAACCCTTGGCGTCGGCAAGGATCTTCGCAGCCTTGGCCTTGACTTCGTCGATGTTGCCCACCAGATAGAAAGCAGCTTCGGGAAGGTCGTCGAGCTCACCAGCCAGGATCATGTTGAAACCCTTGATGGTGTCTTCGAGCTTCACATACTTACCGGGCATGCCGGTGAAGATTTCAGCCACGAAGAAGGGCTGGGACAGGAACTTCTCGATCTTGCGGGCGCGATCCACCGTGCGGCGGTCGTCTTCGGACAGTTCGTCCAGACCCAGAATGGCGATGATGTCCTGCAGTTCCTTGTAGCGCTGCAGGGTGGACTGAACAGCGCGGGCGGTGCGGTAGTGCTCGTCGCCCACAACCGCGGGCTGGAGCATGGTGCTGGTGGAATCCAGGGGATCCACAGCGGGGTAAATGCCCTTCGAAGCCAGGCCGCGGCTGAGAACGGTGGTGGCGTCCAGGTGGGCGAAGGTGGTGGCAGGGGCCGGGTCGGTCAGGTCGTCCGCAGGCACATACACGGCCTGGATCGAAGTGATCGAGCCTTCCAGGGTCGAGGTGATGCGCTCCTGCAGTTCACCCACGTCGGTGCCCAGGGTGGGCTGGTAACCCACAGCCGAGGGCATGCGGCCCAGCAGAGCCGATACTTCCGAGCCAGCCTGCACAAAGCGGAAGATGTTGTCGACGAACAGCAGCACGTCCTGCTTGTTCACATCGCGGAAGTGCTCGGCCATGGTCAGAGCCGACAGACCGACGCGCATGCGGGCACCGGGGGGCTCATTCATCTGGCCGTAGCAGAGGGCCACCTTCGACTTGGACAGGTCCTCGGCGTTGATCACGCCGGATTCCTTGAACTCTTCGTAGAGGTCGTTGCCCTCACGGGTGCGCTCGCCCACGCCGCCGAACACCGACACGCCGCCATGCTCTTTGGCGATGTTGTTGATCAGCTCCTGGATCAACACCGTCTTGCCGACGCCCGCGCCACCGAACAGGCCTACCTTGCCGCCCTGGCGATAGGGAGCCAGCAGGTCGATCACCTTGATGCCGGTCTCGAACACCTTGGGCTTGGTCTCAAGCTCGGTGAGCTTGGGAGCTTCGCGGTGAATCGGTGCGGTGGCTGTGGCGTTGACGGGACCCTGCTCGTCAACCGGCTCACCCAGCACATTGAAGATGCGGCCCAGGGTGGCTTCGCCCACAGGCACCGAAATCGGGGCGCCGGTGTCCAGCGCTTCCATGCCGCGGACCAAACCGTCGGTGGTGCTCATGGCCACGGCGCGGACGCGGTGATCACCAAGCAATTGCTGAACTTCTGCGGTCAGAGCCACGCTCTGGCCGGCGGGGTTGGTCCCTTCAATCCGCAGAGCGTTGTAAATCTTGGGCAGCTTGCCGGCGGGAAACTCGACGTCGAGAACCGGTCCGATCACCTGGCGAACAATGCCCTTGGTGCCGGTGGCGGTAGCAGCAGCCATATCTAAGGAGGTGCAGGGAGGCGACTGGCGGGTCCTACCCCCGCCATAAGCGGCGCAACCCTACCACCGCACCCAGGCCCATCCGGGGCGGTTCGGTCACCCGCACAGCCAGGGCCTGGCCAGCCTGCGGGCCGTGCCCATAAGTTGGCACTCGTTGGATGAGAGTGCCAGATCAGCATTGGGCTGGTCAGACGATCATCCACGGCGCCTTCGGCGCCTGCCCTTGCAAGTCATTCACGCCTCGATCCATGGCAGCTGTTTCTCTCAGCGTCTCCACGGTCAAGCCCCTCGGAGATCGCATTTTCATCAAGGTGTCCGAATCGGAGGAAAAGACCGCCGGCGGCATCCTTCTGCCTGATACCGCCAAGGAAAAGCCCCAGGTGGGTGAGGTGGTTCAGGTGGGCCCCGGCAAGCGCAACGACGACGGCAGCCGCCAGGCTCCTGAAGTGAGCATCGGCGACAAGGTCCTCTACAGCAAGTACGCCGGCACCGACATCAAGCTCGGCACCGACGAGTACGTGCTGCTGTCCGAGAAGGACATCCTCGCCGTCGTCAACTGAATCCGGTCCTGCGCGCTGATCCCCGTTGATCAGCGCTCCCGATTCGCAGCATTTCTACTTTTCGTCAACCCAAGCGAACAACGCCTCCCATGGCCAAGCGCATTATTTACAACGAGCAGGCTCGCCGCGCTCTTGAAAAAGGCATCGACATCCTGGCCGAGTCGGTGGCCGTGACCCTGGGCCCCAAGGGCCGCAACGTGGTGCTCGAGAAGAAGTTCGGCGCCCCCCAGATCATCAATGACGGCGTCACCATCGCCAAAGAGATCGAGCTCGAGGATCACATCGAGAACACCGGTGTGGCCCTGATCCGTCAGGCCGCCTCCAAAACCAACGATGCCGCCGGTGACGGCACCACCACCGCCACCGTGCTGGCTCACGCCATGGTGAAGGCGGGTCTGCGCAACGTGGCAGCCGGTGCCAACGCCATCACCCTCAAGAAGGGCATCGACAAGGCGTCTGAGTTCCTTGTCAAAAAGATCGAGGAGCACGCCAAGCCGATCAGCGACAGCAACGCCATCGCCCAGGTGGGCACCATCTCCGCCGGTAACGACGAAGAGGTGGGTCGCATGATCGCCGACGCCATGGACAAGGTCGGCAAAGAGGGTGTCATCTCCCTCGAAGAAGGCAAGTCGATGACCACCGAGCTGGAGGTCACCGAGGGCATGCGCTTCGACAAGGGCTACATCTCGCCCTACTTCGCCACCGACACCGAGCGCATGGAAGCGGTGCTCGAGGATCCCTACATCCTGCTGACCGACAAGAAGATCGGCCTGGTGCAGGACCTGGTGCCCGTGCTCGAGCAGATCGCCCGCACCGGTAAGCCCCTGCTGATCATCGCCGAGGACATCGAGAAGGAAGCTCTCGCCACCCTGGTGGTCAACCGTCTGCGCGGCGTGCTCAATGTGGCAGCCGTCAAGGCCCCTGGCTTCGGCGACCGCCGCAAGGCCATGCTCGAGGACATCGCTGTGCTGACCAATGGCCAGCTGATCACCGAGGATGCCGGCCTCAAGCTGGAGAACGCCAAGCTCGAGATGCTGGGCACCGCCCGCCGCATCACCATCAACAAGGACACCACCACCATCGTTGCCGAGGGCAATGAGGTGGCCGTCAAGGCCCGCTGCGAGCAGATCCGCAAGCAGATGGACGAGACCGACTCCTCCTATGACAAGGAGAAGCTGCAGGAACGTCTGGCCAAACTGAGCGGCGGTGTGGCCGTGGTCAAGGTGGGCGCTGCCACCGAGACCGAGATGAAGGACAAGAAGCTGCGTCTGGAAGATGCCATCAACGCCACCAAGGCGGCCGTTGAAGAAGGCATCGTTCCCGGCGGTGGCACCACCCTGGCCCACCTGGCCCCGGCTCTCGAAGAGTGGGCCAAGGCCAATCTGCACGGCGAAGAGCTGATCGGCGCCACGATCGTGGCCTCGGCGCTCACCGCCCCGCTCAAGCGCATCGCCGAGAACGCCGGTGCCAACGGTGCTGTCGTGGCCGAGAACGTGCGCAACAAGCCCTTCAACGAGGGCTACAACGCCGCCACCGGCGAGTACGTCGACATGCTGGCTGCCGGCATCGTCGACCCCGCCAAGGTGACCCGCAGCGGCCTGCAGAACGCGGCCTCGATCGCCGGCATGGTCCTCACCACCGAGTGCATCGTGGCTGACATGCCCGAGAAGAAGGAAGCAGCTCCTGCCGGCGGCGGCATGGGCGGCGGTGACTTCGACTATTGAGTCAGGACCAGGATCGGGGATCCTGCATCCACGGTCTTCAGGAGGGCTTCGGCCCTCCTTTTTTATGGGCCTCCCGCTGGCCGTGATTTGCAACCGCCCTGTTGGGCCTGGATGTCCGCTGTCACGGTTGCGACCGAAATCGCAGCTTCTGTAGCCGTTGATACCGGGAAGGGGGGTGTGATTCAGCAGGGTTGGCTCACTTTTGCGGTGGTTGTGGTGCTGTTGCTGACGGTGGATGCGGGTTTGCGCAGTGCCAACAACGGCTTTGTGCTGCTCTGCGCTGCTCTGGTGCTGATGATGACGCCGGCCCTGGCCCTGTTCTATGCGGGGTTCGTGCGCAGTCGCAACGTGCTGAACACGATGGTGATGAGCTTTGCCGCCATGGGGCTTGTCAGCGTGCTCTGGGTGCTGTTTGGGTACAGCCTCGCTTTTTCACCCGGCAGCGGTCCCCTGGCTCCGTTCATCGGGGGGCTGCAGTGGGCGGGACTAAGTAACTGGTCCGCCCCCTATGGCGACGGCCAGTTGAGCCACGGCGCCGTGGCTTTCTTTCAACTGACTTTTGCGATCATCACCCCCGCCCTGATCTCAGGAGCGGTGGTGGAGCGCATGAACTTCCGGGCCTGGATGGTGTTTGTTCTGCTTTGGAGCACCTTCATCTACCTGCCCCTGGCCCACATGGTCTGGGGGCCAGGCGGCTTCCTGGGCGTTGAAGGCTTGGGCGCCCTCGACTTTGCCGGGGGGCTGGTGGTTGAGATGGCCTCTGGTGTGGGCGCGGCCGTGACCGCTTCGGTGGTGGGCCGTCGCCGCAACCACCCCCAGCACAATGCCCCGCCCCACAACGTGCCCTTCATCCTGCTGGGTGCGGGCCTGCTCTGGTTCGGCTGGTTCGGCTTCAATGGCGGTAGTGGCTTGGTGGCCGGCAACCTGGCTTCCTTGGCCTGCCTGACCACCAACACCGCTGGTGCGGCAGCCGCCCTGGGCTGGATGCTGCTTGAAACCTGGCAACGGGGTAAGCCCACGGCAGTCGGTGTGGCGACGGGTGCGGTGGCTGGTCTGGTGGCGATCACCCCCGCAGCCGGTTTTGTCAGTCCCATGGGGGCCCTGCTGATTGGTTTTGCGGCGGCGGTTTTCAGTTACTGGGCCCTGCAACTCAAGAACCGGTCCAGGCTCGACGACAGCCTTGATGTGCTGCCTGTGCATGGCGTGGCCGGCTGTCTGGGCATCCTGCTGACGGGTCTGTTGGCGCTGAGATCGGTGAATCCCGCCGGCGCCAATGGTTGGCTGGCCGGCAATCCGGCTCAGTTTGTGATTCAACTGAAGGCCGCCGGTTTCACCCTCCTCTGGGTTGGCGTGGGAACGTTTGTGATCCTGCAGGTGCTGCGCATGCTGATGCCGTTACGGGTTGCCGATGCCCAAGAACAGCAGGGTCTCGACATCAATGCCCATGGCGAGGAGGCCTACAACAACGAATTCACGGGCTGAATTCGTGGGTTGGTTCAGGTCGCTGGCTTGAACACCAGAGCCACGCCGTTGTTGCAGTAACGCTTGCCGGTGGGCCGGGGGCCATCACCAAAGACGTGCCCCTGGTGCCCACCGCAGCGTTTGCAGTGGTATTCGGTGCGCGGGACGATCAGCTTGAAGTCAATTGTGGTGCCCAAGGCGCCTGGCAGAGGCTGCCAGAAGCTGGGCCAGCCGGTGCCGCTGTCGTATTTGCTCTTGCTGCTGAACAGGGGCAGGTCGCAACCGGCGCAGTGGTACGTGCCGGCACGTTTTTCACGGTTGAGCGGGCTGCTGAAGGGGCGTTCGGTCCCTTCGCGCCGCAGGACCTGGTAGGCCTCCGGGCTGAGCCGTGCTTTCCATTGGGCGTCACTGAGCCTCCAGGCCGGATCACTGGCGTTGCTGGCCGCTTCAGCGCCCTTCGGAAGGGCCAGGATGCCCGAAAGGGCTGCAGAAAGGCCGGTCAGCAGCGAGCGCCGCTCCATGGGTCAGAAACAACAGACGCTCGAAAGTCTGACCGTTGGCGTGAGGGTGTGTGAGCCTGCTTACTTCAACCAGCCGGCGCTCAACACCACCGCCAGGGCCAGAAAGATTGTCAACAGCGTCCAGCTGATGCGGTTGAGGGTCTGTTCGGCACTGCGGGCGCTGCTGAACATGGAGCCGCCGCTCGCAGCCAGACCGCCCATGCCATCACCCTTGGGGCTGTGCAACAGCACCGAAATGATCAGCAGCACTCCACTGCTGATCCAGACCCAGGACACGATCGAAGTGAGCATTGGTTGATGTTAGAGGCCCAGGGTCTGGGGGATGCGTCCCAGGTTGGTGGGTGATCCGGCGGGTTGGATCAGGCTTGAGCCGGTCATGGTCTGGGGCTGGGGCAGGCCCAGGATCTCAAGCAGGGTTGGGGCGATGTCGGCCAGCCCCCCGCCTTCGCGCAGTTGCACGGCTGTGCCGTGACCCGGCAGTTTGCGTTGCTCCCCTTCAACCAGGATCACCGGCACCGGGTTCGTGGTGTGGGCTGTCCAGGCCCGACCGTCCGGACCCTCCATCACCTCGGCATTGCCATGGTCGGCTGTGATCAGCAGGGTGCCGCCCATGCGATTGGTGGCCTCCATCAGCCGGCCGACGCAGTGGTCGACGGTGTTGATCGCCGTTTTGGTGGCTTCCATCTGGCCGGTGTGGCCCACCATGTCGGGGTTGGCGTAGTTGATCACCACCAGGGAGTAGATGCCCTTGTTGATCGCCGCGATGCAGTTGTCGGTGATCTGCTCAGCGGCCATCGCGGGGGACTGGTCGTAGGTCGCGACCCGCGGCGACGGCACCAGATGCCTGTCTTCTCCGGGGAAGGCCTGTTCGATGCCCCCATTCATGAAGTAGGTGACATGGGGGTATTTCTCGGTTTCGGCTGTGCGGAACTGGCGCAGGCCCGCCTCGGAGACGACCTGACCGAGCAGTCCGTCCAGCGATTCGGGCGGGAACGCCACCGCCACAGGCAGGCCCTTTTCGTACTGGGTGAAGGTGACCACCGACAGGGGTGCGATGCGTTCGCGCTCAAACGGCTGAAAGTCATCGTTCACCAGGGCCCGGATCAGTTGCCTGACCCGATCGGGCCTGAAGTTGAAGCAGATGACACCATCGCCGGCTTTGATCAACCCTTCGGCCAGGCGCACCGGCTCGAGAAATTCGTCGCTGACGCCGCTGGCGTAGGAACGGTCCAGCAGTTCGGCCGGAGTCTGATCGCTGATCGCACTGGGCTCACACAGCAGGGCGTAGGCCTTTTCGGTGCGCTCCCAGCGGTTGTCGCGGTCCATGGCCCAGTAACGCCCGCACAGGGTGGCGATGCGCCCCACCCCGGCGGCGTCAATCTGGGCCTGAACCGTTTCGATGAAGCCGAGGGCGCTGCCGGGCGCGGTGTCCCGCCCGTCGGTGATCACATGGATGCAGACATCGCTGAGGCCGCGCTGGGCGGCCCACTGCAACAGCCCGCCCAGGTGGTTGACATGGCTGTGGACGCCGCCGTTCGAACACAGTCCGATCAGGTGGAGGGTGCCTGGATCTTCCAGCAGGGTGTCAGCCAGGTTGTTGAGGGCTGGATTGGCCGCCAAGGAGCCATCGCGTACGGCCTGGCTGATGCGCACCAGTTCTTGGCGAATGATGCGGCCGGAACCGATCGTCAGATGCCCCACCTCAGAATTGCCCATCTGGCCATCGGGCAATCCCACCGAGCCGCCGCTGGCTTCGATCAGGGTGTGGGGGTAGGCGTGCCAAAGGGCGTCCATGACCGGAGTTTCGGCAGCCCGTATGGCGTTGTGGCTGTCGTCAGGGCTGTAACCCCAGCCATCAAGAATGGCCAGCACCAGGGGCGGCACCCTCTGAGCGTCACGCAGTTCTGAAGGTCTGCCGTGATCAGCGACAGAAGGTTGTGCGGAAGAGCTGGGGGAGGGAATGGCAGTCACCCGATCTGTTTCACCCACGCATCGAACCGCCGGATTGCATCAGATGACGCGCAATCCGACACCATTGAATTTACCCTCCCGGTTGCTGGCCAACTGTGGCGTCTGCAGACAGGTCAGGCTTTGGTCACATCCTGGAGATGTCGCCTGGCTCCATAGGATTGGCCCCATGTGTTCAGCCCAGCAGGGCCCGTGCCATGCAGCCGTCCCGGCCGCCCCACGACGACCCAAGCCGGTTGGAACTGTTGAGCGCCCAGGAGCTGGGGCGCACGATCGATCGCCTGGCTTCTCAGGTGCTCGAGGGTGTCGGCGACAGCCGCCAGCTGGTGCTGCTGGGCATTCCCACCCGCGGCGTGGCCCTGGCGTCGGTGCTGGCCACCCGGCTGCAGGCCAGCTGTGGGCATGCCATTGACTGCGGCAGCCTGGACCCCACCTTTCACCGCGATGATCTCGATCGGGTCGGCACCCGGTTGGTTCAACCCACCGACCTGCCGGTCAGTCTCGACGGCCGGCAGGTGGTGCTGGTGGACGATGTGATCTTCACCGGTCGAACCGTGCGGGCAGCCCTGGAGGCCCTGCAGGCCTGGGGGCGTCCGCGGCGGGTCAGCCTGCTGGTGATGGTGGACCGGGGACATCGTGAAGTGCCGATCCAGCCCGACTTCTGTGGTCGGGTGGTGCCCACCGGCCGGCAGGAGACGATTCAGCTGTGCCTGCAGGCGATCGATGGCGAAGAGGGCGTCTTCCTGCTGCGCCCGACGCGTGCTGAGTCAGCCGAGTGAGTGCCCTGGCTTCGGCTTAGGCCAGGGCACTCAGTTCGTCGCTGCGCAGGTGGGCCTTGAATTTGCCGAACGCCACCACCACCGGCAGGGTGGGGCTGATCGGTCGGCCCTTCCAGGACTCGAGCACTGAGACGACCTCTCCTTCCTGGCCCTCGAGATCAAAGGCCTGGCCGCGGTGCTGGGGATGGTGGAACACCACCACGCTGCTGCTGACCTTGACCTTGTCCCCTGGCTGCATGACGGGCTGACCTGTGCTGCGCCGCAAGTTTGTCATGGTCAGCGGCGGCAGGCGCTTTCGGGCCCTGCCTCGACCACCCGTCCACCCAGAGCCCTGCAGGACTCCTGAAAGGCGCTCCATTCGTCCATGCCGCGGGCGAGGCGCTGCTGGACCTGGGCTTCCAGGTCGCGGGCCGGCACCGTGTGCGGCAGGGTGCCGTGACTGTCATGTTCGCGGTCCTGGTCCCGCAGCCCGCGAATGCCCACCTCAACCGTGCGTCGCAGCTCGCTGCTCTGTTGCTTCCACCAGGGATGGTCGATGCGGTTGAGGGCATCCACCGCCTCCCACCAGCGTTGTTGGTTGACCAGCTTGCGGGCGCGCTCGAGCTGATAGCGGTTGCTGCTCCAGATTTCGCGCAGCTTGTCGCCAAGGCTGTTGCCACCCTGCTTGTGGTTTTCCCCGATCGGGTCAAGCAGGTTCAGGGCACCGTTGAGGTCCCCCTGTTGAAAACGCCGCAAGGCCCGTTGCTGCAGTTCGTCTTCCCAGCTCTGCAGCTGCAGCCGGTCCGTGATGGTCGCTGCGGGCGAATTGACCAGTTGCAGCTGCAGACTCAGGGCCTCGCTCCAGCGTTGCTGCAACCACAGCTGCCGTGCCTTGAGCCGTCGGCAGCGGGCCTGCTCGCCCGGGGCATCGCCGCTGAGCCAGCGCAGGGCTGTCAGCTGTTCGCTGTAACGCAGGCAGGCATCGACGTCACCCCGATCGGCGGCCTGCTTGAGGCGTGCGGGCAGTTGGCGCTCCCAGACGTAGACGGCCCCAAGACCGCTCAGCACCAATCCAAGGGTGAGGCCCAGCCAGAAACGGGGCAGCCTGTGCCGGCGAAGGGCCAAGACCGTGGCAACAGCGGGTGATCCACTGTTTTATCGCAGCGCAGCTGGATCGCAGCCCCCAGGGCGGGCTCAGCGCACGGGACCCAGCCGATGGCGCGACAAAGGATCGCCTGGATGGTCGAGGTCCTCGATCTCAACCGTCAGCCAACTGTGGCCATCGATGGCGAAACGCAATCTGAGACGATCGACGCCCTGGCGGCCGGCGGGGACCAACGGTAGGGTCATCGGCAGCGTCCATGGGGTCACATCCGGCTCCCCCGCCGGACGTTGGCGCAGCACCGGCAGTCCGTCGACGTAGACGACCTCGGCCCGTTGTCCAGGGTCGCTCTCGCCCAGCACCAGTTCCAGTGCGTCCTGACCGTCGCGGCTGCAGGCCAGCACCATCTCGAGCGGCTGCTCGGTGGGCCAGCTCTGGCCTGCAACGAACAACGGGTGCCAGCGATGGGCTTGGCTACGGCGGTCCCAGCAGCGCAGGGACACCCCTCGGTTCAGCACGTCCCTGACCTGCACTCCTGGGGTCAGAGCCAGGGCCCCCAGGGCGACGGCTTCGACCGGTCGGGCGTTGTGCAACGGGATCGGGCCCAGCCGCTGCTCCAACCAGGCCTGGATGGCGCTCAACCGGCTGGTCCCGCCGACCGGCAGGACCGCGTCGATGCGCTCGAGTCCGATGCCGGCGGCGCGCCCCTGGGCCAGCACCCGATCGAGCAGGGCTTCCAGCTGCTGCCACAGACCATGGCTGTGCAGGAGTTGCTGCAGGGTGTCCCGATCCAGCTGCAGCTCGCGGCTGATGCCGTGCTGGTCGGTCCAGACCGTCATGGCCTGTTGCTGAACGCTGAGCTGACATTTCAGGGCCTCGGCCTGCATCAGCAGGGACCCGCAGGGTGGTCCGCCGCCGGCCAGGTGGGCAGCGATCCAATGGTCCAGATCCCGGCCGCCCAGGGCGAGCCCCGCCTTGCCCAGCACCCGGGCGCAGCGCTGGGCCTGACGGCTGGTCTCGAGACTTCGCCCACCCAGGCGCAGCAGCTGGGCGATCGGAGCGGCCCGCCCTTCACCCCCCTGCAGCTGCACCAGGGACAGGTCGATCGTTCCCCCTCCCAGGTCGACCACCAGCACGGTGCTGCCCGGTGCCAGGCCGCAGCCGATCGCTGCAGCGGTGGGTTCATCCACCAGCGCGAGTTCGTGCACCGGCAGTTGCTCGCCCAGTTGCAGCAACCAGCGGCGGTAGCCGGCGTAGCCGTCGATCGGGGCGGTCAGCACCAGCCGATCGGGTTGCAGTTCGGCGGGTATGGCCTGCCAGAGCTGGGCCACCAACCGCTCACCGCTCTCTTCGGGGCTCAGGGGAAGCCCCCGATCGTCGCGGTCTGTGGGGGCACCGCCGGGGGGCAGGCCGATGCGCCGCTTGAAGTCGCGCTGCAGCTGCGGCCCGTCCGAGTCGGCCAGGCCCGCCTCCAGCACCTGGCGCCCCAGCAGGGGGCGCGGGCTGGCGCGGTCGGCCAGCCACAGCAACGAAGGCACCACAAAGCCATCGCTCAGGCTGTAGGGGTCCAGTTGCAGCAACTGCGGTGGCCCCCCCGGCGGCTGGTAGGCCACCACGGTGGTGCTGCTGCCCAGATCGATCGCCACGGTGCCCTGCATCCGGCTCTTCTAGCGGCCCTTGCACGGGGCTGACCTAAAGTCACGGCAGAGCGGAATAGCTATGTACAGCGGACTTGAGATCAGCCCCAAGGATCTGGCCAAGCGGGGCGAAAGCCTGATCAGGCATTCGAGCAACCGCTATCTGACCACCGTTCGCATCGCCTACCGGGCCAAGCAGCGGCGTTTTGATGACTTTGACGGCCTGCTGGACGATTCGATGATCAAGCCGGTGCAGCGCGCCATCATCGAGCTGAGCGACGAGCAGGACCAGCCCGATCTGCTGCCTGGCTGACCCATTGGAGCTGTTTGAAGGAGAGGGCTGGCGGTTGCGGGTTGATCCCGCCCGTCAGCCCTTTCCAGTGTTGATCGGTGGCCGCGATTGGGGGGCCGAACTCACCGCTGCAGAAGCCCTGTTGCTGCAAGGGGGAGTGGCAACCCTGGTGCAGCAGCTGGACGCCATCGCAGCCACGTTGATGCCCGAAGAGACCATTGAGTTGGAGCTCGATCGCTGCGGTCTGTGGCTGCAGCTGGCCGGCGAGCCAGGGGCCTGGCGGTTGCGGTTTGTGCTCTGTCCCGAGCGCCGGGGGCAGGTGGGTCCCCGGGGGCTGGAGGCGGGCTGGTGCAGTGCGGCCAGTCCTGCATTGGTGGCAGCCCTGCAGGCTGTTGTGATCCCCCAGGCGACGTGATCAATCCCTGATGAGACCGCACGGTCTCTCTTTTCATCGATCAGCACTGTTGATCAATGGCGCGGTGGGTGGTTCCCCCCAGCCGGAGCTCGGGTTTTCGGCGGGTTTTCCACAGGTGGCGCGGCCAAGGGCCTGCTGAATCCGCCGGCTGTGGAGAACAGGCCGATTGACCCCCTGATGCTTGACAACGGCCGCGGGCCCCTTAGCTCGCCGCCGTTTTGCCCTGGTTTGCTTGTCGCCCTTCTGTGCTGGCCAGGGATCTCAGGCTGGGAACGGTCCGGCGGGCCGCTGTGACGTCCTGGTTGACGTCGGCGCGCCGCTGTGGGGAACTGACTGCTGTGAATGAGCGCTGGATGCGCATGGCGTTGCCGAAAGAGCAGGATCTGGTTTCAGTGGAGTCGCCCCGGGACCCTGTCCCCGATGGGGAGACAGGTGTGGTCAGCCTGCGGGCCGAGGTGCCGGCGGCGTTGCTGGCCTCGATGCAGACCTTCATCGAACGCCATCCAAACTGGGACCAGTACCGGCTGGTTCAGGCGGCCGTGGCGGGTTTTCTGGTGCAGAACGGCAGCCGCAGCCGCGGCGTGACCCGTTGTTATCTCGCCAACCTGTTCCCGGGGCAGCGGGGCTTCAACGCTGATCCTGGGGCTGGCCGCTGGCCAGCTTGAGCACGAACAGCTGGCGGTAAGCGGCCGTCAGCGTGCACAGGGCCCAAGGCAGGGCGACAGCCAGACCCACCAACAGCAGAAAGCCGGCCAACAGGACCAGGCTCACCACTAGCAGCAGCCCCAGGGCATGCAGCCAATGACGGTCCGTGGCCAGACGACCACTGCGAAACGCGGCCAGTCCTGCCTGATCGCCCAGCACGGTGATCGGCAGCAGCAGCACCTGATCGGCCAGTACGTAGATCACAACCGCCCAGGCTGCCCACATGGGCAACTCACCCAGTCGTGGCAGTAGCAGGGTGAGCAGCCATGAACTGAGCTCACCGCTCTGTCGCACCAGGGCGAGCAGCAGCAGCAGCACCAACACGCTCCAGGCCAAGCGGGCCACGGCGCGGCCATCGCAGCGCAGCAGCATCCCCAGGCGAGGCGGCTGGTGATCGAGGGCGCGTTCGGCGCCGTGAATCAACCCCACCAGGAGCCAGAAGCCGCTCAACAGGTAGGCCACCAAAGCCACGGTGGCCTCGCCCAGCTGCAGGGGCGAGCTCTGGGGCAGGCCCCGGTCCAGCAGACCGCCGCTGTGCCGGTACAGCAGCCAGCACAGCAGGTTCAGGCCGCCCAGGATCAGGGTCAGGGCGATCAGCACCCAGGCATGGCGGCGAAAGCCCTGCCAGCCCTCCTCGAGGGCCTGGCGAATGGCGATCGGCTCATCGCTCACCGGTCTGAGCAGGGGCATCCTCGGCACCCTCAGCTCAGGGGGCCGAGGATGCCCAGCAGGCGTTCGGCCGTGGCCTCGGGCACCGGCAGGATCGAGAGGCGGTTGCCGCGACGCACCACGGCCAGCTCGTCCTCGTTGAATTGCTCTCGCAGTTGGTCCAGGCTCACAAAGGTGGCAAACCGACCCAGATAGCGCAGCCGGGCGCAATCCCAGCGGGGCGCATCGCTCCGGGAGGCGGGATCGAAATACTTGGAGTCAGGGTCGAACTGGCTGGGGTCGGTGAGGCCCGTCTCGATCACCTCCATGAGGCCGACGATGCCAGGTGGCTTGGCATTCGAGTGGTAGAAGAAAGCACGGTCCCCGGCCTGCATCGCACGCATGAAATTGCGGGCCTGGTAGTTGCGGATCCCGTCCCAGAGGGTTGTGCCTTCGCGCGCCAGATCCTCAAGGCTGTAGGCATCCGGCTCGCTTTTCATCAGCCAGTACGCCATGGGGGTTTCGGATCACTGCAGACGCAGGCATGGTAGGCGCTGTGTCAGTTGCTACAGCAACGCTTGACTGCAGGGCTGCGGTGCTCAGAATCGACCCGAACATGGTGTCTTTTCCGATGCAATACGGATCAATCATTCAGAACGGCGCCCGCGGTTTCGGCCGCAATGCGGTTGTTCTGATCGGTTTCTCGATTCTTTACGCGATCGTGCTGGGCCTGCTGGTGCTGGCCGACCTCAGGCTGACTGAGTTGCCGACTCCCAGCGCAGGCGTGGTCGCCCTGATCTGCTTGATCAAGCTGCTGCAGGTTGCGGTGCACCTGATCGGCAATCTGGCCCTGATCAACGGCGGGCTGATGGCGGCCCGTGGACAGACCTTCAAGTTCGGCCAACTGTTCAGCGAGACCCAGCAGCTGTTCAACCTGCTCGGTCTGCATGTGTTCGCTGCTGTCGCCATTTTCCTGGGGCTCCTGGCCTTCGGCATCCCCGGGATCTATCTGTCGGTCGGGTACTGGTTCGCGGCCTTTGTGCTGGTGGACCGCAAGGTGGCGTTTCTCGATGCCATGTCCGGTGCCCGGCGCATGGTCACGCCCCATTGGTTTGATGTGGCTGTGCTGCTGCTCGTGATCGGCGTGATCAGTGCCGTGGGCGTCTTTGCGTTCGGGGTCGGCCTGTTCGCCACCGTGCCGCTGGCGGTCTGCATCGGCGCTTCCGGCTACCTGCAGCTCGGCCACAGCAACTGAGCCTGGCTCAGTCCTGGCTCAGTTCAGGGCGGCCACCAGGGCGCGGAAATGGTCCCCCCGCGCCTCAAAGTCGCTGTACTGGTCAAAGCTTGCGCAGGCCGGTGACAGCAGCACGGCCCGGCAGCCCAGTCTCTGGGCTAGCTGGGCGGCCTGGGGTACCGCCTCATCCAGCCCGGGAGTGGTGCAGACCGTTCCGTCGTAACCAGCCGTCTGCAACAGCTGCTGGAACTGCTGCTGGGCGGCGCCGAACAGCACCACGGCGCGGGCCTGGCGCCTGAGCTGAGCGGTCCAGCCGTGGGCATCACCCTGTTTGGCCTCTCCCCCGGCCAGCACCACCAGCGGTCCCTCCAGGGCCTTCAGGGCAACCTCGGCTGCGTCGTAGTTGGTGGCTTTGCTGTCGTTGTAGAACGCGATGCCGTTGCGGCTGGGCAGCCGTTCAAGTCGATGGGGCACACCAGGGAAGCTGGCCAGGCCCGCCTCCATTTGAGAGCCGCGCAGCCCGGCGGCCAGCCCGGCTGCCACTGCCATCAGCATGTTCTGGCGGTTGTGGGCGCCTGGCATGGCCAGGCAGTCAGCCCGCATCAGGGCCTGGGCCGTGCCTGCTGCCGGTTGATGGCAAACCTGGCCAGCCTCGATCCAGAGTGTCGGATTCAGGCCATTGGGCAGGTCCTGGCGTGATCGGGCCGTAACCCAGCAGGCCTGGGGCCAACTGCGGGCGTGGGCCAGCAGGTCGGGGTCGTCGGCATTGAGGATCTGCAGGCCGCTGCGCTCAAGCAGGCCCCGCTTGATCGCGCGGTAAGCGTCAAGGCTGCCGTGCCGTTCCAGGTGGTCCGGCGTCAGGGTCGTCCAGATGCCAATCCTGGGGGCCACCTCGGCGGCGGCTTCGATCTGATAGCTGCTCAGTTCCATCACCAGCCACTGCGGCGGTGGATCCACTGACAGGCAGCGCTGCAGCACCAGCTCGGCGGCCGAATGGCCCACGTTGCCGCCCATCGGAGCGTCCATGCCCTGGCTGCACAGCAGATGGCTGACCAGGTGGGTGACGGTGGTCTTGCCGTTGGTGCCGGTGATGCCGATCCAGGGCACCTGCTGCCCTGCTCGCCAGGCGGGCACCAGCTCACCCTGCACCGGGATGCCCCGTTGCCGCACCTGTTGCAGCAGCGGATGGTCCCAGCGCAGGCCGGGGCTCACCACCACGGCTGATGGGAGCGTCGGCAGGATGTCCAGACAGCTGGAGTCCAGCCGAGTGCCCAGCGCCACGTGAATCCCCTCGGCGCGCAACTGGGCAGCGCGTTGCTCGAGCTGGGGTGTCTGCTGCTGATCCAACAGCCAGACCTCGGAACCCTGGGCCCGCAGCAGGCGCGCGGCGCCGACTCCTGAGCGTCCCAGGCCAATCACCAGCTGCAGATCGACTGTGCTGGAAGGCATCTGAAAAATGCAGTGGGCGATACTGGAATCGAACCAGTGACTCCTACCGTGTCAAGGTAGTGCTCTACCTCTGAGCTAATCGCCCCAGTGCAGCGGTACGGCCAGAGCCGCCGTTCGCTTGGCGCAACCTAGCAGCCGCCCTGCCACCCGCCACCCTCACTGCCGCAGCAGCTCGACACGCCAACGTTGTTTGGCGGTGAGCTCAGCCCGCTCGAGGATCAGCTCGCCACGACCCTGCAGCTGGACCCGATCGCCCAGGGCGAGCTCTTTGCTGGGGCTGCTGACCGGCTGCCAGTTGAGCCGAACCGCTCCCTGGCGGATCAGGGCGCTCATGCGGCTGCGGGAGACCCCGAAGCCCGCCGAACCGACCGCATCCAGTCGTAACGACGCTTCGACGCTGGAGACCTTGCGCGGTTTGCGGGGCTGCGGCAGTTGCAGCTCATCCAGCGGCCGTTGGTGCACCTTGACGCCCACGCTGCGCACCGTCAGCTCCTGGCCGTCGAGGGCGGTGGCCGCATCGGCCAGGGTGATCGCCTGGGCACCGCGATCGCCCCGCAGCCACAGGTCCCCCAGTGCTCCGTTTGGCATCCCGGTGGCCAACAGGGCCGCCTCAAAGTCGGAGGGTTCGGCCGGATCGAACAGAAAGTTGCCCAGCAGCTCCAACCCCGTCAGCGCCGGCGTCGTCAGCGCCTCGGCGGCAAGGGTCAGTTCGGCCGGGGCCAACAGCAACCGACGGCGCTCGGCCCCTGGGTAGCCGCCCCAGCTGTGCAGCTGCAGCTCGCTCAGCGTTTCGAGCTGGTGCTGGGCCTGCTCGAGGGCCGCACCACTCAGAAAGGGCGTCCACTGGGGTTCCCAGCTGCGCAGCGCAGCATCGGCCAGGTTGAGCAGGGGCTCCATCAGCTTTCGGCCAGCCGCACCACGGCCACGGGCCGGGCCCGCTGCAGGGACGTCCAGGGCATGTCGATGCCGGGGTGGGTTTCGGCCAACAACAGCCAGTTGCCCTCATCCAGGCGGTTGCGCAGGCTGCGGATTCGGTCGTCTTCCTCGGAGCTGACGCTGGCGGCCGCAGCGAAACTGCCCATCCAGCCAGAGATCAAGCCCGCCACCCCACCCAGCAGGTGCTGGCTCCAGGCACCGGCAAAGGCAAAGGTGTCCAGGTCTGTGATGTAGGTGAAGGTCAGGCCGGCGAGAAAGCCAAAGGGAAGCAGCCAGCGGGCCATTCCTTGCTGGCGCCGCCGGCGGATCGCCGCCGGGTTGAGGGACTCCACCTCGCTCAGCGGAGTCTCGTCTGCCCCGATCGCCACCAGCCTGGCCAGCGGCGGCTGGGCCGCAGCCAGGGTCTGCTGCAGCTGCTGCATTGCGGCCCGCTCTCTGAACACCACCACCACTCGCGTCGCCACCCTGTCGCCCTGCCGGAAGGGTTCGATTCTCGCCGCTCACTACACTGCACCGCCGGCCCCTCTCCTCACCGCAGCGCCGGGCATGCCCAAGGTTCTTGTCTCTGATCCGATTGACCAGGCGGGGATTGACATCCTCTCCCAGGTGGCCCAGGTGGATGTGCGCACCGGACTGCCCGCCGCCGAGCTGGCCCAAATCATTGGCGATTACGACGCCCTGATGATCCGCTCGGGCACCCAGGTGACCGCGGAGATCATCGCCGCCGCCGACAAGCTGCGGATCATCGGCCGCGCCGGTGTGGGGGTCGACAACGTCGATGTCCCCGCCGCCACCAAGCGCGGCGTGCTGGTGGTCAACTCACCGGAGGGCAACACCATCGCGGCGGCCGAGCACGCCCTGGCGCTGATGCTGTCGCTGTCGCGCCACGTGCCCCACGCCCACGCCAGCACCATGGCCGGCGGCTGGGACCGCAAGACCTATGTCGGTAACGAGCTCTACAAAAAGAAGCTGGGTGTGGTCGGCCTGGGCAAGATCGGCTCCCATGTGGCCCGGGTGGCCCGGGCCATGGGCATGGAGGTGCTCGCCTACGACCCATTCGTTTCGGCCGAGCGGGCCCAGCAGATGCAGGTGCGTCTCTCGCCCCTGAAGGAGCTGTTTGCCGAGGTCGATTACGTCAGCCTGCACTTACCGCGCACACCCGAGACCGAAAACCTGGTCAACGCCGAGCTGCTGCGCACGATGAAACCGACCGCACGGTTGGTTAACTGTGCCCGTGGCGGCATCGTCGATGAGGCAGCCCTGGCCGAAGCGGTGACCGCCGGCACGATTGCCGGGGCGGCCCTCGATGTCTTTGCCAAGGAGCCTCTGGCCGCTGACTCGCCCCTGCGCGGCGTCAGCGAGCGCCTGATCCTGACCCCCCACCTGGGCGCTTCGACCGAAGAAGCCCAGGAGAACGTGGCCATTGACGTGGCCGAGCAGATCCGTGATGTGCTGTTGGGCCTGCCGGCCCGCAGTGCCGTCAATATTCCGGGCCTCAGTTCGGAGGTGATGGAACAGCTCAAGCCCCATCTGCAGCTGGCTGAAACCCTGGGCCAGCTGGTCAGCCAGCTGAGCGGCGGCGCCATCAACGAGCTCGAGGTGCGCCTGCAGGGCGACTTTGCTGTGCATCCGGCCCAGCCCCTGGTGGTGGCGGCCCTCAAGGGGGTGCTCTCCACCGCCCTGGGCGACAGCATCAACTACGTCAACGCCAGCCTGGAAGCCAAGGAGCGGGGCATCCACGTGCTCGAGGTCAAGGACGACTCGAGCCGCGATTTTGCCGGCGGTTCTCTGCAGCTGACCTGCCGCAACAGCGAGGGCAGTCACAGTGTGACCGGAGCCGTGTTCGCCGATGGCGAGCTGCGTGTGGTCACGATCGACGAGTTCCCCGTGAACGTGGCACCCAGCCGCCACATGCTGTTCACCCGGCACCGGGACATGCCCGGCATCATCGGTCAGCTGGGTTCGCTGCTGGGCGAGCACAACGTCAACATCGCCTCGATGCAGGTGGGCAGGCGCATCGTGCGCGGCGATGCGGTGATGGTGCTGAGCATCGATGACCCGATCCCTGCCGATCTGCTGGCTTCGATCCATGGGATCAGCGGTATCCAGCAGGCCCACCCGGTGACGCTCTGATGGCCCAGGCATGGTGGCGGCTAGAGATGGCTGCCCCGCCCGAACTGGAGGAATCCCTGCTGTGGAAGCTGCCCCAGCTGGGGATCCACCGGGTCGCCCTGCAGCACCGCCCCGAAGCTCCGGCCGACCGGCAACTGGTCGCCTGGCTTCCGGCCACTGACTGGCCCGTAGCCGAGCGCGACAGCCTCGCCCAGGCGCTGGCCCCTCTGGCTGAAACCTTTGGCCTGCCCTTGCCCGACCTGCGCTGGCAAGAGCAGGCCGACGAAGACTGGAGCCTGAGCTGGAAGCAGCACTGGCAGCCCGATCCCGTTGGGCAACGGTTGCTGATCCTGCCGGCGTGGCTGGATTGCCCTGCCGAGCACAGCGAGCGGTTGTTGATTCGCATGGACCCGGGCAGTGCCTTCGGCACCGGCAGCCATCCCACCACCCGCCTCTGCCTGGAGGCGCTGGAGCAGCTGGCGGCTGATCGGGGCGGTGCTCTGGCCGGCCTGCAGGTTGCTGATCTGGGCTGCGGCAGCGGTGTGCTCGGTCTGGCGGCCCTGCGCCTGGGGGCGTCAGCCGTGGCCGCCGCCGACACCGATTCACTGGCGGTCACCGCCACCACGGCCAACGCCGCCCTCAACGGACTCGACAACCAGGTGAATGTGGCCCTGGGCTCAGCCGAGGTGTTGGCTGACCTGCTGCCCCGGGGGCCGGCTGACCTGCTGCTCTGCAACATCCTGGCCCCGGTGATTGAAGCCCTCAGTCCTGCTTTTGATCAGCTGCTGGCGGCCTCGGGCGTCGGCCTGCTCAGCGGCCTGCTGGTGGACCAGGCTCCGCGCCTGCAGCAGGTGCTGGGCGATCAGGGTTGGCGGGCCGATCTGGTGGCCCAGATGGAGCCGTGGGGCTTGCTGGTGTTGCATAAGTCACGCTGATCTGTGATCAGTGTTTGATTGGGCTTCTCGGCCCGAGCACGCAAAAACAGCAGGATCAGCCCGCGGCGGATGTATGAAGGGCGGGTCCTACAGGCCCGGTTTCCGGGTGCCTGTGAGCCCCAATCCCTTTCATGGCTTCCTACAAGGTCACCCTCATCAGCGAGAGCGAAGGCCTCAACAAGACCATCGAGGTTCCTGACGATCAGTACATCCTCGACGCTGCCGAGGAGCAGGGCATTGATCTTCCCTACTCCTGCCGCGCTGGTGCCTGCTCCACCTGTGCCGGCAAGCTGACCGCCGGAACCGTTGATCAAAGCGATCAGAGCTTCCTGGACGACGACCAGATCGAAGCTGGCTTTGTGCTGACCTGCGTCGCTTACCCCACCAGCGACTGCACCATCAAGACCCACGCCGAAGAAGAGCTGTACTGATCAGCTCTGTCGCCTCCAGGGGCGATCTGGCCGCAGACCCCCAAGGTGTCTTGTGTTTTGCCTTCCCTCCTGCCACCCTTCGGGGTGGCTTTTTAATGTCCTCTCTGGTTTCTTCGACGGTTCATCGACTGCTGGAGCACGGCAGCGAACACACCAGTCCCGGTGGCCAGTACAGCTACCGGGTCCTGGGGCCCTGCTGCCGGTTGTTTGATCGCGAAGAGCTGCCCTGGCCCTGCTGCCGGCTGGCCTGGCGCAGCAAGGAACCCAGCTGGCGCCGCATCGGCAGGCGGTTTGTACCCGACCTGGCGGCCCGCCGCTGCCCGTCCTATGCGGTCGAGTTGCTACAGCCCGGCGCCCGCCCCACCGGCACCGTGATCACCCTGTTCGCGTGCCGTCTGACCGCCGATCTGCAGGAATGGTGGTACAGCAAGCAACCTGCTTCGCTGGAGCCCGGCAATGGGACGCCGCCGGCCCCTGATCAGGCGTCGTAGGATATTGCAACTCATTCTCAATAGCTTGGCTTGATGCACGTGTCGCATCGGCTTGTGGATCTCTCCCTCGGGGTCCCGGCCACCATCGGTTCCCTGGCGGCCGAGCAGGGGCTCAGGGCCCGGCTCGAGGCCCTGGGGCTCAGGCCTGGGCAGACCGTGCAGGTGCTGCGTCGCGCCTCCTGGTCGGGGCCGTTGCACATCCGTGTTGGCATGACCGAGTTGATGTTGCGGCGCCGTGACGCCGCCTGTGTGGCCCTGGCGGCATGACCACCCTGGCCCTGGTGGGCATGCCCAACACGGGCAAATCGACCCTGTTCAATCGGCTGACCGGCAGCCACGCCCATATCGGCAACTGGCCTGGGCTCACGGTCGAGTTGATGCAGGCCGAGCTGATCCTGGCCGGCCTGCCCCTGCAGTTGGTGGATCTGCCGGGCATCTACGACCTGCGCGGCCACACGGGCGATGAGGCGGTGGTGCGCCGCTTTCTGGAAGCCACCCCCGTCGATTTGATGGTGGTGGTGCTCAACGCCAGTCAGCTTGATCGGCAGCTGCGGCTGGCCCTGCAGATCCAGCGCCTGGGCCTGCCGGCCCTGGTGGTGTTGAACATGGCCGACGAGGCCCGTCGTTTCGGTGTGCAGGTCGATCCCGATGTCCTGGCCGCCGCGCTGGGCTTGCCGGTGGTTTTGGTC
Source organism: Cyanobium sp. C1_MAG_00004 (assembly GCA_027486935.1). Taxonomy (GTDB): domain Bacteria; phylum Cyanobacteriota; class Cyanobacteriia; order PCC-6307; family Cyanobiaceae; genus RGUW01. Next base: position 1,617 of record JAIXOF010000146.1, on the reverse strand, counting down.
AGTGCCAAGTACGGCCGCGGCCTGGAGACGGTGCGTGAGGCTGTCGATCGGGCCTTGCCGGGCAGGGCCGATGTCCCGGGGCCGGTCCCCTTGCAGCACTTGGAGGCCCGTCTGGTTGCCGTGGACGGCGAGCTAGAAGCGGCCCAGCGTGCGTTGGTGCAGGCCGCCGTTCGTCTGCCCCAGCAGTGGCGTGACCGCTGGACCCGTCGCCTCGATGCGGTGCTGTTGCACCCGGTGCTGGGGCTGCCGCTGTTCTTCGGCGCCATGGCGTTGATGTTCCAACTCATCTATGCCATCGGTGTGCCGTTGCAGGAAGGTCTCGGCACCCTGCTGGATCTGGTTGGTCAGCAGGCCCTCAAGCCGCTGCTGGCCCCCCTGCCCCCCTTTGTGTCGGGGTTCCTGCTGGAGGGTCTTTACCAGGGGATCGGCACGGTCAGCGCCTTCCTGCCGGTGATCGCTCTGTTCTTTCTGGCGATGGGGGTGGTCGAAGACAGCGGTTATCTGTCGCGGGCGGCCTACCTCATGGACGCTTTCATGGAGCGTCTGGGGCTCGATGGGCGCAGCTTTGTGCTGTCGCTGATGGGCTTCGGCTGCAACGTGCCGGCGATCCTGGGAACCCGGGTGATGCGCGACCCAGCCCTGCGGCTGTTGTCGATGCTGATCATTCCGTTTTCGTTGTGTTCAGCCCGGCTCAACGTGTTCCTGTTCATGGCGGCGGCCTTTTTTGCCCCCCGCCAAGGGGCGTTGGTGATCTTTGGCCTCTATCTGACGAGCTTCGTGGCAGCGGTGCTGACCGCCCTGCTGTTTCGCGGTCGGTTCCCCAGCCAGGAGCCCCTGGTGCTGGAGCTGCCCCCCTACCGCCTGCCCACGGTTCCCCAGATGCTCACCCGGGCCTGGCTCGAGGTGCGCCATTTCTGGTTCTGGGCCCGCCGCTTCATCATCGTTGGCGTGGTGGCCGTGTGGTTGCTCAACAACCTGCCCTGGGGCGTTGAACCGGCGTCAGCCCAGTCCCTCTCAGGTCTGCTGGGCACGGCGCTGGCTCCCCTGCTCAACCCCATCGGCATCAACCCCAAGTTGACCGTGGCGCTGGTGTTCGGCTTCATCGCCAAGGAGATCGTGCTGGGCGGCCTGGCGGTGATCTACGGGCAGGCGGATCCCCAGGCGCTGAGCCGGGCGATCGTCGCCGACGTGAGCTGGGCCCAGGCCCTCAGTTTCATGGTCTTCACCCTGCTGTACACCCCCTGCCTCTCCACTGTCGCTGTGATTCGCAGTGAATCCAAAAAGCTGGGTTTCACAGCTTTGAGCGTGGGTTGGTCGCTGGGGCTGGCCTGGATCAGCAGCTTTGTGCTGTATCAGGGGTTGGTGCGACTGGGCATGGCCTGAGGCCTGCCCAACAGAAACACCATCCCCCCCGGCTCTGAACCCATCGCCAGAGGCCAGCGTGGCGGCCGGATTTTCAGAGCCACCAATCTGGATGCTGGGTCCAGCCCAGAAGGGTCCCTACCCACCATCAAAAAGCCCACCGCCCCTGGGGCGGTGGGCTTGTAAGCAAGACGACGGGGCCAGACCTCAGAAGTAGATCTTGCCGCCGCCCCATTGAATGCCCTGCACCTTGGG
>JAIXOF010000171.1 GCA_027486935.1 Cyanobium sp. C1_MAG_00004 | reverse complement strand
CCGGAGCTTCCAATGACCTGCAGCAGGTCGCCCGTGTCGCCCGGCAGATGATCACCCGCTTTGGCATGAGCGATCGCCTGGGTCCGATCGCCCTGGGGCGCAGCCAGGGCGGCATGTTCTTGGGCCGTGACATCGCTGCCGAGCGGGACTTTTCTGAAGACACCGCCGCCGCGATCGATGAGGAGGTCAGCCAGCTGGTCTCCGAGGCCCATCGCCGGGCGACCGCCGTGCTCAGCGACAACCGGGCCGTTCTCGATCGCCTGGCCGATCTGCTGGTCGAAAAGGAGACCGTCGATGCCGAAGATCTGCAGGAGCTGCTGATCGCCAGCGACGTGCGCGTTGCCGAGTACGTCTGAGGCACTGATCGCTTCGTTGCACCACCAGCCCCTGCTGGTGGTGCTTCGTGCTGATCACCCCCTAGATCTGCACTCCAACCTGACGCGCCTGGCCGATCTCGGCGTTCGCCATGTCGAGATCGCCTGGAGCCCCCGCAACCCTGACTGGGCGGGGCAATGCCGCCAGCTCGTCATGGCCTTTCCCGGCCTGCACGTTGGGGCGGCATCGGTTTGCACTGCTGCTGCTCTTGAGGACGTTGCCCATGCCGGCCTGAGCTTTGCCGTGTCGCCGGTGTTGCAACCTGCGATGTTGCAGCGGGCTGCCCAACTGGGGCTCACGCTTGTCCCTGGTGTGTTCTCGCCGAGCGAGGTGTGGCAAGCGATCGCCCTGGGCTGCCCGATGGTCAAGCTGTTTCCGGCGGTCAGCCTGGGCCCGGCCTACTGGCGCCGGCTGGCAGGTCCCCTGGGCCCGTTGCCGTTCTGCATCGCTGCCGGTGGTTTGGGACCTGTCGACCTGCCGACCTGGCTCAGTGCCGGTGTCGATGCGGTGGCCCTGGGCGGTGAGCTGAGCAGCGATGAGGCATGGTCCGCGTTGCGCCGTTGGATGGCGTCTCAGACGCGCTGATGCAGCCGTGATGGCGCCCACTCATCGCCATTGGGAGTCTCTAGTGCTATTGATGAGACAGAGGTGTTTCTCCTTATGTCTCAACTCAGCGTCAAGCTCAGTGATCGGGCCGATGCCCTGATCGCTCAACTGCAGAAGGAAATTTTCAATCGCCGTCGCAAGAAGGTCTCGGCCGCCGGTGTGATCGAGACCCTGGTCGAAAGCGGGGCCAAATCACAGTCGGACAAACGTTTTGCCACCTCCTGGAAAAACCTGGTCGCCGACATCGAAAAAGCCGCCAAGGTGGCCGATGCCCATGGCGCCAAGCCCGCCAGCCTCAGCGATGAAGAATGGGCGCTGGTGCTGAGCCACCGCACCCGTGCCCCGCGGGCAGCAACCCCTGCCAAGCGCCGCACCCCGTCACGCAAGCCAGCCGCCGGCAAGCCTGCAAGCGCCAAACCTGCTGCCACCAAGGCTCCAGCCGCCAAAGCTGTTGCCAACAAACCTGCCGCCGCCAAACCAGCCAGTACCAAGCCCGTAGCCAGCAAGCCTGCGGTCTCCAAGCCCGTAGCCAGCAAGTCTGCGGCCTCGAAGCCGGCTGCCGCCAAGCCTGCTGCCCGCAAGCCCGCAGCCCGCAAGCCGGTGGTCAAGTCAGCAACGTCGACCAACGTCTCGACCAGGCAGACCCGTTCATCGGTGGCCAAGCGCATGGCCAAAGCCGTCAGCCGCATGGCCACGACAGTTCCACCGGCCGTCGCCAGCAGCAATGGTGCCGTCAAGGTACCGGTCAGCGTCTGAACCGCGGCCCCTGGGCCCAGGCCCAGGGCTCACCAGAGGCTGCACTGACCCTGGTGCAACAGCAGATGATCTGCGAGCACCAGGGCCACCATCGCTTCCACCATCGGTACGGCCCTCGGCAACACGCAGGGGTCGTGCCGTCCCTTGCCCTCCAGGGTGGTGGCGGCGCCTGTGGCGTCGATGGTTTGCTGGGCCTTGCGGATCGTGGCGGTGGGCTTGAACGCCACCCGGATCACGATCGGTTCCCCATTGCTGATGCCCCCCTGGATGCCGCCCGAGTTGTTGGTGGCGGTGTGCAGGCTGCCGTCGGTGGTGGCCACGAAGGCGTCGTTGTGCTCGCTGCCCAGCAGCAGGGTGCCGGCAAAGCCCGACCCGATCTCAAACCCCTTGGTTGCCGGCAACGACAACACCGCCTTGGCCAGCTCGGCCTCGAGCTTGTCGAACACCGGCGAACCCAGCCCCACAGGCGGGTTGCGCACCACGCATTCGATCACGCCACCGCATGAATCGCCGTCGCGGCCGATCGCCTCGATGCGTTCGATCATCTGCTCGGCAACGGCGCCATCGGGGCAGCGCACGATGTTGGCTTCGACCGCATCCATCGTCACGGTCGCCGGATCGATCTGCGCTTCGATGGTGTGGATGCGTTTGACCCAGGCGATCACCTCGGTTCCGTTGGCTTTGGCCAGCAGTTGCTTGGCGATGGCCCCGGCGGCGACCCGGCCGATCGTCTCGCGGGCTGAGGCGCGGCCGCCGCCACTGCGGGCCTGGATGCCGTATTTGGCCTGGTAGGTCGCATCGGCATGGGACGGACGAAAGGCGACCTGCATTTCCTTGTAGTCGCCGGGCCGCTGGTCCTTGTTGCGCACCACCATTGCGATCGGGGTGCCCAGGGTGACGCCGTCCAGCAGTCCGCTGAGGATCTCGACCTGGTCGTCCTCCTTGCGCGGGGTGGTGATCTTGCTTTGTCCGGGTTTGCGGCGGTCCAGCTCCTGCTGGATGGCGGGCAGATCAAGTTGAAGGCGCGGCGGGCAGCCGTCGACGATCACGCCGACCCCACCGCCGTGGGATTCGCCGAAGGTGCTGATGCGAAAGAGCTGGCCGAAGCTGCTTGCCATGGCGCGAGCCTACCCAAGGGCTCAACGAAAGCGAGGTGCGGCCAATCCTTTGGCCATGACCAGCAGCCGGGTTGCCAGAGCTCCCACCAGGGTGACCAGCACCGCCACCAGCAGCGGCAGCGGGTCATACGAGCTCGCCTGGGCATAGCGGTCAATGAAGATCGACAGCACCAGACCCCAGCCCAGGGCGATTTCGGCATACAGCGAACGCCTGAGCGTCGGGTGCTGGGTGTCGCCCCGCACCACGTCGCGCAGCACCGAGCCGCCGGCGCCAGTCAGTGCGCTGAGCAGGGGCCCCCACAGCACCAGCGGTTCGCAACGGGCCTCGACCGCCACAATCACACCCACGACCGTGTACGCCGCCAGGGCAATCGCGTCGAGGAACTCGACGAGCGGTTGCAGGTTCATGCGCGCGGGCAGCCTGCCCAGCTTGGGCAGCAGTTTGATCAGGGCGTAGGCCACCAGCACCAGGGCGATTACCAGCAGCAGGCTGATCGGGGTGCGCAACACCCCGGGTACATCGCGGTTGATGATTAGATCCCGCATCAGGCCCCCACCGACAGCGGGTAGCAGGGCCAACACAAACGCGCCAAAGATGCTGAAGTCTTCGCGGTGGGCCAGCAACACCCCCGACAGGGCAAAGGCGACCGTGCCAATCACCTCGAGGGCAAAGAACCAGTCCTGGCCCACCGTCAACGACAGCAGGATCGGAAACAGGTAGTTCTGCACAATGCGGCTATAGCGCCCATCGGCCTTCATGGCCTCGATTGCCTGATCGAAGCGCGCCACCAGTTGGGGGTCGGTGCTGGCCTTGCTGAACAGGGCGTGAATCGAACCGCGATAGATCGGCTCATAGGGTGCGGCCAGTTGGTCGCCCCACCTGCGCTGCCAGACCACCGTGGCCCCGACCAGCCGATCGACCGGCACCAGGTCGACCTCGCCCCGTTGCAGGTTGACCAGATTGGTTTCATGGTCGTTGACCCAGTGGATCCGGTTGGCCATGCGCGGGTTGTCAATCAGCGCTTCGATCTCAGGCCCGTAGTAGTAACCCTTGACCAGGCCCAGTCGGGTTGTGCTGTTCAGCAGCCGCTCACTCAGCGTTCCTTTGCCCTGCAGCACTGCTTCGCTGCGGGCCTCGTGCTTGCGGTGATAAAGAGCTATTTCCTCGAAGCGGTAAGGCTTTGAGATGTAGGCATAGCGTTCCCTGCTGGCGGTGCGGAACGCCCCAGCGGCGACATCGCGGCGACCGGATTCCAGGTCCTGTTGATGTTGACTCCAGGACACCTGCGAGAGCTCCAGTTCCAGGCCGATCTCGCCTTCGAGGGCTTCGCGTTGCAGCTGCACATCAAGGCCGGTGAGCTCGCGCCGCTCTCCCTCCTTCTTGAGGTACTGGTAGGGCTCCCAGGGGTACCAGCCGCCTCGAAGGGTCATCCCCTGGGGCCTGCCAGCAGCTGCTGCCACTGGAGTTGCTGCCTGGGCCGCATCCGCAGTCCGGGCCATGCCCACAGTCCATGGCCCCCCCAGCAGCGCCAGCGCTGCCAGAGCCAGAACCGCCCAGCGCAGCAGGGGCCGTCGTCGTGACCGACGATCGGGCCGGGTTGGAGGCATCGGCGGCATCGACTGGTCTTGAGAAGGCTTGAAGTGCCATGGTCGCTTCTTTGTCTAGGTTCTGTGCGCCTTTGGCTCACTCCTGATGCGCAAAGCAGAACGGGCGCTCCTGGTGATGCAGCGGCTGCAGGAGCACTACCCCGAGACGCCGGTCCCCCTCGATCACAGCGATGCCTTCACCCTGCTGATTGCGGTGCTGCTCAGCGCCCAGTGCACCGACAAGAAGGTCAATGAGGTCACGCCGGCTCTGTTTGCGGCGGGGCCGACCCCGTCAGCGATGGCGGCGCTGAGCGAAGCGACGATCCTGGGCCACATCCGTCAGCTCGGTCTGGCCCGCACCAAAGCGCGCCACGTCAAGCGCCTGGCGGAGCTGCTGCTCGAGCGCCATGGTGGCGAGGTGCCGCCAGGTTTTGCAGAACTGGAAGCCCTGCCGGGCGTGGGCCACAAGACCGCCAGCGTCGTGATGGCCCAGGCCTTTGGTGTGCCGGCATTTCCGGTTGACACCCACATTCACCGCCTGGCGCAACGCTGGGGCCTCAGCAACGGTCTCACGGTTGAACAGACCGAGCGTGATCTCAAGCGACTGTTCCCCCGTGAGGCTTGGAACAGGCTGCATCTGCAGATCATTTTTTATGGGCGTGAGTTCTGCACGGCCCGCGGCTGCGATGGCACGGTCTGCCCCCTGTGCCGGGAGCTGTATCCCAGTCGCCGCCGCCCCCTGGTGCATCGCAAGGCCTGAAGGGACGCCCCATGGTTTCGTCGGCTTGTATCGACATTGTCTCGACAGTGCGCTCCACCCCTTCCCCCCTTCCCGGTCCCCTCCCTTCCGGGTAGCGCGTCGTCGATCAGAGCAAGAGTCTTAGCGATTCCTGGGCGATCAGTCGTCTCTGTTTGGGCCGTTCACCATGGCCTTGTGCTGCTGCGCTGGGGCAACCCACCAACAAAAAACCCCCTGCCGAAGCAGGGGGTTCTGGGGATTCCGTAGGTGGCTGAGATCAGCCGGGCTGTTTAGCCTCAGCCGATTGCAGGAGCGGTCAGTGCCACTTCGCTGG
>JAIXOF010000220.1 GCA_027486935.1 Cyanobium sp. C1_MAG_00004 | reverse complement strand
TGGCAATGCCATTCGTATCGGTGCGAGCAACTCGGGCACCGTTAGCAGCAACATCACGATTAGCAGCAACACGATTAGTGGTGCTCTAGACGAGGCTATTCGACTTGACAATGCTCAAGGCAATATTACAATTGACGGCAATACCATCAGCGGTATGCGCAATGGCCCCAACAGCAACATGCAAGCGGCCATCTTCATTCGACAGTGGTCCGGAAGTTCTCAAATTACAGTCGAGAATAACAGAATTGTTGACAACCAAGCTGGGCTAAATGCCATTGCAATCGGTTCGTCAGTGTCCAGCGGTACATTTTCAAATATCGGCGGTAAAAATGTCGTTGATCCGCTTGAGATTGGCCTTTGCCGGGGCAACCTCACCTTCAGCAACCGAGCAGGCGATAAATACGGGGATGATTTCGGAGGATTTAATTGCAGTTCAACAGCTCCGGCCAGCATGACCTATACGGCACGTGGCAATACGTTGCAGCCCAGCGCCAATGCAGCGTCGTATGACGAAGACGGCATTGATTTCAATGTTGGATCTTACGGTTTCTTGAATGCCAACATTACAAGTAATTATGTCGAAATTAAATCGAGCAGCAATAATGCATTTACCACGGACTTCAGAGGCGCGGCAAGTGTAAATATTACAGCGACCGGCAACACCTTTATAAGCACAAATGACCCAATTGATATCAGCGCCCTCACTATTTCTGGCCTGACCTCATACAGCAACACAGGTGGCTCAATCATAATCACTGGAAATACGATTCAAAACAGCACAGACCCAAATCAACTTCTTGATGTCACAGCTCGTGCCAAGAATCCGTCTAGCGCCTATACAGCAACTTCTATCGTGACGCCAGTTTATAGCATTACTATGCAAAACAATACAATCATTCCAAGCATGCAGTTCTCTGCTGCAAATATTGACTTTGACCAGTTTTATGCCGTTGGCTCCTCTGATTATCCGCTATTTTACGTGAATGGAGCACTCCAGACAGACAATAGTCCCCTGCCCGAATAATCATACAAAATGGAGTAAATTAAAGTCGCAGCAATATTTGCCAGATCTGACTATGCTCAATAAGCCTAGTCAAGCAAGCACCTGATCCATGCGGCGTAAAAGATTTATTAAACACAACCTAAACATTTTATTCCTGTCGACATAATCACCACTTGGTTCTTCTATGACAAGCTCCAATATGACCCCCGGCTGGATCGACGAAATCTTTGATGGTGTGCGCTACGGCCTGGCCGGCCGGGTGATCGCCGAACAGCAGTCCCCGTTTCAGCGGGTGACGATCATCGAGAGCGAGCGCTACGGCAAGGGCCTGCTGCTCGATGGCTGCTGGATGACGGCCGAGCGGCAGGAGCGGCACTACCACGAATCGCTGGTGCATCCGGCCCTGTGCGGCGCCGAACGCATCGAGCGGGTGCTGGTGATCGGCGGCGGTGACGGCGGCACAGCCCGGGAGTGCCTGCGCCACAGCGGCGTGCAGCACCTCGACATGGTCGAGATCGACGGCCTGGTGGTGCAGTGGAGCCAGGAGCACCTGCCCAGCCTGGGGGCCGGCTGCTGGAGCGACCCGCGCTTTCACCTGACCGTGGGCGACGGCATCGCCTGGGCCGCCCAGGCGGCTGACGCCAGCTACGACGTGGTGATCGTCGACGGCTCGGACCCCGCCGGACCCGCCGAAGGCCTGTTCAACCGGACCTTCTTTGAGCATTGCCGGCGCATCCTGCGGCCCGGCGGCGTGTTCGCCACCCAGAGCGAATCGCCCGAGGCCTTTCGGGCGGTGCACCTGGAGACCGTCAAGCTGCTGCGCCAGGTGTTCGGCCACGCCGCGCCGATGTACGGCTGGGTGCCGATGTACCCCAGCGGCTGGTGGAGCTGGACCTTTGCCGCCGTCGATGGCCCCCGCTACCGGCACCCCAACGCCGAGCGGGCGGCAGCGGTGGCACCCGGCTGTGAGATTTGGAGCCCCCGCTGGCAGAACGGCGCCTTTGAAGCCGTTCCGGCGGCGATCGAAAGGGAGCTGGGCTGATGTTTGACACCGATGGCTCCATCTACATGGGCAGTCGCCGCGACCCGGCGGGGTGCCGCGTCGGCCTGTTCGGCGTCCCTTATGACGGCACCACCTCGTTTCGTCCGGGCACCCGCTTCGGGCCGGCGGCGATCCGCGAGGTGAGCAGCGGCCTCGAGACCTACTGCCCCCAGCTGGACCTCGATCTGGAGGATCTGGCCTTTGCCGACCTGGGGGCCGTCGACATTCCCTTTGGCGCGCCCGAGCCGGTGGTGGCAGCCGTCAAAGCGGCGACCGAACAGGTGCTGGCGCTGGGCCTGCGGCCCCTGATGCTGGGCGGCGAGCATTCGATCAGCAGTGGCGCCGTGGCAGCGGTGGCGGCCCAGCACCCCGAGCTGGTGCTGGTGCAGCTCGATGCCCACGCCGACCTGCGGCACGAATGGCTGGGGGCCCACCACAGCCATGCCTGTGCCATGCGCCGCTGCCTCGAGGTGCTGCCCAGCCAGACCCTGCTGCAGATCGCGATCCGCAGCGGCACCCGCGATGAATTCGTCGAGCTGCGCCAGAGCTGCCGGCTGGTGGGCATTGAGCAGATGGCGGGAGCCCTGCAGCCCCTGCGCGGCAGGCCCTTGTATCTGACCGTCGATCTGGACTGGTTCGACCCGTCCGTGCTGCCCGGCACCGGCACCCCCGAGCCGGGGGGCTACCTGTGGAGTCACTTTGCCGCCCTGGTGGACGAACTGCGCCACCACACCCTGGTGGGCGCCGATGTGGTCGAACTGGCGCCCACGCTGGACCCCAGCGGGGTCAGCAGCGTGCTTGCGGCCAAGGTGACCCGCAGCCTGCTGTTGCTGCTGGGGGCTGCCTGAGCAGCACTCAGTAGCAGCAGGTGCCGCTGGCGCGCTGCTCTCTGAGGCGTTCGTGCTGCTGCGCGATCAACAGGATCGACAGGGTCGGGTGATTGTGCAGCAGATTGAAGAAGCGGAGCCGATCCAGGCGCAGGATCTCGACCGGGGTGCGGGCGATCGCGTGACCGCGATAGCAACCATCCCGCCAAACGATGTCTTCGTAGCTGAACAGCTCACCGGCCCGGTAACAGAGCTTTTCGCCCTGGTCACAGAGCAGTTCGACGATGCCCCGGCGCAGTCCGTAAATCGAATCGGACCGCTGACCGGCCTTGAACACGTGGGCACCGGTCGGCAGGGTGATCACCTCACAGTCCACCTGGGCCGCCAACAGTTCAATCGGGGTGGTGAGCGTGGGAGATGTGACCAATCCTGATACTCCGGTGAGACGGGGAGATTTTTGTTCTACAACGACAGCTTCCCCACAGACAGTCTGGAAGAACACAGACAGACCTGGCCAGCCATTCTCCAGATTTGCTTCAGATTTGCAGCAGTCGTTCTCAGTCGCTGGGCAGCACCGCGTCGAGCCGCAGCTGACGGTTGACCCCGGCGGCCGCACCCCGGCCGGCGGTTCCCGCGGATGCCACCACCGGCAGCCGCGGCGGACGGGCCGTCCAGTGGTGGCACCACAGCTCGGCGGCCAGCTCGGGGTGAATGGGCAGCTGGCGCAACTGGCACCAACCGAACTCGGCCCCGGTGGGGGCCGAGCAGTGGCGGCAGCTGCGGCAACAGGGGCGCTGACCCATGGCTCCAGCGGGTCGGCCTCCCAGCGTATGCAGCGCGACCGGTAATGGCAGCCCCCAGGCTCCATAGGATCCAATCCGACACGCTGACCTGCTGCTGTGGCCGCTGAACCGTTCCGGACCACGCCGTTGCAGCAGACCCCCCTGCACGGCGCCGCCTTGGCTGCAGGGGGCCGCATGGTGCCCTTTGCCGGCTGGGAGATGGCGGTGCAGTTCGCCGGTCTGGTGGCCGAACACCAGGCCGTACGCAGCGCCTGTGGGGTCTTTGACATCTCCCACATGGGGGTGCTGCAGCTGCGGGGCCCCGGTGCCAAGGACGCCCTGCAGACCCTGGTGCCGAGTGACCTGTTCCGAATCGGGCCCGGCGAAGCCTGTTACACGGTGCTGCTCAACGACGCCGGCGGCATCCGCGATGACCTGATCGTCTATGACCGCGGCTGGCAGGACGGTGCCCATGAGCTGCTGGTGGTGATCAATGCCGCCTGCGCCGCAGCCGACACCGCCTGGCTGCGCGAGCAGCTCGAACCCCAGGGCATCGCCATCCGTGACCGCAAAGGCGATGGCGTGCTGTTGGCCCTGCAGGGACCCGAGGCACCGGCCAGGCTCGAGGCGCTGGCGGGGGGTGTCTCACTGGCAGGGCTGCCGCGCTTCGGGCACCGGCAGCTGATCCTGCCGGGCCTGGGCGAGGCCTTTGTGGCCCGCACCGGCTACACCGGCGAAGACGGCTTTGAACTGCTGCTCGAGCGCGAGACCGGCATCTCCCTGTGGCAGCAGCTGCTGGCCGATGGCGTGACCGCCTGCGGCCTGGGGGCCCGCGACACCCTGCGGCTGGAGGCGGCGATGCACCTCTATGGCAGCGACATGGACACCACCACCACCCCGCTCGAGGCTGGCCTGGGCTGGCTGGTGCACCTCGAGATGCCCAAATCCTTTGTGGGGCGCGACGTGCTCGAGCGCCAGAGCGCCGAGGGCGTCGAGCGCCGCCTGGTGGGACTCGAGCTGCAGGGCCGCGCCATCCCGCGCCACGGCTACCCGCTGCTGCACGACGGGACAACGGTGGGCACGGTCAGCAGCGGGGGCTGGTCGCCCACCCTGGGCAAGGGCATCGCCCTGGCCTACGTGCCGACGGCGCTGGCCAAGGTCGGCACTGCACTGACGGTGCAGATCCGCGGCAAGGCCGAGCCAGCCGTGGTGGTGCGTCGGCCCTTTTACAGAAGGGTCACCACGCCGCTGCCGATGTCGAAGTAGCAGCCACGCACGGTGGCCTTACCCGAGGCCACCGCCGACCGCAGCACCTCGCTCTTGGCCACCAGGGTTGCGGCAGCAGCGCGCACATTGCCCTTGATGACCGCCTCCAGACCCTCGCCGGGTTTGATGCTGGCGCGGATCGGCTTGACCAGATCCTCGAGCAAGGGCGTCAGAGGGTTGGAGGCCATCGCCGCCTTGACAGCGCCGCAGGCGCTGTGGCCCATGACCAGCACCAGCGGGGTGCCGAGCACCGAGACCGCGTATTCCATCGAGGCAATCGCATCGTTGAAGGCGGTGTTGCCGGC
>JAIXOF010000071.1 GCA_027486935.1 Cyanobium sp. C1_MAG_00004 | reverse complement strand
TGGGGGGTTTGGGGGTGGGGTGGTGGAGCAGAAGGAGGGCGGAGGACGGAGGGCGGTGGGGCGGGCGGGTGCGGGCTCAGATCTCGTCCAGGGAGAACTTCTCGACCGTGGGCTTCTTGACCTTCTTGCCCTTGGGCGCGGGCGCGGCAGCCGTCGCGGCAGCCTCTACCAGGGCGCCCAGCTCGGACGCGCGCTCCGCCGCCGCCCGCTCAGCCGCCGCGGCCTGCGCCTTCTGATGGAGACGCGCGCGCAGGGCGGCCATCTCCTCGCGGCGCACGTAGGCGGTGTGCGGGTAGCCGTTGCGGTCCCAGTTGTAGAAGAGGGTCGTGGCCAGCGGGCAGATGTCGCGCTTGGGCGCGTGGTGGTGCGTCTCCTCGCCGTACTGCCAGCAGACCCAGCACGGCGTGTGGCCCGCGGCATTGCGCGCGGCGCGGTCGGAGTTCCACGCGGCCTCTGCAGCGGCCTTCTCGCGCGCGACGCGCTCCTGGCGCTCCAGCTCCGCCTTGGCCGCGGCGAGCATCTTCTGCTCAGCCTCGCGCTTGGCGGCTGCTGCGGCCTGCTCCTCCGCCTGGATCTCGCGGAGGCTCTTGGGCGGAGCGGCGGGCTTCTCCTCGTCCAGGCAGCCCGAGTCGAGAGCCCGCTGGATGTCGGCCGTGAGGGAGGCGGCGAACTCTTCACGCGTCTGCTTCTTGTACACACCCGTCGCCACGTCGTAGGAACCGTAGGAATCAGCGATGCCGGCCATCTTGGACGTTTCTTGAAAGGAAGGGGAAAGCTCTACAGACACTCGCACTCTGGTTAGGAGATTGAGGCTGGTAAAAAAGGGACTTGGTGTCCCGCGGGTTCAATTTTCAGCCGCTTTACCACGCCTCTGGCTGGCTATTCACTCTCCTCAGTCGCCCGTGTAGCTGCTCATCGTCTTGCCGTGGCGCGGGCAGTCGTAGCAGAGCGGCCCCTGCACGTCGTAGGGGAAGAAGGCGACCGCGTGAGAGCAGCAGCGCTCTGCGCCGCCGCGGTTGCGGCTGTAAGCGAGGTAGTTCTGCCACTCCTCGCGCGTCCACTCCTCGCGCGGACGCGGGGCCGGCCTCGGCGGCGGCTGCAGAAAGGTGAGGTCTGTGCCGACCGGCAGCAGCCACGTCTTAGTCGCGGGCGTCCACGTGCCGCCCAGTGTCTTGATCGTCTCCTTGAAGCTGTAGGTGTTCCCGCTGAGAGTGATGCCAGTGGCCGTCATCTCCCAGCGCACGCCGCTGAGGCGGCCGTTCGTCTTGGACTTGGACATTCTTACCACAGTGCTGTTCGGGTTAGGAAGAGGACTGGGTGTACTGAAGAGTGGGGCAGTGACCGAGTCCAATTTTACCCGGTCGATTTATCCTCTTGAGCGTCTGGGGGACTTGTAACAAAAAGAGGCACGACGGCAACGCGGCGCACCTCTTTCTGTTTTTTTTGGGTTTTGGGGGTTTTCTCTTTTTGTGGGTTTGGGGGGTTTCTCTTTTCTGTCTTTTGGGGGTTTGGGGTGGGGTGGCGCTCTGCGGCGCTCAGATGGCATCGATGTCGACCTCGTCCTCCCAGCTCTTGGCCATCGGGCGGTTGCGGAACGCCTCGGCCGCGGCGGCCAGAGCGGCGTCCTCCTCCGCCTGCGCGCGCTCGGCGGCGTCCAGAGCCGCGATGCGCGCGCGCCAGGCGGCCGCCTCTGCCTCCTCCGCCTCGCGGGCCGCGCGCTCCTCTGCGGCGGCCGCCTCGGCGGCGAGCTGCAGAGCGCGCAGGCGGCGGGCAGACGTGATGGGCTTCTTGCTGCTCTGCACGGGCGCCTCCTCCGCCACGGCCTCTGCGTCCTCGTCGTCGGCCTCCAGCGCGGCGGCGGCGGCCAGAGCGGCCTCGGCGACCTTGCGGTCCGCCTCGGCCTGGGCGCGGCGCGCACCCAGAGCCTCGCGGCGCTTGTAGCGGGCCACCAGGTCCTCGGCCAGAGCCTCGCGCTCCTCGTCGCGCTTGGCCCAGATGTCGGCGGCCGCCGCGGGCGCCTCAGAGCGCTCGAACAGGTCGTCGTCATCGGCAGGGCCGTCGGCCAGGCGGTCAGAGACGCGGCCGGCGCGGCGCAGCGTCTCGAGCGCCTTCTGGCGGTTGACCACGCCCACGACCTCCATGGTCTTGGACGGGTCGCCCTCTGCCAGGACGTAGACGCCGGGCTCGACGTAGCAGTCAGAGGAGCGGCCGCCCTTGAACTTGCCGCGGATGAGGACGGTGACGGGGCGGAGGCCAGAGGGGGTCTGCAGAACGGCGGAGAACTGGCAGAAGCCCAGGGACTTCTCGACGCGGGCGAGCAGGTACTTACCTTCAGAGGCGGCGGCCTCAAGGGTCTTGGAGTTCTGGTACTGGCGGGACGCGATCTTCTTGGCGTTCGGGCGCTTGGGCATCTTGATCGATTCTTGAAGAGGGGGATTGACTTGGACGGGTTTGCTTGGGAGAAGGCTTCACCACTACACTCTAGCTCTGGTTAGGAGGTTGAGGAGGGTAAGAGCTGGGGGATTGGGGGGCCAGACATTCAATTTTATTCTGGAATTGAAAGTCAGAGCAAAGTCAGAGGGGGGTCAGAGCGCCAGAGGGGGTCGACTTTTGCTCTGACTTTCAATTTCCAAGTAAAATTGAATGGGGGGGCGCCCTCCAGGGATCACTACCGGCCTCAACCTCCTAAACAGAGTTAGAGTGTCCGTCAGCCTTCCCCAAGCACCCTTCAAGACGACCAAGATGACGACCGAGATGCCCATCACCCTGGAGACCCTGTACGCCGAGATTCTGGAGATCAAGACCCTGCTGCGCTCTGCCCCGCCCGCTCTGGCCGCCTCCGTGGCCAAGAAGGTGAGCAAGGTGAGTAAGAAGACCGCCGCCGCGGCCGCTGCCGCCGAGGACTCTGCCCCCGCAGAGCCCAAGGCGCCCTCCACCAACCCGTGGATCCTCTTCACCAAGCGGGTGGAGGGTCTGATCCGGGCGAAGGAGGAGGCAGAGGGCGTGGCGAAGGAGGCCAAGATGAAGACCGTCGCCGCCAAGCAGTTCGCCTCTGACCTGAAGGGCCGCAAGCCGTATGCAGAGTGGGCCGACGAGGAGATCGTCGCCGCTCTGGACGGCTGGGCGCCGCCTGCCGTCAGCAAGCAGGCCGCTGAGGGCAAGAGCAAGAAGCAGAAGACGGCCTCGGCGGCCTCGTCTGTGGCCGGCTCTGAGGCGGGCTCCGACGACGAGGCAGAGGCGCCGGCCGCGCCGGCGAAGAAGCGCGGGCCCAAGAAGGTGTCAGAGATGACGCCTGAGGAGAAGGCCGCGCACGACGCCAAGGTGGCCGAGCGCCGCGCCAAGAAGGAGGCCGAGAAGAAGGCCGCCGCGCCTGCTCTGACCGCCGGTGGCGCCGCAGAGGACGCGGAGGAGGAGGCAGAGGCGCCGGCTGCGCCGGCGAAGAAGCCGATCGCCATCAAGCCGAAGGCGAAGCCCGCAGAGGCGGCGCCGGCGGCCAAGAAGGTGGACCTGCGCTTCTACAGCTGGACGCACGGCGGCACGGACTACTTCACGAACGACCGTGGCGATGTCGTGACCACGGAGTTCGAGTGGGTCGGCCGCTACAACGGCGAGAAGATCGACGAGAGCGCGCCTGAGCCGGCCGACCTGGCGAACGCGGAGATGCGCGAGTGAGCGGGGGGAGAGGGGGTGATACAGAGGGGAGATAGAATGCAAACACAATGAAAGAGGTTGTGCGGCGGCAGCCGCCCTCTTTTTAATGTTGTAAAATTGAACCGGCCTGACGGCCTGGGTCAGACATCACCGGCCTCAACCTCCTAACCAGAGAGAGAGTGTCCGTCAGCCTTCCCCCCTTTCAAGAAACGACCAAGATGACGACCGAGACCAAGACCGTGACCCTGGAGACGCTGTACGCCGAGATTCTGGAGCTCAAGACCCTGCTGCGCGACCGCGCGGCTGCCCCTGCTGCCTCTGCAACCAAGCCCAAGAAGGCGAAGGCCGCCTCTGCAGTCGCAGAGCCGGCTGAGCCGAAGGCACCCTCTACGAACCCGTGGATCCTCTTCACCAAGCGGGTGGAGACGCTGATCCGGGCGAAGGAGGAGGCGGACGGCGTGGCGAAGGAGGCCAAGATGAAGACCGTAGTGGCCAAGCAGTTCGCGTCTGACCTGAAGGGCCGCAAGCCGTATGCAGAGTGGGCCGACGAGGAGATCGTCGCCGCTCTGGACGGCTGGGCGCCGC
>JAIXOF010000168.1 GCA_027486935.1 Cyanobium sp. C1_MAG_00004 | reverse complement strand
GATTCTGAGCCTGACACGCAACGACAACAAAAAGCTCAACCTCCACAACCACTTCGAAATGCATGGACTCAGTTTGAACTCATCTCCGCCAGGAATGCGGCGGATGATCTTCTGGTAATCAGGCCACAGGGTCGATGGAAATGAAGTGATGCCAACAGCTTTCGTAGACACTGAACGACTGATGGGGAGCACGCATCATCTATGCCATCAAAGGCAATGCCACATTGAGTATCAAAAGAAGAAGCAGGAGCCGCGAATGATGCCACGGGTTAGTGAAAATTTTGCCCCGAATATCCCAACATGTGCCGGCGAGCCATGTAGAGGATGATGACAGGCAAGACGATCCATTGAATGACGGCAAGTGCACTCACGCCTAGTAGGGGCACTGCCAGCATCGGCACTCCGTAGGCCTTGGAAACATTAACTCGATAGGTTTCGATCGCAAGCGTGATCAGAAGGCCGATACCGGTAAACAGGAGCGTCAGCTTCCAGGTTGGGGTCAGCACCCAGTACCGCGAACGCATCAACGCGCTCACAGTCCAACTGCTGAAGAGAATGATGACCCCATCGCCAAAGGCGCAGTGGGTCAAGTCAATAACTTTGTCGCCCAGGGATGGACTTGCGTAGAACTCGTAAAATGGAGACTGCCAAACCTCGTAAAAGAAGTTGAGCAGAAAGGCAAAGAGAAATAGATTTGTTTCTGGTGCAGCGAGAATTCGTGCACTTTTCTTGACCACAAGCCTTTGCTTCACCAGGCTATTCATTTAACCATTAAAATGTATACGACACAACGATATGCCATTCCATGCAACATTGATCGTCGAGGCACGCATCAATGCTTCTTCTATGGCAGGTGTCACTTGGCCACCGAATGCTTGTGTCTTTGCGGCTGGTCATCTGGATCTCCGTGGCAGCCGGGGGCAGGCCGAAATGAATCCTTCTCTGTGAAGTTCCTTTACCGATGCCGCCAGGGAAGAAAGCCCGGCACAGCCGAAAGATAGGCCCGATAACGATCTCCAAACTCGCGCACAGCCTCCCGCTCCTCTTGCTTTGCAAGGCGCAGGTACATCACCACAAGAACTGGATACATCGCCAGAGTGAGCAACGTGGGCCATTGAACCAGGAATCCTGTCATCACCAGAATGAAGCCCAGGTACTGGGGGTGACGCAGACGCGCATAGATGCCGGTGGTCGCCAGTTCATGCTTTTGCTGGGCGGCATAAAGCAGATCCCAGCCCCTGGCGATGAGCATGAAGCCACCACCGATCAGCACGAAACTGGCGATATGGAAGGGGCCGAAATGCGGATTCACGCGCCAGCCAAGCAGCGTTTCTAATAGGTGCCCCGAATCATGGGAGAGCCAGTTCACGGATGGATAGCGACTCTGAAGCCAACCGGAAAGGATGTAGATTGTCAGTGGAAACCCATACATCTCGGCAAACAAGGCCACCAGGAAGGAGCTGAATGCACCAAAGCTGCGCCAGTCACGCGGCGTCTTGGGTTTGAAGAAACTGAAGGCAAAGAAGATGAAAACAGCGGCATTCACCACCGCCAGTCCCCAGAAGCCATAGGCCGGGGCGTCACTTTGGTTCATCACGGCTTGGGGGTAGGGGTCGATCGCGAGTCCGGCCCCTCCGGGGCACCGTGATGGCCATGCCCATGGCCGCCATGCATGAAGAGGTGCATCAGCGGGCAGGCCAGAAACACCAGGAAGGGAAGGGCACCAAGGGTGTGCGCTGTGTGCTCCAGCAGCAGGTAGAAGGCCGCCACCAGGAGAAAGCCATAGAGCACCCACCGGGATCGCCGGCGTGGTGACCAGTTGGACAGGAAGTTGGGATCAGCCATCGAATCTCGCTAATAGGGACGGACTGGGACGAAAGCACTGGTGATCAAGCGGCCCGGTAGCGACGCAACAGCGACGAGTTGACGATCACCGAGAGCGAACTCAGGGCCATGGCCGCCCCGGCGATCATTGGATTGAGCCAACCAAAGGCGGCAATCGGGATGCCGATCCCGTTGTAGATAAAGGCCCAGAAGAGGTTCTGGCGGATCTTGCGCATGGTGGCCCGCGACAGGCCGATGGCGGTCACGACCAGCCGCACGTCGTTGCCCATCAAGATGATGTCACCGGCTTCCTTGGCCACATCCGATCCCGAGCCGATGGCGATGCCGATGTTGGCCGTGGCCAGGGCCGGGGCGTCATTGACGCCATCACCCACCATGGCCACGTTCTGCCCATCCAACTGCAGGGACTTGATCGTTCCGGCCTTGTCGGCAGGCCGGACCTCGGCGATCACCTCGGTGATCCCCACCTGGGCGGCAATCGCCTCTGCGGTGGTGCGGTTGTCGCCGCTGAGCATGATCACCCGCACCCCACGGCGCCGCAGCAGGGCCACGGCCTGCTCGGCCTCGGGCCTGACCGTGTCAGCGACGGCGATCACCCCCAGGATCTGATCGGCGCGCCCCAGCAACATGGCCGTTTTCCCCTGGGCCTCGTGCCCAGCGAGCTGGCCCTCCACAGGCTCGGGAAGCCGCGGCAGGAAGCGGCTCGCCAGGGAACGGTTGCCGAACCAGACGACGCTGCCGCCCTCTCTGGCCGTGATGCCCTCACCCACCTGGGCCTCGAACTGCTCCAGCGGCAGCAGCTCCAGATGGCGCGCTGCAACGGCATCGGCGATCGCCGCCGCCAGGGGATGTTCGGAGCCATGCTCCAGGGAACCGGCGAGCTGAAGCACCGCCTGCTCCGACTGGCTTGCCAGGGGCTCCAGATCGGTGAGCATCGGTTTGCCCAAGGTGAGCGTGCCGGTCTTGTCGAAGACCACGGTGGTGAGCTTCTCGGCCCGCTCCAGCACCTCGCCGCTGCGGATCAGGATGCCCTGCTCGGCGGCCTTGCCCACCCCCACCATCAGGGCCGCTGGGGTGGCGATGCCGAGGGCGCAGGGGCAGGAGATCACCAGCACGGCAATAAAGGCCAGCAGTCCACTGCTGAACTGGCCCGCCAGGGTCCAGAGGGCAAACGCCGCGAAGGCGATCAGCACCACGGCTGGAACAAACCAGCCGGTGACCTGATCGGCCAGGCGTTGCACGCTGGCGGTGCTGGCCTGGGCCTCTTCCACGATGCGCACGATCTGGGCCAGGGCGGTGTCGGATCCCACCCGGCTGGCCTGGAAGCGCAACAGGCCCATTCCATTCACGGTGCCGCCGATGAGTTCGGCACCGGCCTGTTTGGCCACGGGCAGGGATTCACCGGTGAGCAGCGATTCATCCACCGAAGAACTGCCATCCAGCACCACCCCATCGGCGGGGATCTTCTCGCCCGGGCGCACCAGCACCGTTTCGCCGGTGTCGATGGCATCGGCGGGCACGGTCATCTCCACCCCTTCGCGGATCACCGTGGCCGTAGCGGGCTGAAGATCGAGCAACTTGCGCACGGCGGCAGAGGAGCGTTTCTTGATGATCTCCTCCATGTATTTGCCCATCAGCACGAAGGCGATCACCACCGCCGAGACTTCGAAATAGACGTCCCGTTCATTGACGCCAACCGGAAGCCAGGTGGGCGCGAAGACCACCACCACGCTGTAGAAGTAGGCAACGGAGGTGCCCAGGGCGATCAGCACATCCATGTTGAGGGCGCGGCGCTTGAGGGCCGCCCAGGCGCCGGTGTAGAACGACCAGCCACCGATGAACTGCACCGGAGTGGCAAGCACGAACAGCCACTTCCCCCAGCTCATCCAGGGCAGTGCCGGCAGCGGCACCCAGGACACCAGGCTGATGCCGGCCGCCAGGGCGATGAAGGCTCCGGCCCGGAACAGCGCCAGCGCCAGCACCCCGCCGATCACGAAGCCCACGCGACGGCGCATGACGCGCAATTCGCGGTCGGGATTCTGGAAGGTCTGCAGGCAGGTCTGGCTGCAGAAGTAGTAGTCGCGG
The DNA here is from genome assembly GCA_027486935.1 of Cyanobium sp. C1_MAG_00004. Taxonomy (GTDB): domain Bacteria; phylum Cyanobacteriota; class Cyanobacteriia; order PCC-6307; family Cyanobiaceae; genus RGUW01. Next base: position 13,149 of record JAIXOF010000168.1, on the reverse strand, counting down.
CCGCCGCGCTGGGTGCTGAGGGCTGTGGCCTTGGGAACCACCATGCCGCAGATCGGATCCTTGGCCATGCCCTTTTTGCCGACGCCACTGGGCGGCGGGCCATGGTTTCCGGGCTTCCCGTGGGAATGGCCAGGCTTCTGGGTGACTGTCGTCGCGTTCATCTTGGCTGCTCCTGATCGGTGGGGCTAGTTAGGAAAGATCTACCCAGGTTTTCGCTCAAAGACGAAAAAGAGCGTCGTATTTGTGGTACTCCGGCTTGCGCAAGCCCTCCACCGCCAGCATCCGGCGCAGTTCAATGATCTCGGCGCGCTGGGCCACGATCACCCCTCGCGCGAAGCGTCGGATCGTGGGGTTGGTGCTCTTGGCCAGGGCGTCGTGGGCCATCATCAGCGCCCCGCCGTGGTGCTCGAGCATGCCCTCCAAGAACCACACCACCCGGTTGTCCTTGGTGGGGAGTTCGCCCATCATCCGCATGCCATCGATCTGGGCCTGGCTCATGCGGGTGAGGCCGCTGAGGCTGTTGGGATCGCCTCCAGAGGCCAGGGACACGGGGTAAACGGGTGCCTGGGGGTACCAGGCCTTGCGCCAGAGGCCCATGGCCCGGATCTCGTTGGCCTGGTCGCGCCAGATCGTTTTGCCGAGCGCTCCCACGCCGGGCTGGCCGATGTTGAAGACGAATTCGCTCATCCGTAGCGCGCCGGTGTGGTGCTGCACCATGCCGTCGATGAGGCGCAGGTCGTAGGTGGCACCGGCGGGGCCCACGTCGTGGGCGTGGGCGGCATGGGCCGGGGCGGATCCGGCCGGAGCAGACATCCCAGGCATGTTCATCATCCCTGGCATGCCCTGGTGCCCTTCGTGATTCATGCCACCGGGCATCTGGGCCAGAGCAGGAGCTGCAACAGTGAGGGCTGAGGCGAGCCCGATCAAGGAGGCGGTGAAGTGGGATGGGCGCATGGTGGCAGTGTCAGACCACCTCACCGTATGGTCTCCCCTTGACAGGAGAGTCAAGGGCCAAGGGCGCAGCAAATCTGCGCCTATCGATGCCGGTCATCACGGGCTTGACTCTCCACCTGAGTGGAGGCACTACGGTTGAGAGATCCCCGCATCGCAGGCCATGAACTCGACATCTTTCCGCGGTCATTCGCGGTTCCTGGACCTGTTGCTGGGGGTCGGCGCTGTTGCTGCCGTTGTCTCAGGGGGCGGGTCGCTCGCGGCACGCGCCAGTGCTCCAGCCCTGATGCCGGTCACCTCCTACCGATCCGCCAGCTGCGGGTGCTGCACGGGCTGGGTCAAGCACATGCGCGCCAATGGCTTCACGGTGCGTGATGTCGTGGTGGCCGATGTCGGCGTCGTCAAGCGACGACTGGGGGTCCCCGCCCGCCTGGCCTCGTGCCACACCGCCGAAGTGGCTGGTTTTGCCCTTGAGGGTCACGTCCCTGCCGCCGATGTGAAACGGCTGCTGCAGAAACGCCCGCCTGTGGCGGGCCTCGCCCTTCCGGGGATGCCCCTGGGCTCCCCAGGCATGGAATCGGCCTACGGCAAAGAAGCGTTCACGGTGATGGCCTTCACGCGGACCGGAGCCATCAGCAGCTTCTCCCAGCACGCCAAATAAGGAACCAACCATGACCACTCCGCTTCGGCGCCGTCAAGTGCTGGGCCTGGGGCTCGCCGGCCTCGGCACAGCCGTGGTCGGTCCTGTTCTCTGGGACCGGGTGCAGCGCTCCGCCGCCCGGGCCCAGCCGGCCGGTGCGGCGCGGTTGGCCTCCCGTGGCGGCCTCGCTGATTTGGAGCTGGTGGCCCAGGCCACGCGGGGGACCCTTCCCGGTGGCCCCGCCGAGCTACTCACCTACAACGGCCGCTCACCCGGTCCGCTGCTGGAGGTGAACGCCGGCGATCGGGTGCGGCTGCGACTGCGCAATGAACTCAAGCAACCCACCAATCTCCACTTCCACGGGCTCCACATCCCCCCCACCGGCACGGCCGACAACGTCTTCTTGAGCGTGCCGCCCGGTGGCTCCTTCGACTATGAGTTCACGCTCGCCAAAGACCACCCGGCCGGCCTGTTCTACGTCCACCCCCACCAGCACGGACTCTCGGCCGATCAGGTGTTTGGCGGCCTCAGCAGCGCCCTGGTGGTACGCGGCGATCTGGACAGGATTCCGGAAGTGGCGGCCGCCAAAGAAACCGTGCTGGTGCTCAAGGATTTCGCCAGCGCCTCCGGTCAGGAAGCCGCCATGGGCGTGGGGCGCATGCTCGGCCGGGAAGGCCCCCTGCTGACGGTCAACGGGGCGATCAACCCAGGCCTGGCAATTCCCAGCGGCGGCCTGCTGCGGCTGCGCCTGCTCAATGCCTCCAATGCACGGATGTACCGCCTGGCCCTCGAGGGCCACTCACTGGTTCTGATCGCCACCGATGGCGGCGCGATCGCCACCCCAGAGCCTCTCGATGAGCTGCTTCTGGCCCCCGGCGAGCGGGCCGATGTGCTGGTGCAAGGCAACCAGACCCCAGGCAGCTACAGGCTGCTCAACCTGCCCTACCAGCGCAGTGGCCACATGGGGATGGCCGCCGCTGAGGACGCTCCCCGGACCCTGGCCACCCTCAGCTACGCCGGAACGGTGCCACCACTACCTCTGCCGAAGGCCCTGATCCCTGTGCCGGCCCTGCCGAAGCCGGAGCGCACCCGCCGTTTCGTCATGGCCCATGCCATGGGAACGGGCATGGGTGGGATGAAGCACGACATGGGCGCCATGGGCGGAGGCGGCATGGCCATGGGCGGCATGGGCATGGGCTTCGTGATCAATGGCCAGGCCTTCGATCCCGATCGCATCGATACCCGTGTCGCCCTCGGGAGCACGGAAGACTGGCTGATCGTCAACGACGACGTGATGGATCACCCCTTCCACTTGCACGTCAATCCCTTCCAGGTGATCAGCCGCGCGGGTCGTCCTGAATCTCAGCGACGCTGGAAAGACACCGTGCTGGTGAAAGCGGGCGAAGAGGTGCGGATCCGCGTCACATTCAGGGATTTCCCGGGGCGCACCGTCTATCACTGTCACAACCTCGACCACGAGGATCTGGGGCTGATGGGGGTGCTGCAGATCGAGTAGTGGATGGTCTGACGCTGCCCATGATGATCACGCCCATAGCCGCCAAAGACACAGGACTCGAATTGATCCGTGAATGCGCCACGTCCTGACCCTCTCGCTGGCCTGCTGCTGGCTGACAGCTCCGGTGATGGCGGCTGAAGTGGAGGCGTGCCGGAACCTGCTGGAGCAACGCAATGCCCTGGCCGAGCAGGCCATGAAGGCCGAAATCGCCCTGGTTCGCACCACCCGCGAACGGATCTGCCCTGTCCTCAGCCAGCAGGCCGATGGGGCCAATGCCAACGACCACAACGAGACGACCATCGACTACCAGGCCCTGATCGAGTGCCGCCGCAAGGCGGAAGAACAGCTGCTGCGCAGCCGGCGGGTTTTCTACGTCAACATCCAGCAGTTCAGGTTCTACACGGCGGCTGGAGCCAAGCTGGCCCGGCAAGCCGATGGGCTGATGCAGCAGATGCAGGATCAGGAGTGTCCCCAGCTGCGTTGATCAACAGCCTGCGGGCACCAGGTGCCGCCAAGACCCTTGACCCTGAAGTGACTACAGGCTGTTTGCTGGGGTCTGGATGACAGGACCATGGCGGAACATTGCTGCAGCAGCGGAACCAGCGGGCAGAAGGCTGGAGGCACCACGGCGTCGCAGCTGGAGCCGGCAAGCGCCAGAGAAGTGCTGTATCGGATCAGCGCGATGGATTGCGCCACCGAAGAAACCGAGATCCGCCATGCCCTCGCAGGGCTCGACGGCATCCGCGGCCTGAGGTTCCTGCTGGCCGAGCGCGTTCTGGCGATCGATGCCGAAACGGCCGCGCTCAACTCCGCCCTTGCTGCCATCCGCCGGATGGGATTCAACCCGGAGCCGATCAGCTCCGATCACCGGCCTTCTGCCGCCCAGACCCGCGCCGAACGGCGCCTTGAACGGCTCCGCCTGGCGGGCTCCCTGGCACTGGCGCTCACGGCGGAGCTGCTGCATCTGGTCGTTCCCGCCTTCCCGGGTCATGAGCTGCTTGAGATCGGGATCGCCATCGCCGCCATCGCCCTGGCGGGCTTCTCCGTGTTTCGCAAGGGCCTCGCGGCCCTGCGCCAGGGCCGGCTCAACATCAATGCGCTGATGAGCGTGGCGGTCACGGGCGCCTTCCTGATCGGCCGCTTCCCGGAAGCCGCCATGGTGATGGCGCTCTATGCCGTGGCCGAGGCGATCGAAGCGCGGGCCGTGGAGCGGGCCCGTCAGGCGATCACCAGCCTGATGGCCCTGGCCCCCGATGAGGCGGAGATCCGCCAGAGCGATGGCCGCTGGCAACGCGTGGTCGCCAGTGCTGTGGCCATCGGAGATGTAGTGCGTGTCCGCCCAGGTGAACGGCTGCCGCTTGATGGCACGGTGCTCAGCGGCGAGAGTGCGATCAACCAGGCCCCGATCACCGGCGAAAGCCTGCCGGTTGACAAAGGCCCTGGTGATGAAGTGTTCGCGGGCACGATCAACCAGGGCGGCGCCCTGGAGATCCAGGTGACGGCACCTGCCTCGCTGAGCACCCTGGCGCGCATCATCCAGGCCGTGGAGGAAGCCCAGGCCTCCCGTGCCCCGATCCAGCGCTTCGTGGATCGCTTCGCGGCCCGCTACACCCCGGCGGTGTTTGTGGTGGCCCTGGCCGTTGCCCTGCTGGCGCCGCCCTTGCTGGGATTCACCCCCATGCAGGCGATCTACAAGGCCCTGGTGCTGCTGGTGATCGCCTGTCCCTGTGCGCTGGTGATCGCCACACCGGTCACGGTGGTGAGTGGCCTGGCCACCGCCGCCCGCCGCGGCATCATCATCAAAGGCGGCCTCTACATCGAAGAGGCCCGCAAGATCAAGGCGCTGGCCCTCGACAAGACCGGCACGATCACCCTGGGCAAGCCCAAGCTGGTGGCGTTCTCACCACAGCAAGAAGGAGAAGACGCTGACGCGCTCAAACAGTGGGCCAGCAGCTTGGCAGAGCGCTCCGACCATCCGGTCTCGCGGGCGGTGGCCACAGGCCTTGATGGCGAGCGGCTGGCCGTGGAGGCCTTTGAGGCCCTGCCTGGGCGCGGGGTGCGCGGCGTGATCGCGGGGAGGCCGCTGATGCTGGCCAACCACCGCTGGATCGAGGAACTGGGGCTCTGCTCCAGCACACTGGAGGCGTCGATGCAGGTCCATGAGCGGCAGGGCCGCTCCCTCAGCCTGCTCGCGGATGACAGCGGCGTGCTCGCCCTGATCGCCGTCGCCGATACCGTTCGGCCCAGCTCGGCGGCGGCCATGGAAGCCCTGCGAGCCCTGGGAGTCACCCCGGTGATGCTCACGGGTGACAACGCAGCTACCGCCAGTGCGATTGCGGCCCTGGCCGGCATCGATGAGGTGAAGAGCAACCTGCTGCCGCAGGAGAAGCTCGAGGCGGTGGCCGATCTGCAGGCCCGCTATGGATTCGCGGCCATGGCCGGCGATGGCATCAACGATGCCCCGGCCCTGGCCCAGGCGGACATCGGTTTCGCGATGGGGGCCGCGGGCACCCACATCGCCATCGAAGCGGCCGATGTGGTGATCATGAACGACGATCTGATGCGCGTACCGGAAACGATCGCCCTCTCTCGCCGCACCTTCACCATCCTGCGCCAGAACATCGCGCTGGCACTGGGAATCAAGGCCCTGTTTCTGGTGCTCACCGTGGCCGGGAACGCCACGATGTGGATGGCGGTCTTCGCGGACATGGGCACCAGCTTGATCGTGATCGCCAATGGCCTGCGGCTGCTCCGCACTCCCACGCTTGGCAATATCAAGGGCTGAGCCTGGTCGGAAATGATCAGATCTGAGCCTTGTCGATTCGTGCCGAACGGTTCAATTCCATGAGGATGCCGCAGGTCTTCACCTCATCCGGTTGCTGACAAAGCCCTCTGAGCTGCCGTAGCTGATCCTGGAGTTTATGCAATTCATTCACGCGGGCATCGACCTCGGCGATCTTCTCGTCCAGCAGGGCATTCACCGTCAGACAGCTTCCGGCTGGGGCGTCCCGCGCCTCGATTAAGAGGCGCACCTCCTCCAGGCTCATGTCAAGGCTGCGGCAGTAGCGGATGAAACGCAACTGCTCCACATGCCGCGGCGAATAGAGGCGATAGTTGCCATCCGTGCGCTGCGGCACCGGTAACAACTGCTCGCGTTCGTAATAGCGGATGGTTTCGATCTTGACCCCGGTGGACCGTGCCAACTCGCCGATCTGCATGGATTCATCCCCTTGGGTTGGCAAGTCGGGCGGACAAGCCCCAGGCGCAACGCTAGGTCCTTGACCCTGAAGCCACTTCAGGCTTTTCAATGGCAGCATCTCCACCCTTCCCCCCCTTGTGAGCAGCGCCACACCATCCAAGCTCCTGTCCAGTCGTCGGGCCGCCCAGGAGCCAGGCCGGCCCTGGGGGCGCCTCACCATGGCCGTGCTCGCCACGATCGGCATGATCGACACCGGCTCGATCACCGCCAAGCGGTGGGGTTGGATCGGCAGCCTGTCCTGTCCGGGCGGTAGCGATGGCTGCGACAAGGTACTCGGCAGCGCCTGGGGCACGCTGCTGGGCCAGCCACTTTCTCTCTTTGGGTTCCTGGCCTACGGCACGGTGCTCCTGCTGGCCCTGATGCCGTTGCTGCGAGGGGGTCGGCGGGCCCCTGCCTCGGAGGGCAACTGGTGGGCTCTGTTCCTCGTCAGCTGCGGCATGGCCGTCTTCAGTTTGGTGCTGATGGGGCTCCTGGTCTTCGAGATCAAGGCCTTCTGCACCTTCTGTGTGGTCTCAGCCGCCCTCAGCCTCGCGCTGTTCCTGTTGAGTCTTGTTGGAGGTGGCTGGATCGACCGCAGCCAACTGATCTTTCGCGGAGTGATGACAGTCCTTCTTGTTGGTCTGCTGGGGCTGGGCTGGGCAGCATCGGCGGACCAGCCTGTCGCCCAAAGCGGACGGGCGGCTCCAGCTGTCATCAGCGCCAGTTCGCCGGCCAAGATTGCCCTGGCGGAGCATCTGAGCAGCGTCGGCGCCCGGGTGTTCACGGCGTACTGGTGCCCCCACTGCCATGACCAGAAGGAGGCCTTCGGCAAGGAGGCCGCCGCCAAGCTCCAGGTGATCGAATGCGCCGAAGACGGCGCCAACAGCCAGGCGCAGCTGTGCAAGCAGCAGGGGGTTCAGGGCTATCCCAGCTGGCAGATCAAGGGCGTTATGGATTCGGGCGTCAAGCCGCTGAACACCCTCGCCGATCTCAGTGGCTACACGGGTCCTCGCGACTTCTGAGCAGGCAATCACCCTGCCAGGCCAGCCATTCCCCGATAAGGGACCAACGCCACCCTCGCCCTAACCTCCAGCTCCGCTGGCATCGCTTCATGCCTGATGCACCGCTCGGCACCGCCGCCCGCATCGACACGCAAGCCGTGGAGGTGCCTGCCGGCCTGGGCACGCTGCGCACGTTCCTACGGGTGCTCGGACCCGGGTACCTGGTGGCCGTTGGCTACATGGATCCGGGCAACTGGGCCACCGATCTGGCGGCCGGTTCCCAGTTCGGCTATCGCCTGCTGTGGGTGATCGGGCTCTCCAGCCTGATGGCGATGGTGCTCCAGTCGCTCTGCTGCCGGCTGGGCATCGCCACGCGGCTGGATCTGGCCCAGGCCTGCAGCCAGCTCCTGCCGCGGTTCTGCCAGATTCCCCTTTGGCTGCTGGCCGAGGTGGCGATCATTGCCTGTGACCTGGCCGAGCTGGTGGGCAGCGCCATTGCCCTGCAGCTGCTTTTCGGTCTTCCCTTGCCCTGGGGGGTGGGCCTCACGGCCGCCGACACCCTGTTGCTGCTGGCGCTGCAGCGCTTCGGGATCCGCCGACTGGAGGCCCTGGTGATTGCCCTTGTGGCCCTTGTGGGCGGCTGCTTTGCGGTGGAGATGCTGCTGCTCCAACCCGACTGGGGCCAGGTGGGCCTGGGCTTTCTTCCCCAGGCCGCCAGCCTCAGGGACGGCAAGCAGTTGTTTCTGGCCGCCGGCATTCTCGGGGCCACGGTGATGCCCCACAACCTCTATCTGCATTCCTCACTGGTGCAGACCCGCCTCTGGGCCGGCGGCCGCGGGACGCAGCGCAGGGCGCTGGCCTTCAGCACCTGGGACACCCTGATCGCCCTCAGCCTGGCCTTTCTGATCAATGTCTCGATCCTGGTGCTGGCCGCCGGCAGCTTCTACGGACGGCTGCCACAGCCGGTCACGGACCTGAGCGAGGCCTACCGGTTGCTGACGCCGATGTTGGGCACCTCGCTGGCGAGCGTGCTGTTCGGCGTGGCCCTGCTGGCGGCGGGCCAGAGCTCCACCCTCACCGCCACCATGGCCGGCCAGATCGTCATGGAGGGGTTCCTGCAGATCCGGCTGCCGGACTGGAAACGGCGGCTGCTCACCCGCGGCCTGGCCCTGATCCCGGCGATGGCCACGGTGATCCTGTTCGGGGAACGGGCCACCACGAATCTGCTGGTGCTCAGCCAGGTGGTGCTGTCGCTGCAGTTGCCCTTCGCGGTGATCCCGCTTGTGTGGTTCTGCGGGCGGCGCGGTCTGATGGGCGAGCTCAGAGCGCCGCTCTGGCTTCAGGCAGCAGGCTGGCTGTGCGCCAGCGTGATTGTGATGATCAACCTTTCGTTGCTCACCATGGTGCTGCGGGGCGGCTGAACTGTTGACTGCAGCCTCTGCGAGGGCCCATGACGAGCAAAAAGCACTGGGAGACGATCTACGCATCCAAGGCCCCTGAGTCGTTGAGCTGATGCCAGAGGCACCACGGTGACCAAGCGACTGGATGCCTGGAGCATTTCCCACCACAAGCTGCAGCAAACCGCGCTCCAATCCCACGAGTGCGGAGACACCGATCAGGGGCAACACGCCCCAGGGGAAGCGCAGCAGCAGGGTCAGCGACATGAAGATCAGGAAGACTGCAAGGGCATCGAGCTGGCCAGTGTTTTCCCCATTTGGGCCTGCTCTGATGGCTGGTCAGCGACACCAGGTCAGCGAGGTGCTGGACTTCTGGTTCGTGCAAAGCCGGCTGCGCCAGTGGTTCGCCAAGGACCCGGCCTTTGATGCCCTCCTGCGGGAACGATTCCTGGGCCTGACACGGCGGGCGATCGCCGGTGAGCTCGATGCCTGGAATGAAGAGCCGTCCCGAGGCCTGGCGCTGGTGCTGCTGCTGGATCAGTTCCCGCGCCAGTTCTGGCGCGACACCGCCATGGCCTTCGCGGGCGATCTCCAGGCCCTGGCGCTGAGCCTGATGGCTGTGGAGCGCGGCCGGCTGGAGGCCGAAGACGAGCAGGCAAGGCGGCAGTTCTGGCTGATGCCGCTGATGCATTCGGAAGACCTGGCAGAGCAGGAGGCGGCACCTGCCGCTGTTCGAGCGGTTCAGCGATCCCCGCACCGCCGACTTCGCCCGCCAGCACCGGGATGTGATCGCCCGCTTTGGCCGCTTCCCCCACCGCAATGCTGCTCTGGGGCGGGTGTCGAGCGCGGAGGAGCTGGCCTTCCTGCAGACGCCGGGCTCCCGCTTCTGAACCGGCTCAGCGTTCAGCCGGGGAAGGCGGTGGCAGCCACTGGGGCGCGCAAGGCTGCCAGCCCTGCTGGCGCTTCTGGGCCCAGAGCTTGATCGCCTGCTCTCGCGTCAGCTCCCTGCGCTTTTTGAGCAGCGGCGGCTCACCGCCGGTCATCACCTCCCCGGATGTCACCTCCAGGCTCTGGCTCCAGCGGTCGTAACGCCGTGGCCTGAAGTGCAGCACCTGGCGGCCGTCGCTCAGCCAGCCTTCCCGGGGTGAGAGCGGCGGCCGGCCGGGCCTGTCCGTGACGTTCATATGCCGTATTCAGGCCACCTCCGGCGCCCAGCCCTGCTGCCGGGTCATGTCATCGGTCCAGCCCTGGCAGCGGCTGGTGAGGTGCTCGCCATGGGCGATCAGGCCTTGGTGCAGCTGGCAAGTGAGCACCGGGATGCAGTTCACTCCGGCGTGGTGCCTGAACCAGTGGCAGGTCATGCAGACCTTGCGGCTGCGGGTCTTTTGCAGGGTGCCCTCATCGAGGTAGGGCCACTCTTCGACAGGGATTTCGAGCCGGGCATTCAGTGCTGCGGGCCGGGGGAGAGGGGCACCCATGACTCATGGTTTATGCGTACGTATGTACTAGCACGGTTTCCCCTGTCGTGCCCTGTCTGATCGGCTCAGCCGTGCTGGAGAGCGGCTGTCTCTGGCTGCGACTGGTGCTGAACCAGGAACGTCTCAATCCAGTCGTGATGCCTGCGCTGGCAGATGCGATCGGCGATCGAGGGGGCTTCTGCCGGCACCTGAAAGCGCTTGCGAAAGGCCTTGCTGAAGCCCTTAAGCACAGGAGCGGGCAGGGCCCGGATGGTGGCGTGCAGCTGACGAATGGTGCCTGGATCGAGAGGGGTCAGGCCGGGATCCGGTTGCGGCCTGGCTGGTGCAACAGCTGGAGCAGCTTGAGCCGTTGCAGCTGCGGGTGGCTCAGTTTTCGATGTCGCCTCGCTCTGGGCCTCCTGCGTGGATGGGGCTCGGTGCTGAGCCGGAGCCAACGTCGTGGGAACCACCCGCAACGCCGTGGGCCGGGCCGCTGGCTGGTTGGCGGGACGAGCACCGCCCCCACCAGCAGCACCGGTCACCTCCCGCTGCTGCTTGTCGTAAAGCGCCAGACCGAAGGGATTGCCAAAGGTCATCAGCGCCCGCTTCATGGCATCGGTCTCCGCCTCCTTGAGGGCGGATTCATGGGCCTGGCCCAGGTCGGTGTCGATGCCGTGGCCGGCGCCGCAGCCCTCGCGGATCAACTGGGCACCGGTGCCCTCGCCGACGGTGATGCGCACGCGGGCGGTGTAGGTGACCCCCCAGCCGGGGCGCTGCTCCCGGCCGATGGTGCGCTCGCTCTGGTTGACGCAGCGGAGGGCGACGGTTTCCCTCTGCCAGCCGTCAAAGCCAAAGATGCGGTTTGCTTCCGCGATTACCTGCCATCCCTCCAGGTAGCTCACCTGGCTGCGGCCCTGCTCGGGCTGGCGCACCTTGGCGCGATCCAAGGGTGCTGAGAGGGCAGTGATCTGCTCGGCGGAGAAGGTGCAGGTCATGGCGACGAGGGGTGAGGTGTGCGGTCAGAACTGGAGTGGATGGAAAGCAGGCGATCAGCTGGCGGTGCTGGCTTGATCGAGGGGTTCGATCAACAGCCAGCAGGGCGGCTCGCTGCAGAAGATGTGCTGGGGGGAGGGCCGGCGGCTGCCCTTGCGGGTGATCGGCACCACCCAGCTGCACAGCCGGGTCGACCAGATGTGACCCCTGGGCCGGGGGCTGGTGGGGCTGTTGCTGCTGGTGGCGCTGGCGTAGCTGGAGAGATCCATGGCTCCGGTGATGGGTGATCGGTGGTGTGTCGCTCTGCTTGAAACGGCCTCTGGCCGTCAGTGGATGCGCCAGCTGCGGCGGTAGAGGAGCTGGGCGCCTTCGATGTGGCGGCCTGCTTTGAGGGCCTCTTTGATGGCGGCCTTATCCGGCTTGCTGGTGGTGGTGACGGCGAGCCACTGGGGATCGAGGGCTTCCTCGTCGTCGATCTCGACAGCCTGAGACTTGCGGGAGGTGAGTTCGTGGTTGGGGAAGCTGAACCGGGTGGCCTTGGGCTGCAGGCGGGTCAGCACCAGCACGAGGGAGTCCTCCAGGGCATCGGCGCGGCCGTTGTCGCCGGCGGCCAGGGCGGTGAGCCGCTTGGCCTGCTGCTGGCGGTAGGCGGCCTGGCCGCGCAGGTGCTCGATCACCCAGCAGGTGGCATCGGCCTTGGCAGCGATGGCGGCCTTGTTGCCTTCATCGGCCAGCAGGGCGGCCTCGAGTTCGCCGAGGACCTGCTGGCGTTCGTCTGGTTCATCGGTTTCCAGCCGCTCGGCCAGCTGGGCAATGGCGGTGGTGAGCTCCTGGGACTCGATACCCAGCTGCCAGAGGGAACCGGAACGCTGCAGGGTGCAGGACGGCCCGGCGGCTTGGGTGAGAGATGGGGAGAGAGGAGCGGTGGGGGCAGTGAGAACGGCCATGGGGTGGTGAATGGAGATGGAAGACGAGAAGAACGGGGCGGCGATTGCCGATCAGGCGGCGAGGGGCTCCGGCGAGAACGGCGGCGGCACCTCCATCACCACCACCGGCACCGGCGAACGGGAGGAGCAGCGGCGGGCCTGCTGCACCAGCGAGGCCGTGCCTGCCCCACCGGGAAAGGCGATCACTAGCACCGAGGCGCTGAACGCCGGGCAGGTGTGGGCCTGGGCCTCCACCAGGGCCTGCTCCAGCAGGAGGCGATTGCGGATCGGACCGGCAGAGCGGCCATGGCGGCGCCAATCAGCGGCGAGGGACTGGACCCGCCAGCCGAGCTGCTGGGCGGCACGGCCGATGGAGCGATCTGCGCCACGGGCCCCGCCATGCAGCAGCAAGTGAACAGGCCGGCCTCCAGAGCGCTGGAGCAGGGCAGAGGCGATGCGCTCCTGAGGCCAGACGAGATCACGGCCACCAGCGGCGACGATGACGACCGAGCGATGGGCCAACGCCGGCGGCGGCAGGAGGCCAAGGGAAGGCAATGCAGCGGCCTGGGCCACTGCAGCAGAGGACAAGCTCATGGGCTACAGAGCAAACGAACGGGGCAAGTTGTCCGAGGATTTCGTTGCCGCAGGCGATGGGCTCGTGGCCTTTGGCGCAGCTCTTATTCTACCAGTACAAACGCACTGGGCAGCGGCAGAGCGGCTGCGGGGCAATGGCTCTACGTAAAGCAAAGCCATGCGCTGATGGATCGGGAAGCTGATAAGCAGACCCGCCAGATTCAGACCTGGATGCCCAACCGGCCGCGCAGCCGCGCGAGGAAACTTGGGGCCTCGCCCCAACCCCTACCGGCTGGAAGCGGCTCCGCTACCGCAGCCGCGGGAGGACAGCCATGCCCGCCACCCCCACACCGGCCCCGGAGCGGAGGGCGGCGGCGGCTGGCCGATGCACGCCACGGCGCAGCCGTGGCACGCTGAAGGACGGCCGCTGCCGACCGGAGCCCTGCGGCGGTTGCTC
>JAIXOF010000196.1 GCA_027486935.1 Cyanobium sp. C1_MAG_00004 | reverse complement strand
GCATGTCGCGGGTGGTCGCATCCAGGCGGCCCTTGGTCTGGCTCAGCTGATCGCGCAGGGCATTGCAGCGGGCGAGCTGCTGCTCGTAGGCCAGATGGGCCAGCAACCACTGCAGCCCCAGCACCACCACGGCGACGGCGACGATCACACCGCCGGCGGCCATCGCCTTCTGCTTAAGGGTCACCGAAGCGAGCACAACTGCGACCAATGCTGAAGCCAGCACAGGGGCTGTCAAGCCTCGCCCAGCAGCTCCCGAAGGCCGGCGAACAGACGCTCGAGCGCCACGCTCAGAGTCGAGCCATTGAGCATGCCGGTGCTGAGGCGCAGGGCATGGCCCCCCAGGCCAAAGCCATCGCCGCTGACGCAGGCCACACCGTGCTGGGCCGCCAGGCGCACCATCAGGGTGCGCACGTCGACACCCGCTGCCGACAGGTGCTGGGACGCCTCGGGCTCCAGCGCCAACAGGCCGTAAAAGGCCCCATCGGGCTCGGCCAGCAGCCGCACCGGCAGACCGCTGGCATGGGCCTGCGCGACGGCGGCGATGAGCTGCTGCTGCATCCCTGCCAGAGCAGCGATCCGCGGCGCGCACCAACCGGGGCCGGCAGCCAGGGCCGCCACCGCCGCGGCCTGGGTGAGCCGGGGCGGGCAGATCAGCACCGTGTCCTGCACCTGGGCCAGGCCCGGCAGCAGCTGGGCCGGCACCACCCCGTAGCCCAGCCGCCAACCCGCCAGGCCATAGGCCTTGGACAGCGAGAACAGGCTGATGGTGTGCGCGCCCGCGCCGGCCTGGGAGCCGGGGCTCCAATGGGGCGTCGGGCCATGCACGAAGTGCTCGTAGGCCTCGTCGTGAAGGTGAAACAGCCCCCGGGCCGCACAGAGGCGGTTGATCGCCGCCAACACCGGCTGGGGCATCACCACACCGCTGGGGTTGTTGGGCGAGACGGTGACGATCGCCCGCGTGCGGGGGGTGATTGCCGCCGCCAGCCGCTCGGGGTCGGGTACCAGGCCGGCATCGACCGGCACGGCCACGCCGCCGGCCAGCTGCACCGCCATCACATGGTTGAAGTAGTAAGGCAGCGGCAGGATCAGCTCATCGCCGGGATCGGTGATCACCTGGGCGATGGCGTTGAAGGCCATGTTGCTGCCGGCGGTCACCAGCAGCTCGGCCCCCGCCAGATCGAGCGGTCCGCCGGCCCGCGTCGGGGCGGTCAGGTCGCGGCGAATCGCCTCCAGCAGCGCCGGATCACCGGCCATGGCGCCGTAAGCGTTCAACGCCGCAGCACCCCCCGCCGCCAGCTCAGCTGCTGCCTGGGCCACAGCGTCAGCCACCCCCGGCGGAGGCCCCCAGCTGACCATGCCCTGGGCCAGCGACAGGCAGCCGGGGGTGGTGCGCACCAGGGCGCTGATCTGGGGAATCACCGGCCTGAGCACCCCGTCGAGGCGCCGGGCCGGCAGGGGCTGCGCCTGCAGACCAGATCTGGGAGGATCCACACGCATCACGGCACCCTGGCATGGCATCGCGGTTCGTTCTCTGGGGCACCTACTGCGACGACGTGCTCGAGAAGCGAGCTCCCTACCGGGACGAGCACCTGACCAGGTTGCAACAGCTCAAGGACGAGGGCACCCTGGTGACCCTGGGACCCACCACCGACCTGCGCCTGGTGTTCGGCATCTTTGAGGGCGAATCGGCCGAGGCGATCGAAGCCCTGGTCAAGGCCGACGTCTATTGGCGGCAAGGGATCTGGACCAGCGTCGCGATCCACCCCTGGACCCAGGCGTTCTAGGCGCGGGGCCAGCCCGCCTGGGCCTGCTGCCAGACATAGGCCGCGACCGCCTCGGGCCCGCCATCGCCCAGGGCCGCCGCGTAGCCACCCATCTGGCCAATGCCGGCGGCAGCCACCCGGGCGATCGCCTCGGGGCTGGCCAGGTCCTGGCGCTCCAGCGCCGCCAGCCGGAGCGTCCTGCCGCGGCGAATGATGTTGCCGCCATGGACGTGGCAGCCGGCGCAGTTGTTCTCAAACAACCGGGCCCCATCGGCAGCCGCCTGGGCCGGCAGGGGCCACCAGGCCAGCAGCACGACTAGCACCAACGCCAGGGCCTGCAGGATCCGGGCCTGCAGGCCACGCTTGAGCAGGGACGCCATCGACACCTGGAGACACCAAGGGGGTGTTCCAGTCTGGGGGTTCAGGCGTTAGACAGGGCCCTGCCGAACCCGGGTGGTCTTCGAGGTGCCGACTGCGATCACCGTGCTGCACACGGCCGATTGGCAGATCGGCAAGCCCTACGGCCGGGTCAGCGACCCCGACAAGCGCAGCCGCCTGCGCCAGGTGCGGCTCGAAGCCATCGATCGCATTGCTGCAGCAGCGGCGGCCTGCGAGGCGGCGGTGGTGGTGGTGGCGGGGGATCTGTTCGATGCCCCCACACCCAGCCCCAGCGACGTGAGCGCCGTCTGCGCCGCCATCGGCCGCATCGGCTGCCCGACGCTGGTGATTCCCGGCAACCATGACCACGGCGGGCCGGGCAGCATCTGGCAGTCGCCCCTGCTCGCGAGCGAGCGGCAGCGGCGGGCACCGCAGTTGACGGTGCTGGACCAACGCCAGCCCCTCGAGCTCGAGCAGCTGGTGGTGCTGCCCTGCGGTCTGCAGCAACGCCACGAGAGCAGCGACCCCTGCGGCTGGCTCAACCAACTGGACTGGAGCCGCCTGCCCACAGGCAAGCCCCGACTGGTGCTGGCCCACGGCGGCGTCAGCGGCTTTGCCGGCAGCGATCTCGATGACGAACACCCCAGCGGGCCCGCCAACCTGATCAACCTCAAGGCCCCCTGGCTCGAGCAGGTCGACTACCTGGCCCTGGGCGACTGGCACGGCTGCAAGCAGGTCCACCCCAAGGCCTGGTACAGCGGCACCCCTGAGGCGGACCGGTTTCCCCGCAGCGCTGACTACCGCAGCGGCCAGGTGCTGGCGGTGGCCCTGCAGCGCGGCGCGCCGGCGCAGGTGACCCCCCATGTCTGCGGGGACGTGGGCTGGCATCCGCTGCAGGTGGCCTTGAACGGCGACGCCGACCTCAAAGCCCTCGAGCACCAGGTCGAAACCCTGCTGGCGGGACGCGTCGGCGCCGATCTGCTGCTGCTCGAGCTCAGCGGCCAGCTGAGCATCGAAGGCCAGCAGAGCCTCGACGGCCTGCTGCAGCGCTGGGAAGCCCAGCTGCTGCGTCTCAAGCGCCGCGGCCAGGTGGGCCTGCGGGCCGATGCCGCCGAACTGCAGGCCCTGGCCGACCAAAGCGACGCCCCCCTGGTGGCGGCGGTGGTGCGCAACCTGCAACAGCAACTCGGTGCAGGCGACTGCAGCGGCACCCTGGCCCAGGCCCTGCTCGAGCTGCACCGCAGCGTGGCCGACGCATGCGCCTGATCGCCGCCCGGCTCGATCGGGTGCGGCAGCACCTTGAGCTGGAGCTCAGCTTCGCCCCGGGCCTGACGCTGATCGGCGGGCCCAACGAAGCCGGCAAGAGCACCATCGTCGAGGCGCTGCACAAGGCCCTGTTCCTCAAGGCCACGGCCACCGGCCGCGGCATCGAGGAGCTGCGCTCGCTGACCCACGGCGGTTTGCCCCAGGTGGAGCTGCGGTTTGAAGCCGGCGGCCAGACCTGGCAGCTGCGCAAACGCTTTGCCGGGGCCGGCGGCACCTGCCAGCTGAGCAGCGACGGCGGCACAAGCCTGCAGGGCAGCAGCGCCGAAGCCCGCCTGGCCGCCCTGCTGCAGGTACCCGGCCCCGTCGAGGGGCGCCGCATCGCCCAGCTGCCCCTGCGCTGGGCCCATCTGTGGGTGCGCCAGGGCGACGCCGGCGGTGATCCCCTGGCGGCAGGCCCCGAGTCCTACGACCTGGGGCTGCTGGTGCAGCAACTGCAGCAGGCCGACAGCGCCGAAGCCCTGCGGGCCACGGCCAGCGCCCTGGAGTCGCCGCTCGACCGGCAGGTGCAGCAGCTGCTGCAGCAACGGCTCGAGCTGCAGCTCACCGCCACCGGCAAGGTGCGGGCAGGCTCGCCCCTGGCCCTGGCCCAGGCCCGCGAAGCCGAGGCCCACTTGGCCCTGCAACAGGGCCAGGCCCGCCTGGCCGAACTGGAGGCAGCGCTGGAGCAGCTGCGCCAGATCGCCGAGCGCCTCGCCGCGATCGAAGAGCAGAGCGGTCTGCTCAACGCCCTGGGGCGCCTGCAAACCGAGGCCCGCCCCCTGCAGCAGCAGCACCAGCAGCTGCAGTCGGCCCTGCACCAATGGCAGGGACTGCAGCAGCAACGGCTGGCCGACCAGGGCCAGCTGGCCCAGTTGCAACAGCGGCTCGAGCAGCAGCGGCAGCAGCGGCAGCAGCTCGAGCGGGCAGCGGCCGATGGCAGCCGGCAGCGCCAGGGCCTCGAGCAGCGCAGCCAGGAGCTGCTGCGGCAACAGGACCTGCTCAGCGCGCTGGCCGATCTGGCGAGCCTGGAGCGCGAGCAGGAACAACTGCGCCAGCACAAGGCCCACTTTGACGGGCTTCAGCAGCAGGCGAGCGCCATCAAAGAGCAGCTGCAGCAGCTGCCGGCGATCGGCAGCAACGAGGTGCGGCAGCTGCGCCAGGCCGAGCAGCAACTGGCCCATGCACTTGCCCGCTGCCAGGGCATGGCCACCCAGGTGGCCCTGCTCGAGGGCACCGCGGCGATCAGCCTCGATGGCCACCCCCTGGCATCCGGTGAGAGCCGACTGCTGGAGCAGCCCGCCGTGTTGGCGATCGAGGGCGGCACCAGGTTGCTGATCAGCCCCGGCGGCGGCGCGGCCATGGGTGATGCCGTGGCCGCGCGGCAGCAGGCCCAGGAGCTGCTGCGGGGGTTGCAGCAGCTCCTGGGCCAGACCAGCAGCGAGGCCGCCGAGGCCCTGGCCCAACAACGCCAAGCCCTCGAGAGCGAACTCAACAATCTGCGCAAGGCGGCCGCGACCATTCCCTGGGCCCAGCTCGATGCCCAACTGGCTGCCCTGCAGCCGCGGCGCCAACGGCTGCAGCGGGCGCTGGCCGAGCTGGGGCAGGCCAACGACGGGCCGCTACCCAGCCAGGCCGAACTCGAAGAGCGCCAACAGACCCTCAAACAGGAGCTGCAGGCCACCGGTCAGCAGCGCACCCAGCTCGAGCGCGAACTGGCCGCCCGGCAGCAACAGCGCGAGCAACTGGATCGGGGGCAAGGACAGCACCAGGCCGAAGCCGGCCGCCTGGCCGGCGCCCTGGCCGCCACCGACCAGCGGCTGCAGGAGCTGCAAAGCCAGCACGGCGACCCCCCGCAACTGGCCCAGGCCCTGGCCGCGCTGGGCAGCCAGCTGCAGGCGCGCCAGGGGCAGATCGAGGCACTGCAGCAGCAGCTGGGCGCCGCGGCCGGCGACGGCGAGCAGCGGTTGCAGCAGCTTGAGGCTGACAAGGAGACCCTGCTCACCAACCGGGGCCAGCAGGAGCAGATCTGTCACAGCCTCGGGGCCCGCGAGCCGGCGCTCGAGGTCGAACGGCAGCAGGCCGAACTGGAGCAGGCCCAGGGCGAACGCCAGGCGCTCGAGCGCAGCACCAGTGCCCTGCAACTGCTGTTGCAGGCCTTTGCCGAGGCCCAGCAACAGGGGGCCAACCACTACTGCCTGCCACTGCAGGCTGCGCTGCAGGGCTATCTGGATGCCCTGGGGCTGGCCCCGGGCACCAGCGCGCCGCTGACGTTTGCGCCGCAGCAGGGATTCGGCGCACTGCAGCTGCAACGGCAGCAGCAGCGTTTTGACTTTGGCCAGTTGAGCGGCGGCATGCGCGAGCAGCTGGCCGCCGCCCTGCGCCTGTCTCTGGCCCAGCTGTTGCTGGGCGCCTACGACGGCTGCCTGCCCCTGGTGCTCGACGATGCCTTCAGCAACAGCGATCCCCAGCGCCAGGCCGGGGTGCTGCGCATGCTCGAACGGGGCGTGCAACAGGGGGTTCAGGTGCTGCTGTTCAGCTGCACCCCCGACGCCTATGGCCCGCTGGCGGCACGCCTGGGCAGCAGCGTGATCCTGGGGGCCCCCAGGGCCGAGGAGCCCTGATCCGATGCACCTGCTGCGGCCCTATGCCCCCAGCGATCTGGACCAGCTTTTGGCGGTCTACGGCGCCGCGGTGCGCAGCCAATGCGGCCCGTTTTACAGCCCAGAACAGGTGCAGGCCTGGGCCGAGCACTGCCGGCCCGGCGGCGAGCTGGCCGCCACAATCAGCCGCGGCCTGACGCTGGTGAACCCGGTGGGGGCAGACGATGGGCGGATCGCAGCCTTTGCCGTGCTCGATCCCGGCGACCGCCTGGCCCTGCTGTACTGCGACGGACGCTGGAGCCGGCAGGGGCGGGGGGCCGCGTTGGTGCAGGCGCTGGAGCGGGAGGCGCTCCAGCGGGGTGAGCGGCAGCTGCGCACCGAGGCCAGCCAGCTGTCGCGGCCGTTGCTGCAGCGGCTGGGCTGGCAGATCGAAGCCAGCGAGACCGTGCCCTATGCCGGGGTGCTGTTTGAGCGCTGGCGCATGATCAAGCCCCTCAACCTCGCCGCGGCCCCCGCCCATGGCTGAAGCCCAGCTGCAGCAGTTTCTGACCAAGGTCAGCGCGCTCAATGCCTTTGTGGCCCTGAGCGAGGCCGACCCGGCCGTGCGGGCCGCGCTGACCGACTGCAGCAACCATCACGACGTGGTGGAGCTGGCGCGCCGTTTTGGCTTTGAGATTGGACGGCGCTGGGGAGAAGCCGAAGGCAACCCGCCCGACGCTGCCAACCTGTTGGCCGGCACCCTGCCGCCGCCAGGCCACGAAACCACCACCGTGCTGCTGCACCTGCCGCAGTGGCGCCTGGAGCGCATTCACTCGAACCAGGCCAGCAGTCCCAAGGGGTTCTGGTACGACCAGGCCGAGCACGAATGGGTGCTGCTGCTGCAGGGCAGCGCCTTGTTGGAGCTTGAGGGGGAACCCCAGCCCACGGCCCTGAGCCGCGGCGACCAGCTGCTGATCCCGGCCCACCGGCGCCACCGGGTACTGGCTACGGATTCCGATCCAGGAACGGTCTGGCTGGCGCTGTTCTGGAGCGGGGAGGGGTCTGCTTGATCCTGCACACCAGCCAGTAGGCCGCGGCCAGGGCCAGCACCGCCACCCCCAGCCCCGCCAGCAGCTGCGGTTTGGTCTCGGCCCCGGGCGGCAGCACGATCACCTTGCGGGCCACGGCGGTCATCGCCGTGATCAGCACCAGCTCGATCTGGACCACATTGCGCCGCAGGTAGGAGGTGATGTTCTGCAACACCTCCACGGCGATCAAGATGTTGAGCAGATCCCCCAGAACCCGGATCAGCTTGTCTTCGACCCAGTCGGTCTGGGGGTTGGCCATGGCCCAGATCACCCAGCCCACCAACTGGACCGAGGCGATCACCATCACCACCAGCAGCACCAGGCCGAGCAGCTTGGCGATCCAGCGTTCAGCCCCGTCGACCAGGGCCAGGTAGCGGCTGTCGTTGAACAGGTTCAAGGTGCGGTTCGAGCCGTCAGTTGCTGAATGGGGTGTAAGACGGCTTGGCCGGGGTGTCACTCGGAGGGTTGACCAACTGGGTGTCGCAGGTGATGGCCCCTGTCTTGGGATCGGTGATGCAGTTCTTGGGCTCCACCTTGGTCTCCCTGCCGACCGAGCTGCCCGGACCCAGGATGAACTGCTGAACCTGAGCTGACACGGGCGGCACATCCAGAACGAGGCCAACAACGGTGCTCACGGCCGCCACGCCCAGCAGCATGGGGGTTGAACGCCAGACCATCGGCTCAGACCATCGGGATGCGCCCATCATGGCGAACCCTCCTGATCCTGGCGGATCTCCTGCAGCAGCAGATCGAGCTGCTCCAGTGAGCCACTGAAGCCCGCGGGCTCCTGCCCCAACTCACCGAGCACGGCCACCTGGTCCTCGTTGTGCCAGTCGGCCTCGATGGCACACAACTGATGCACCAGCTGGGTCAGTCCGCCCTGGCGAATGGTGTGCTCCAGGGCATCGAGCAACACGGGCATGCGCACCGAAGCAGCGCGCAGGGCCCGGCGCAGATCCGCCTGGGTGCGGCCGGCATGGCGCAGCCAATCCTTGAGGAAGGTATGCAGATCCTCCCGCTCTTCGGGGCTCAGGGTGACCACGGCGTTCACGGTGTCAACGGGAACCAACGGTCCAGGCGGCGCAGCGCGCGCTGGCGGATCGCTGGCGTGCGGTGCCGCCAGCAGGTGCCCAGAAGGGTTGTCAGGGCCACCAGGTCATCGCTGAAACCGACGGCCGGCAACAGATCGGGCAAAAGATCCATCGGCATCAGCAGATAGGTCAAGGCCGCCATCACGGTCAGCCTGACCTGGGGTGGGGTGTCGGCATCGAGCAGCAGCTCAAGGCATTCGAGCGCAGGCCTGGCCAGCACGCGGCCGCCGCGGCGCAGCAAACGCAACAGCAGCTGTTCATCGACAACCGAACTGTCGATCACCTCGACGTCGAGAACCCGGTCGCCCGCCTCTGCAGCAGCGCCTGCCTGGGTGAACCAGCTGAACACGACCGAGTCCTGGGCTGGTTTCAGGTTAGGGCGTCAGTCGCTGGTGATGAAACCCGACTCCTGCCCGGCCCGCCGCAGTTTGCGCAGGGCCCGTTGCACCACCTGACGGCAATATTCGCGGCTGCAACCCAGCTGACGGGCCACTTCGGCGAGGGTGCGCCATTCGTGGCTGCCATCCAGGCCGAAGCGCAGCATGATCACGGTGCGCTCCTTGGGGGTCAAGCAGGCCTGCTCGAGCAGGGACCAGACCACCGAGATGCGCTCGGCGAGCTCGGCCCGCTCGAGCGGGGGCAGTTCGGCTGACGGCAGCACATCGACCAGCTCCGAAGGATCGGATTTGGACTTCACCACCCCCTGCAGGCTGACGGTGACGCTGCGCAGTTCGCAGGTCAACAGTTCCTCCACTTCGTCTTTGCTCAGATGCAGCACTTCAGCCAGGGTGGCGGCGCTGGGCAGGGTGCCGTTCGCCTGCAGATAACGGGCCTTAGCGGCTCGGATCTTGGTCAGCTTTTCATTGACATTGACCGGAATGCGGATCGTGCGGCTCTGGGTAGAGAGGGCCCTGTTGAGACCCTGACGAATCCACCAATAGGCATAAGTGCTGAAGCGGTGGCCGCGGGTCGGGTCGTACTTCTCAACGGCCCGTGTCAATCCGAGGGTGCCCTCCTGGATCAGATCGAGCAGGTCAAGCCCCTTGCCCTGATAGCGCTTGGCCAGATTGACCACCAACCGCAGATTGGCGGTGATCATGTGGTTCTTGGCCCGTTCACCAAGGCGCAGGGTCCGGCGCTCGAGCTCGTCGTAATCGCAGGCCGCACCCTGGCCGCCCGCCTGGGCGCAGCGCTCATGCAGCGCGACCATCGCCTGGACCTTGCGGCCGAGTGTCAGCTCCTGCTCGGGCGTCAACAACTGATGGCGGCCGATCTCACCGAGAAAAGCGCTCAACGAGCTGGCCATGTCGCGGCATTTGACTGAATTGAACCTAGGGGCAATTTGCCTACGGCCAAAAACTCTCCGAAAAGCTTCCGACTTTCACCTTTGCTACGCAACTACAGGTTTTGTACTCAACTACAGGTTTTGTCCTTAACTGCAGATTCTGTTCCCATCTGCTCGCCCCCGGCTCGCTCACGCCCCGGCGGCAACACGGCACGAGCTACGGTCTGGCCCAGCCTCACCACGCCTTCGTCATGATCAGCCTGGCCGCCATCCCCGCCGACGTGCTGCCCCGGGCCGGCGTCGCCTATGTGCATTACCTCAGCTTCATGGTCTGCTTCGGGGCCCTGGTGCTGGAACGTCGCCTGATCAAACCCGATCCCAACAAACAGGAAGCCACCTTGATGGTGATCACCGACGTGGTTTACGGCCTGGCGGCCCTGGCGTTGCTGGTCAGCGGCATCATGCGGGTCCTGTATTTCGGCCAGGGCAGCAGCTTCTACACCGAGAACCCGCTGTTCTGGTGGAAGGTCGGCACCTATCTGGCGGTCGGCGGCCTGTCGCTGTACCCGACCATCACCTACATCCTCTGGGCCCTGCCCCTGCGCAAGGGGGAATTGCCCAAGGTGAGCACCCAGCTGGCCAATCGCCTGGCCTGGATTCTCAACATCGAGCTGGCCGGCTTCGCCGCCATCCCCCTGCTGGCGACGCTGATGGCCCGCGGCGTCGGTCTGCCCTCGGCCTGAACCGTTGTCCTGGTCAGCTGTGGCCCCCGTGCGTCCCGGGTGGCTGTTGGCTGCGCTGCTGCCGGCAGCGCTCGGCATCAGTGTGCTGACCCAGGCTCGGGCCCAGTCCGGGTCTGGCAGCACCGGCGCCAGCTGCTCGATCCCTGACCAGGTCAGGCCGCTGCAGCTGCCCAGCCCTGCGACGACGGCACCGACACCGACACCGCCGGCGCCTGACGGCCAGGATTACCGCCACCTGTTGCGACCGACCCCCGCCGGCTGGCCTGTCGTGGCCCACTGGTGCGTCTGGATCGAACCGGCCGATGCTGCCGCTGGTACGGGCGAGGCCCGGCGCCAGGCGGACTGGTTGGCCGCGGTCGACACAGCCCTGCAGCAATGGTCAGGGCTGCTCAGCATCAGCCGGGTGAGCAGCCCCGAGCAGGCCCAGGTGCGGGTGTGGCGCCGCCGGCCGCCGCTGCAGCGACAGGCCGATGGCCGCCTGCGGGCCAGCCATGGCCGGGCCGTGCTGACCCTGGTGGCGGCCTTGCGGCAGCAGCAGTGGTGGGCCGAACCGCGCATCGATGTGCTGCTGGGTGCGGGCCAGGCCCCTTTGCCGCTGCAGGCCACGGCCCTGCACGAACTGGGGCATGCCTTTGGCCTCTGGGCCCACAGCGACCAGGCAGGGGACGCGATGGCCGCGATCCCCGGCGGCAGACCGGTGCTGCAGCTCAGCCGTCGCGACCGGGCCACCCTGCTGTGGCTGCAGGGCCAGAGCGGCCGCATGCCGACACCAGCACGGCCAGTAGAAACCCCAGCAACTGCACCAGCACCACCGAAGGCCCCGACGGCAGATTGAACGCCGCCGAAGCCAGCAGTCCCAGCACCGCCCCCAGGGCGCCCAGGCCGCTGGCCAGCAGCTGGTAACCGCTGAAACTGCGGGCCAGCAGGCGAGCGGCACTGGCCGGAATCACCACAAAGGCACTGATCAGCAGCACCCCCACCGCCTTGATCGACAGGGCCACCACCACCGCCAGGGCGACCACGAACAACAGCCGCTGGCGGTCGGCGGCGATCCCGCGCGAGCGGGCCAGGGGCTCATCCACGCAGAGCAGGATCTGGGCGCGGCGGTTCAACACCAGGCCGAACACCGTCACCACCAACATGGCGGCCATCAGGCCCAGGTCGAGCCAGCTGACCCCGAGGATGTCGCCGAACAACAGCTGCTGCAGCCCGCCACCGGCCCTCGGAAAGCGGCTGAGCACCAGCACCGCGATCGCCAGGGACGACGAATAGATGATGTTGAGCAGCGCATCGGCTGACAGCCGGCTGCGCTGCACCAGCGCATTCACCAGCAGGGCAAACAGCACGGCAAAGGGCACCAGCACCAGGGTGGGATCCAGGCCGAGCAGCACCCCCAGGGTGATGCCCAGCAGGGCCGAATGGCCCAGGGCATCGCTAAAGAACGAGAGCTGACGCAGCACCGCCACACTGCCCAGCAGACCGCCGAGCGCGCCGCTGAGCAGACCCGCCAGCAGGGCCCGTTGCATGAACGGCAGGCCGAGCAACAGCAGCAGTGGCGCCGACTGGGCGCTCATGGCTGCACGCTGTGATGGTGATGCGCGTAGGGGACAAAGCCCTTGCCGTACAGCCGCTCCAACTGGGGCGGCGTCAGGGCCTGGGCCGGTGCCCCCTGACAGCGCAGACGGCGGTTGAGGCACAGCACACGGTCACAGCTGCGGCGCACCATGTCGAGATCATGGGAGACCTGCAGGATCGTCCAGCCCTGGCTGCGCCGCAGGTCGAACAACAGGTTGTGAAACTGCTCGGCCGCCTGGGCATCGAGACCGGCCTGGGCCTCATCGAGCACGAGCACCCGCCGCGGCCGCACCACGCAGAACGCCAGCAACACCCGCTTGAGCTGCCCGGCCGACAGTTCGCTGAGCAGACGGCGCTCAAGCCCCTGGCATCCGCAGAGGGCGAGGGCCCGGGCCACGGCCTGGCGCCGTTGCCGCCACGGCACCCCACCCAGGGCCACAAATTCAGCGACCGTCAGGGGCAGGGGGCCGGTGGGGGCAAACAGCTGGGGCAGGTAGGCGATCTGATCGCGTACCGCTACGGGCAGTTGACCACGGGGGCCCAGCTCCTGACCCAGCAGGCGAACAGAGCCCCCCTGCCTGGGGATCAGCCCCAGCAGGGCCTGGACCAGGGTGCTCTTGCCGGCACCGTTGGGGCCGACCAGGGCGGTGTCGGTTTCTGCAGACAGGGCAAAGCTGACGTCCTCGACCACCGGCTGGCCGCCCCGGCACACGCTCAGATGGCTGACTTCGAGAATCGTTTCACCCATGTCTGCAGGCTAGGAGGCCAGCGGATGGCTGCAGAACATTGCGAGCTGTTGCGAGCCGTGACGTTGCTTGTGGATTGGGGAAAACACGCCCCGCGCCTGGGGTTTCAGCCATACCTTTCGCCCTTTGCACACCATCGCACCCATGGCCCTGCCCGTTCTGGCCACGCGCCCCCGCACCAACAACAGCCGCGTCAGCAGCTTTCTCGTGGCCAGTGAGGAGACCGCGCGCCAGAGCGGCCGCTTTGCCCTGCAGTGCGATCGTGCCGGCGCCGACGAGCTGATCGAGCAGTCCTACCGCCAGATTTTCTTCCACGCCTTCAAGGTGGACCGGGATGCGGCACTCGAGTCCCAGCTGCGTTCGGGCCAGATCAGCACCCGCGACTTCATTCGCGGCCTGCTCAAGTCCGACAAGTTCCGCAATGACTTCTACCGCTGCAACAGCAACTACCGCATGGTCGAACAGGTGGTGGGGCGGGTGCTGGGCCGCCCGGTGCACGGTGACGAGGAGCGCATCGCCTGGTCGATCGTGATCGCCCAGAAGGGCCTTCCTGGCTTTGTCGACGCCCTGCTCGACTCCAGCGAATACCTGGAGACCTTCGGCGAGGATCTGGTGCCCTACCAGCGCTCCCGCAAGCTGGCCGGCCAGGCCGTGGGCGCCATGCCCTTCAACCAGCAGGCCCCCCGTTATGACGCCTACTGGCGCGAGGCGATGGCGCGCCGCGCCCCCGCCGGCCGCGGCACCGCCTGGGCCCCCAACAGCGGCTGGCCCCAACCGGCCTGGCTGGCCGGCCAGCCCACCCCGGCCGTGCAGAACGCCTGGCGTTGGTTCGTGGCCACCGGCGGCTTTGTGCTCACCGGCTTTGTGGTCTGGACCGCGCTGGCCATGCTGAGCACCGCCGCGCAGGGTTGAGCGCCCAGCTCAGGAGCGCCGGGGTGCCCCCCGGCGCTCGGCCAGCACCTGCTGCACCTGGCGCCAGCTGACCCCGTGGTGGGCCAGGGCCACCTGCAGATGAAAGACGATGTCGGCCGCTTCGCCGGCGATCTCGGCGGGGTTGGCGTCCTTGCAGGCCATCACGAATTCGGCGCTTTCCTCGCCGATCTTCTTGAGGATGCGGTTGTCGCCCCCCTCGAGCAGTTTGTTGGTGTAGCTGCCCGGCTCGGGGTGATCGCGGCGGCCCTCGATCACCCGCATCAGTTCGGTGCAGGCATCGGCCGGGGGCGGCGTCGCTGCGGGCCCGCCCGCGGTGGGTTCGGCGCCGTCGTCATAGAAACAGCTGCGGGCACCGGTGTGGCAGGCCACATCGCCCCGCTGCTCGATCGTGAGCAGCAGCACGTCGGCATCGCAGTCGTAGCGCAGGCCCCGCAGGGTCTGGGTGTGGCCGCTGGTGGCGCCCTTGTGCCACAGCTCGCGCCGCGAGCGGCTCCAGTAGTGCACCTCGCCGGTCGCGAGGGTGCGCTCGAGCGCCTCGCGGTTCATCCAGGCGACCATCAGCACGGCTCCATCGAGCCAGTCCTGGGCCACGGCGGGGATCAGGCCGGCGTCGTTGAACCGGAGCGATTGGATCAGGGCCGGCTCAGGGGCCTGAAATGATGCCTGCACGGGTCCGATGCCGTCTGTGTCGATCTTCCCGCAGCACCCTCAGCTCTGCCATCGGGGCCTCCGCTTCCGGCCATGACCGCCGCGTTCACCTGTTCCAAGACCTTCAGCGGGTTTCCCTGCTGCCATCGCCAGTGGCGCCATGGGGGCCATTGCCGCTTTGTGCATGGCTACAGCCGCAGTTTCACCCTCTGGTTTCAGGCCAAGGCCCTGGATGCCCATGGGTTTGTGGTGGATTTCTCGAGCCTTGGCAGCCTGCGCCAGCAACTGGCCGACCAGTTCGACCACACCTTTCTGGTCAATGCCGACGACCCCCTGCTGGAGCAGTGGCAGGCCCTGCATACCCAGGGCGCCCTCGATCTGCGGGTCATGGACAACGTCGGCATGGAATCCAGCGCCCAGCTGGTCTGGCAGTGGGCCAACGCCCTGCTGCTGCAGCGCGACGGCGGCCGCAGCTGCTGCTGGAAGGTCGAGGCCCGCGAAAACGAGACCAACGCCGCCAGTTACGAGGCGCTGCCCGATTGGTACGGGGGCTGATCGCAGCGCTTAGCGGGCAAAGACCTGGGCCAGTGCGGCCCCATTGCGCCGCATCACCGTGAGGTAGGTGCCGGGATCGGCGGCAGCCTGGGGGGCTGCGGTCTCGATCGGATCGAACACACCGATCCCGATGCCCAGGTCCCGGGCCAGGGCGTTGAAGGAGCGGTTGCCCTCCTGGGGCCCACTGAGCAGCGCCTGCAGCTGGTTCTGCCGCACCTGGGCCGCCACCCGCTGCAGATCGGCCGGGCTGGGATTCAGTTCCGGCACATCCACCAGGAACGCGGCCTTGAGGCCATAGCGCTGGGCAAAGTAAGGGGCCACATCGTGGAAGGCGACAAACGTTCTGCCCCGGTAAGGCTTGAGCTGGGCGGCGATCTCGCTGTTGAGTTGCCGCAGCTGGCCGATGTAGGCAGCCGCGTTGCGCCGGTAGCCGTCGGCGCAGCTGGGGTCTGCCTTCACCAGGCCATCGCGAATGGCTTCGACCTGCTGCACCGCCCGCAGCGGATCGAGCCAAATGTGGGGATTGACTGCACCGTGGTGGTGGCCGTCGCTCCCATGCCCCTCGACCGATGCAAGCGTGGCCACCCCACGACTGGAATCAATCACCTGCAGCTTCTTGTTGTCTGCAGAGTCCACCAATTTGTCCAGAAACGCCTCGATCGCCAGTCCGTTCTTCACCAGAACCTGGGCCTGGCCCAACGACGCCAGATCGGTGGGCTTGGCCTGAAAGTCGTGAGGGCCAGTCGACGAGGGGATCAAGGACCTGACCGAGGCGCAGTCACCGGCCACGGCTCGGGTGAACAGGGTGATCGGCAGAAAGGTGGTGACCACCGCCAGTCGATGACCGTCGGATGGGGCCTTGAGCGTCTGACGTGTACCCGAGCAGCCCGCCAGAACGAACGCCAGCGCCAGCAAGGCACCACGGACCGACCAGAACGTCCGCTGGGTCATGGGGGCAGGCAGACCAATGGCCTGCAGAATTGAGAATGGTTTTCACTCTAGGAGCGGACGACGCGCCAAGACGCTGGCGATCAGTCAGCTGGACACCTTGCAACACGCGATGGCCGACGGGCACCACGGACGATGGCCTGCTCGATCAGCCCCCAAGCTTCCGTTTTGACTGAGAAGCAACGTTGCTGCCGTCTGCGCTGGTGACGACAGCTTTTGACGCCGCAATCACCTTGCCACTTGCCGGCTGTTAATGCATGGTGTTGCCGTCCTCGATCCCGATCAGATCTTCGGCCAACATCAGCATTGCCACACCCATCAGCGCCACCGCAACACCCAGTTGCTCTTGATCGACCGCACCAAGCCGTTGGGCGACGTTCTGATGCTGGGCCCAACTGAAACGCATGGGGAGATCCAACAGCGACAAGCGCGCCTGATGGGCACGAACAGCTTTCCTGATCAATCCCCCGCTGAACCAAGGTTTTCACAACCCGAAATACTGACGGGCACCCGATTGGGTAGTCATGGTTACGCCCTGGAGCTGAAAGCTGGATACCTTCATCTCAGTTTCAGACGGTCAAGTTCATGACCATGCAGATCGCCCTGAGTGTGGGCCAACAATTTGAGATTGAGCGTTTCAGCCGCGCCATTGATGCCACCGCAGACACCGGTGAATTGCGCAGCATCGCCAAACAACTGCTGCAGGCTTGGCACACCCAGAAAGCAGCCACCAATTGGGTGATCAGCCAGCAGATGGCCCCTCGCCAAGCCCTGGTGGATGGAGTGGACTGACCACCAGCAAGGAGCTGAGGCCCCCGGATCAAGGGCCCCTCCAAACGGGCGACCCTGAACGGAGCCCCCGCTCGGTTTGCCAACCCCTCGAGCACGGCTTCAACCAAGAACCATTCTCAAAATCAACAAACAAAGCCTCTTCCTGTGCCAACTTTGGGGCGTCCAATTCGGTCGCCCATGGTTGCCCCAGCGTGGCTGCCCACGGCCTGGGCCCTGTTCCAGGGGCTACTGATCGAGGCGATGCCTTTTCTGCTGATCGGGGTCCTGATCTCAGGCCTGGCCAGCTGGCTGGCCCCCGGCGGCCAATGGTTGCGCAAACTGCCCACCCACCCCTTGCTGGGTCCGCTGGCTGGGGCAGGACTCGGCTTTGCACTGCCCGCCTGTGAGTGCGGCAACGTGCCCGTGGCTCGGCGGATGCTTGTGGCTGGGGCCCCACTGGATGGAGCGCTTGGCTTTCTGTTCGCCGCACCGGTGTTGAACCCGATCGTGATCGCCAGCACCTGGGCCGCCTTTCCAGATCAGCCCTGGCTGCTTCTGGCACGACCGCTTGGGGCCGTTGTGGTGGCCTTCAGCCTCTGTCGCTTGCTAGCCCTGCTGCCGGAAGAGCAGCTGCTGCAGCCCGATGTGCTGGCCGAACGGCGGTTGAATCAACCACTGAGCGCGGTGACCCTGCTGCAACGCCGTGGCGGACTGGTTGGGCCCGAGCCAGCGAGCCCGGCAGTGGCTTCAACGCGCCCACCGCTGCTGGATGTCCTGCACCACAGCAGCGGCGAGCTGCTACAGCTGGCCTTGCTGTTGGTGGGGGGGTGTGCCCTTGCCGCCATGGTGCAAACCCTGCTGCCGCGCCAGTGGTTGCTGCAATTGGGCGGCGCGCCGACGGGTTCGATCCTGGCGCTGATGGCACTGAGCCTGGTGATTTCGGTGTGCTCCAGTGTTGATGCCTTTCTGGCCCTCAGCTTTGCGGCCCAGGTCACCCCTGGGGCCCTGCTGGCCTTTTTGCTGCTGGGACCGGTGATCGACCTCAAATTGGTCGGTCTGTTGGGTCTGCTGCTGCGGCCCAAAGGCCTGGCCCTGGCCAGCGGCGGTGCCTTGCTCACCGTGCTGTTGATCGGTCAGTGGGTCAACCTGTGGCGACTGTAACCGCCACCAGGCTGCGGGCGGCCGGCCTGGCGTTGTGGGGACTGGTGCTGCTGCGTGCCTTCGCCGACGGGCGCCTGGCACTGCTGTTGCGCGATGTGTTTCACCCGTTGGTGAACCTGGCCGGGATGGTGCTGTTGATGCTGGCTGTGGGCCTGCTGCTGCCCCTGGGGCGCCAGTCCGCGACCATCGGCCCTGCACGACGCCGGGACTGGCTGACCCTGGCGGCTAGCACCCTGATCGCCTTGTTGCTGGTCCTGCTGCCCCCCAATCCATCGTTTGCCGACCTGGCCCAGCAGCGCCCCGTCGACGACACCGCCGACGCCGAGCTGACCTTTGTGCTGCCCCCAGCCCAACGCAGCCTCACGGACTGGGTGCGGCTGCTGCGCAACCAGGCCGATCCACGCCTGTTCAGTGGTGAACCTGCCTCGATCAGCGGCTTTGTGCTGCCCCGCGAAGACGGCCCGCCCTTGTTGGCGCGGCTGCTGGTGCGCTGTTGCCTGGCCGATGCAACACCCGTTGGCTTGGCGGTGCGCTGGCCCAGCGATCGCCCCCTGCCCAAGCGCGATCAGTGGTTGCAGATCGAAGGGGTCATGGCCGTGCAAGCCGCTCCCCAGGGCGAAGAACTGGTGCTGGTTCCCCGGCGCATCCAGCCGATCCAAAGGCCGCGACGGCCGCTCGAGCCATGAACCGCCTGTTGCCGGCGCTGCTGCTGCCACTGGGTCTGGCCGTTGGGCAGCAGCAGCTGTTGCTGCGCCAGCCCCCACGGTTGCTGGCGGTGACCCCGAGCGCAGCCAGCAGCGGCCCCGCCGGTCTCGAACTGCGCTTCAGCCGGCCGATGAATCGCGCCAGCGTGGCCGCAGCAAGCCGGATCGATCCACCGTTGCCGGTTCGCTGGCTGGGCGCAGGCTCCGGCCTCAAGCTGAGCCTGAACCCTGGAGTGCGCCTGCGGGGGCCGCTGCAGCTTGAACTGGCCGGCCTGGACAACCGCGGTCAACAGCTTGCAACCCGTCGCTGGGTCTGGGATCCACGGCCAAGAATCCTGGCCGTCGTGCCGGTGCCCGGCGGCGAGCAACTGCAACTGCAGCAGCACAATGGCCGCTGGCAACCGCTATCACCCGTCTGGCCCCGCATTTTCAGCGTTGAAGTCCTGGGGGATGGTTCTGGGGTGGCGGTGGTCAGCCAGGGCCAGCGAACCCAGGGGCCAGCCGGGCAGCAGATCTGGCTGATTCCTGTGCAGCAGCGCAACCTGGCCAGGGCACAGCTGGGACTGGGCCCACCGCAGCCGGGCCAGCCCAGGGCCCTAGACCAGGACCGTCACCTGTTCGCCCACCTGAGCAGCAACCGGTTCGGCGACCTGTTGATCCAGAGCGGTGGTCTGGAACCCGGTAGTGCGCGCACCTTGCTCTGGCCGCGCCGGGCAGGCCGACCGATCACCCTCCCCTTCGAGGCGAGTGGGCCGATGCGCCTGCTGCCCCAGGGGGGCGCCGTTGTGGTTCCGGTCAGCGAAGGACTGACCCTGCAGGATCTGCCGCCCAGGGCTCCCCGCCAGCAGATGCTGCCAGGCAGTCGCGACCTGAGCAGCTTCTGCCCACGGGCAGGACTGGCCTTGCTGGTGCGCCATTGGCCCGACTTCCGCCGCTCACTGGAGTTGGTGGAACCTGGACGAGCGCCGCGGCAGCTCTGGATCGGCCAGCAGGCCGTCCTGGCCAGCAGTTGCCAGGGCAACGGCGAACGGTTCTGGATTGCCCAGATCGAAGGCATTCAACGGCCAGTGCTGACGGTCCTAGCCATGAACCGCGAAGGAAAAATCCTGGCCCGCCGCAGCCTGCCGGACTGGGAGCTGGAGCCCGGCACCCCCCTGAGCTTTGATGCCAGCAACAACCACCTGCTGCTGGTGCTCAGACCCTGGAGGCAGCGGAGCCAAGGCAGCGTTGCACCCGCAGCCCAGGCGATGGTCATGGATGCCACCTCGCTGGCCTTGCGTCCCCTGGGCAAGCAGGCACGGCTGGCCCTTTGGCTTCCACCTTGAGCGCAGGGTTCGCTCAGGTGGGTTAAAAAGGCAGCGACTCAGTTCAGCCGTGCCGCTCGCCGCCAGACAGGAGCATCTGCTCAACGAGCTCAGGCGCAGCAACGGCGAACTGTCGGGCCAGGACCTGCACGCCCGCCTGCGCCAGGGCCCCCACCCCATGGGCCTGGCCACGGTGTACCGCCACCTGCGCCAGCTGCAACAGCTGGGTCTGGTGCGCTGCCGCCACCTGCCCAGTGGCGAGGCGCTGTACGCCCCTGTCGAACGGGACGAGCACCACCTGACCTGCGTGGATTGCGGCAGCACCACCACGCTCGAAAGCTGTCCGGTGCATGGGGCACATCTGAGCCCGGCGCAACTGGGGGGCTTCAAGCCCCTGTTTCACACCCTGGAATTCTTCGGGCTGTGCGATGCCTGCCAGCAACGTCAACAAGCGTGGTGACCAACACTCACCGCAATCCCCGCTGAGGCCATAACCTGCGTGCGGCTCCAATCACCGACAGTTGAAAGCGCTCATCATGGTCATCAGCCCCTGGCGCACCTGCTTCTGGCACGGCTGATGCGACTTATCCCCCAGCTGCTGGTTACCCCTACGGCTCTTGGACTGCTGGCCCCTGGCGCTGCCCTGAGCGCCCAGCTCAACCTGGCAGGCATCAACAGATACGCCAGCAACGACCAGGTCACCACCATCGGTCAGTTCGCCGATGTCAAACCCACCGACTGGGCCTACCAGGCCCTGGGCAACCTGATCGAGCGCTACGGCTGCGTGGCCGGCTACCCGGGCGGCACCGGCAATGGCCAGCGCACCATCACCCGTTTTGAAGCGGCGGCTCTGCTGAATGCCTGCCTTGAGCGCGTCTCTGAGGTGACCGATGAGCTCAAAAAGCTCATGGCCGAGTTCGCGAAGGAACTCGCCATCCTCAAGGGCCGTGTTGATGGTCTTGAGGCCAGGGTCAACGCACTCGAAGCCCAACAGTTCTCGACCACCACCAAGCTCAAGGTCGACGCCAACATGGTGGTCGGAGGCAACAGCTTTTACGGCAGCGCCAGCGACCTAGTCGCCGAGAACAGCAGCAGCCGTGGCGCCGTGACGTTCAACTACGACATGCGCATCGTTCTTGACACCAGTTTCAGCGGCCAGGATCTGCTGAGAACCCGGCTACGGGTGGGAAACTTTGATCGCAACAGCAACAGTTTCTATGGGGCAGGTCCCAGCCGGCTTTCGCAGCTGGAAGCATCCTTTGGCGAAGAAGGCAGGCCAAACATTGTTGTCATTGACCGCCTGTTCTATCAGTTTCCTGCTGGCGATTTCACCGTGACTTTCGGTGCCATTGTTGAGCAGGATGACATGTTGGCCATGTATCCAAGCGTCTACCCGGACTCGACGGTTCTGGACATGTTCACCATGGCCGGCACACCGGTGGCCTACGACCTCAATGTCGGCCCCGGGGCAGGCATCTGGTGGAAACAGGACGCCTGGAGCGTGAGCGTCAACTACATCGCCCAGGACGCCTATAGCGGCAATCCTGGCGATGGCGGCATCGGCACCCAGTCATCACGCGCCTCCACCACGGTCCAGCTGGGTTACCAACAAGACCAATGGGCCCTGGCCCTGGTCTATTCGGCCATTCAGGGTGAGGTCTCTCCCTATTCCACCGCTTTTCTGCAGTCTTCGCTGTCACAACCCGGGCTGTTTCACACCCTGGGCCTCAGTGGCTACTGGCAACCCGACCACAACGGCTGGCTGCCCTCGATCAGCGCCGGGGCTGAAATCACCCGCTTCGACTACAGCCAACAGGCCTCGAATGCTGAGGGCACCAATGCCAACGAGGCCGTCGCCTGGTCGGTGGGTCTGCATTGGCGGGACGTGCTGGCCCCCGGCAACAGCGCAGGCATGGCCTTCGGCCAGGCGCCCCATGCCACCAGCCTGGTCAACAGAGATGGGGTCAATGACGCCAACTGGATGTGGGAGTGGTGGTACAAGTTTCAGATCAGCGACGCGATCACGGTCACGCCAGCACTGTTCTATTTGTCACGCCCATTGGGCCAGAACACCCCGCAGGGCCAGAGCTTCAACCAGCTGGGCGCCCTGATCAAGACCCAGTTCCGGTTCTGAACCGGGCGTTTCGCGGTTGATCGATTCAAGCCCCGACTTACAATGACAGGACTGGTATCAGCGGGGACCAGCCGCTGATGGAAACGGGGAAAGGCGGTGAAAATCCGCCGCTGTCCCGCAGCTGTAAAGCGCTTGCAATGGCAAGCGTCAGTCAGAACGCCCGCCAGGTTCCCCCCGACGAGGATCGACCATGACCATGTCCAGGGCTGCAGGCTCCCGCCTGCGGGCAGCCATGGTGGTTGCCGTGCCATTGCTGACGGTGGCGTCCATGGCCCCGGCGCAGGCCCACCACCCGTTCGGCCTCGCCGAGGGAACCCAGCTGAACGGCTGGCAGGGTCTGCTCAGCGGCATCGGCCACCCACTACTGGGTCCAGACCATCTGCTGTTCCTGCTGGCGCTGGCGTTTGTCGGACTGAAGCGACCGCAGGCCTGGACGGTGCCGCTGCTGGCGGTGGGACTGGCCGGCAGCGGCCTGGCTCAGGTGCTGAGCCTGCCGGCAGCCTGGGGCCCGTGGACCGAAGCCCTGGTGGCCCTGAGCCTGGCGCTGGAGGGACTGGTGGCCCTCAGCGTGCTGCCATCGGCCTGGTTGCTGCCCCTGTTCGGCCTGCACGGCTACCTGCTGGGGGGCATGGTGGTGGGCGCCGAACCGACCCCGCTGCTGGCCTACTTTGCCGGCCTTCTGCTGGCCCAGGGAGCTCTGTTGCTGGTGGTGACCTCCCTGTCGCAGCGGCTGATGGGCTGGCTGGGGGCAGACGGACGTCGTCTGGTCGCCGGTATCTGGATCGGCATCGGCGGCGCCTTTGCCTGGGTGGCGCTGGCGTCCTGAACAAGCCCCTGGGGGCAGAAGGTCCACCTGTGGCCTTTCCTAGGATTGATCCACACTGATCCGGCCTGATCGCACGGCACGCCATGACCACGGCCTCCGCCTCCCCAGACGCCGCAATCGACCCGGTCAGCCCAGGCCGGCCGCTGCCGGTGACCATTCTGACCGGCTTTCTTGGAGCCGGAAAGACCACCCTTCTCAATCACATCCTCAGCAATCAGGAAGGGCTGAAGACAGCTGTTCTCGTCAATGAATTTGGCGAGATCGGCATCGACAACGACCTGATCGTCGCCACCGGCGATGACACGGTTGAACTGAGCAACGGCTGCATCTGTTGCTCGATCAACGGCGAACTGCTGGAGGCCGTCTACCGGATCCTGGACAGGGCTGAGCCCGTGGATTACCTGGTGGTGGAAACCACCGGTCTGGCCGACCCGCTGCCGGTGGCGATGACCTTTTTGGGCAGCGATCTGCGCGATTCCACCAGGCTTGATTCGATCATCACCCTGGTGGATGCCGAGAACTTCGGTGATGAGCTGCTCGAAGGCGAGGTGGCCCGCGCCCAGATCGTCTACAGCGACATGCTGCTGCTGAACAAATGCGATCTGGTCGAGGAAAGCCGGCTACAGGCCCTCGAGAACCAACTGCGCACGATCAAAAGTGATGCCCGCATCCTGCGCTCGGTCAAAGGCGAGGTGCCGCTGCCCCTGCTGCTGAGCGTGGGGCTGTTTGAAAGCGACAAGGTGGTCGAGCAGCAGGATCACAGCCACTGCGACCACGACCACGGGCATTGCGAATTTGACCATGGTCATGACCACGGTCAACCACAAAAGGGAGCCCATAACCACGAGCACGGCCACGATCACAGCCACAGCCACAGCCATAGCCATAGCCATAGCCATAGCCATAGCCACAAGCACGATCATGGCCATAGCCACGATCACGCTCACGGTGATCACGCCCACGCCGACAATCCCGATCACGCGGCGATCGAAGGGTTCACCTCGTTGTCTTTTGCCAGCGATGGGCCGTTTGGCCTCCGCAAGTTTCAGAATTTCCTCGACAACCAGCTTCCCACTGGCGTCTTCCGGGCCAAGGGCATCCTCTGGTTCAACGAAAGCGAACGGCGCCACATCTTTCACCTAGCGGGCAAGCGCTTCTCGATCGATGACTCGGACTGGCCCGGCACCGAGCGCAAAAACCAGATCGTGCTGATCGGCAAGAACCTGGACCACAACAAGCTGCGGCAGCAGCTCCAGGCCTGCGTTGCCCG
>JAIXOF010000205.1 GCA_027486935.1 Cyanobium sp. C1_MAG_00004 | reverse complement strand
TCGAGCTCCAGTTCACCGTTGGCGGCCCGGCAGATGCGCTCGCCGGTGTAGCGCATCGATTGCACATCAAAACTGACGCCCACACGGTGGGTGCGGGCCTGTTGCATCACTGAATGGGGAAACCAGCCCACGTTGAGCACGATCTGGGCGTGCTCCAGTGGGCCGTAATGGCCCCGTTCGCCGGCCAGCAGCCGTTTGACACAGATTTCGCCGGCGCGGGCTTCATCCGGCCATTCGTTGCGGGCGGCGACGACGAACCCCTCGCTGTAATCCTGGTGCATGCCCGCATAGACGCACTGTTGGGGGTTCGGGGTGGCGGCGATCAGCTCCACCCGAAAGCGCGGATCCATCAACCGTGGGAGCGGGGTGTGGCCATGGTGCCAGGGTTTGCCTGGCCGCGCAGGTCGCGGTCGCCTTCCAGCGGGCTGGTCTGACCCACACCGGCGAGCTGGGGCAGGGGAGCCTGGGCGATCAGGGCGGTGCTGAGGGCCTCCAGGTCGCTGCTGCTGCGGGCACCCACGGCCCGACCCACACTGACGCCATCGGCATCAAACAGCTGCAGCTGGGGGATGCCATTGACGTCGTAGCGATCCAGCTCCGGTTGCCAGCGGGGGTTGTCGACGTTCAGCAGTACGACGTCGAGCCTGTCCTTCTGGGTCTGTTCGATCGCGGCCATGGCGGGGGCCATGGCACGGCAGGCTTCGCACCAATCGGCATAGAACTCGACGATCGTCGGGCGGCCATCGGCCAGGGCCACCGGCAGGTCGAGCGAACGGCGCGCCAGCTGTTCGAGCGGGGCGGTGCTGTTGAGGCCGCCGCGCAACCAGATCAGGGCGAGCAGCAGACAGGCGGCGATGGCGCCGAGCAGGGCCCGTTCACGCCGTCCCAGGGAGTCGTTCATCGCTGCAGCGTGCGCAGAGTCCAGCGGCTGGCACTCTGGCAGGGCGAGGCTTGCTAGCGTCGGTTGTACTGCAACAGCCGGGCCACGCCATGAAGCGCCGCCTCACGTTGCATGTCCCACGGGAAGCGGTGCACCAACCGCTGACCTACCGCCTGGCGGTCGATTTCGACGTGGCCGCCAAGATCCTGCGGGCCCAGGTCTCGCCCAACCAGATCGGCACCATGGTGGTGGAGCTCTCCGGCGACATCGATGAGCTCGATGCTGCCGAGCTCTGGCTGGAACGTCAGGGGTTGCGGCTGGATCGGGCGCCTGGTCAGATCCGCATTGACCCCGACCGCTGCGTTGATTGCGGGATCTGCTCGACCGTGTGTCCCAGTGGCGCGCTCGCCTTTGGGGCGCCAGCCTGGCAGCTGCAGTTTCATGCGCAGCGCTGTCTGGTGTGCGAACAGTGCATCCCCAGTTGCCCGTTCGAGGCGATCGCCCTTGGGCTGGATCAGCCGCAGGAGCCGGCCCAGACCGGCTGGAGCCCCCAGCCATGAGCCCCCGCCCCCAACACCCGGCCGTTGCCCTGCTCAGGCAGGCGTTGGCCCTGCTGCTGCTGCCTCTGCGGGCACCGCTGCTGCTGGTGCTGTTCGGGGTTGCGATCTATCTGGGGCTGCACTGGAGCCTCAGCGACAACCACACAGCGCTTGATGGTTCATTCCAGCACACCCTGTTCTGGTCGATCGACTGCCTGCACGCGGTGCTGGTGGTGTTCATCTGCACCATGCCTGAGCTGCTGCTGCAGCGGGTGTCGGCGCTGATGGCGGCCTCGCGGGTGGTGAGCCTGGTGGTGACGCTGTTGATCGTCACCGTCGGCGGGCTCTACCTGCTGCACCTCAACGTGCTTTCCAACGTGCTGATCCTGGCTTCGGCGGTGTTGCTGGCGAGGCTCGACCTGCTGCGGTTGCGGCTGATGCCCCAACCCCTGCTGATGGCTCTGGGGCTGAGCTTTGTGGTGTTGCTGGGGGCGGCGTTGGGGCGGGCGATCGGCGTTCCGGCGGCCTGAGAGCTCGGCGCCTTCCTCAGGCGCATTCGGGCCGGCGGGGTTTGGCAAAGCTCCAGGTGTTGCCCAGCACCGTCTTCACGTAATGGCGGGTCTCGGGATAAGGAATCGCTTCGACCCACAGTTCGGGAATGGTGGCGCGTCCGTTCGGCAGCCAGCGGGCGACGGCATTGGGACCGGCGTTGTAGCTCGCCACCGCCAGCAGGGGATCGCCGTCCCAACGCTGCAGCAGCTGGCCCAGGTAACGCCCCCCCAGCAGGGCGTTGCGGGCGGGCTCATCCAGTTCGGCATCGCTGAGGGGCCGGCCGGCCAGTTCGGCGGCGGTCTCCGGCATCAGCTGCAGCAGGCCGGCGGCTCCGACGACCGAGCGCACGCCGCTCTGGAAGCGGGATTCCTGTTTGGCCACCCCCAGCAGCAGGCTCAGGGGCACCTGCTCCTGCCGGGCGGCGGCCGCCAGGGGCCCCAGCTGGCGCGGCCTGTACAGGTTGGTCTCGATCAGCTGTTGCAGCCGGCACTGACCGGGCGGCAGGCGCAGGGCCGCCAGCTCCTGTTGGCCCAGGCCTGCCCAGCCATCACCGATGGCCTCGCGCAGCCGGCCTTCGGCCTGCAGGGCGGCGCTGGTTGTGGGGGGCTGGCCGCGCCGGGCCGAGCGCCAGGCCTCCCAGGCCTCTAGGGGTTGGCCCAGGCGCCACAGTTGATCGACGCGGGCATCGGCGCTGTTCAGCGGGGTCCAGCGGGGCTCGGCTGCCGCCGGCGCCGGCATCCCGT
Organism: Cyanobium sp. C1_MAG_00004; assembly: GCA_027486935.1. Lineage (GTDB taxonomy): Bacteria > Cyanobacteriota > Cyanobacteriia > PCC-6307 > Cyanobiaceae > RGUW01. The sequence continues at coordinate 8,334 of JAIXOF010000205.1, read as the reverse complement.
TGGGGGCCAGGCCCAGGCGGGTGGCGGCCCGCCAGCCGTAATAGCCCCCGGGGTGCTGCCGCAGCAGCTGGCGCCAGTGCTCTTGGGCCTGTCGGGTCTGCCCCAGCTGGGCCGCGCTCAGGCCCAGCCAGAAGCGCCGGCGGGCCTGCAGGGCCACCGGCTGCGTGCGCTTGAGCCGGGGGCCTCCGGCGGCCAGCAGCTGTTGCGCTGCCTGCCAGCGGCCGGCCAGGGCGTCGCGGCGGGCCCGTTGCCACTGCAGCTCCCAGCTGGCCGGATCGGCGGGCCAGCGTTGCAGCACCGCCAGGGCCGCGCTCCCATCGGCTGCCCGCAGGGCCGCGCCGGCCCGCACGGCGGGATGGTCCCGCCAGGCGCCGGGCAGGCCCGCCAGGGCGCTGCCGGCCTCGGGGCTGGGATCGTCGGCCAGTTGGCGCAGCGCCTGTTCGGCAGCGGCACTGGCGGGGTGGGCGGTGATCAGGGCCTGCAGTTGCGCCGGCTTGCCGTCGGCCAGCAGCAGCGCGACCTGGGGCTGGGGCGGCAGGCCACCCAGGCAGGCGCGGGCGGGGCCCAGGGCGCCGATCCCGGCCAGCCCCAGGGCCAGCTGTTGCCGCTGGTTCGCCCTGGCCTGGCGGCAGGCGCCGCTGATGCGGGCCTGGGCGCCGGGCCAGCGGGCTCCATAACGGGCCAGGTGCAGGGCCGGCCCCACGCCCGGCTGGCTGACGGCCGCCGCCAGGGCCGCCGGATGGGCGGGCCAGCGCCGCAGCAGGGTGTCCCGCAGGCGCGGCTGCTGTTCGGCCAGGGCATAGAGGGCATCGGCGCTGGCCGGCTCGTTGGGCAACCGCCGTAGCAGCGGCTGCCAGAGCTCCTGTTGCTTGAGCGCCACGGCGGCCAGCGGCCCCCGGCCCCAGCCCTGGTTGGTGGTTTGGCCTTGAAGCAGCGCGGCTTCGCGCCGGCGCTCCGGATCGAGTGCCCAGCGTTGCTGCAGGGCCAGCAGCGCTGGCGGGGTCTCGGGGTTGGGTCCGGGGATCCGGCTCAACAGCCCCCGGGCGAGCAGCAGAACCGCCAGGGTCCCCAGTCCCGACGCCGCCAGCAGAGGTGACAACCGCACCAGGCCCACACCGGTAAGGGTGCAGGCATTCTGGGGAGGACCTGTCGGCTTCGAGGCCCAAGCGCCCATGGGGTTGCTGCCGCCCATTCGCGACCGCCTGCCCAGGCTGGTGCTGCCAGCGGCGCTCACCTCCTTGCCGGGTTGGCGGCAGCGCCAGCGGGCGCTGCGGGTCTGGGCCGCGGCCGGGTTGCTGATGGTGCTGCGGCCCCATCTGCCGTTGCGCCTGCTGCCCGGCTGGCTCGTGGGTGCCCTGCTGGTCTGGGCGCTGGTCGAGCTGTTGCTGTGGCTGTGGTGGCCCAGGCGCTCGGCTTAGCCTGCGGCGACGCGTTGACGCCATTGATGACTTCAGGGGTGCCCCATCCGATCGGCGAGCCTCTGGGCGAGGCCTTTGGCGGCTTTGGCACCGATGGGGTGCGCGGTCTGGTGGGCGCGCAGGTGACGCCGGCCCTGGCGCTGCAGCTGGGCTACTGGTGCGGCCAGGTGCTCAAGGCCGACGGCCCGGTGGTGATCGGCATGGACTCGCGCCGCAGCGGCCCGATGCTGACGGCGGCACTGACCGCCGGCCTGACGGCGGCGGGGCGCCAGGTGTGGAACCTGGGGCTGTGCCCCACCCCAGCGGTACCCCTGTCGGTGCGCCGCACCGGTGCGGCAGGCGGTCTGATGGTCTCAGCCAGCCACAACCCGCCCCACGACAACGGCATCAAGGTGTTCGGGGCCTCGGGCGCCAAGTTGCCCAAGGTCCAGCAGCAGGCGATCGAGGCGGGGCTGCGGGGCGATCCCATCGCCCGGGACCACGGGTTTGAACCGTTCGGCACCATGCACGAGCGGCCGGGGCTACTGCTCGACTACCAGAACAGCCTCTGGCAGAGCGTGGCCGGTCGGCGCCTCGAGGGCTGCAAGATCGTGCTCGACCTGTGCTGGGGCTCGGCCACGGCCTGCGGCGAGGCGGTGTTCCGCGAGCTGGGGGCCGAGGTGCTGGTGCTGCATGGCACGCCCGATGGCAGCCGCATCAATGTCGGCTGCGGCAGCACCCACCTCGAGCCGTTGAGCCAGGCGGTGCAGGCCAGCGGTGCGGCGATGGGGTTCGCCTTTGACGGCGATGCTGATCGCATGCTCGCCGTCGACAGCCGTGGCCGGGTGTTTGACGGCGACCAGATCCTGTACCTGTGGGGCTCGGCCCTGCTCGAGGCCGGCGAGCTGTCCGATCAGCGCCTGGTGGCAACGGTCATGTCCAACCTGGGCTTCGAGCGGGCCTGGCAGGCCAAAGGCGGCGTGCTCGAGCGCACCGCCGTCGGCGACCAGTACGTCCACCAGGCGATGGAAGAGCTGGGTGCCGGGCTGGGGGGCGAGCAGTCGGGCCATATCCTCTCGGCCCGCCATGGCATGAGCGGCGATGGTCTGCTCACCGCCCTGCAGGTGGCCACCTTGATCCACAGCCGCGGCATCACCCTGGCCGACTGGCTCGATGGCAGTTTTCAGCCCTACCCCCAGCTGCTGGTCAATGTCACCGTGCCCGACCGCGAGCGCCGCACCCAGTGGCAGGCCTGTGAGCCCCTGCGCCAGGCGGTCGAGCAGGCCGAGGCCGCCATGGCCGGCCACGGCCGGGTGCTGGTGCGGGCCAGCGGCACCGAACCGCTGCTGCGGGTCATGGTCGAGGCGGCCAGCCAGGCCGATGTCGACCACTGGGCCCACACCCTGGCCGCCGTGGCCGACGCCCAGCTCAACGCGGCCTGATCAGTCCGGCCCCAGCTGCCAGGCCAGCTCCCGGGCCAGCTGCAGGGCTCCGTCACAGCCGTCGCCGGCTGCAGCGGCCAGGTGGGCGCCTGGGCAGCGTTCCGTCAGGGTCGCGGCCAGGTGCTGACGCAGCAGGCCCAGGTGCTCGAGGGCGCCGCCGGCGGGCCAGACCGGCGGTGCCTGCAGCTCCAGCTGGCCGGCAATGGCTGCGGCCATGGCCGCCAGGGCCTCGGCCGAGCGCTGCACGATCGCCAGGGCATCGGCGTCACCGGCCTGGGCCTGCTGATGCACCACCGGTGCCAGCCGCGCCAGGCCGGCGGCGCCAAAGTGTGGCTGTACCACCAGGGCCTTGATCGCCTGGGGGGCGGCCGGATCGTCGGCCGCCAGCTCCAGGGCGTTCCACAGGGCCTGGCGCAGGGCCGTGTCGCGGTGGCGGCCGTCGGCCATCTGCAGGCTCAGGGCCAGGCCGTCGCGGCCGATGTCGGCGGCCGAGCCGGCCCCATCCAGCAGCCAGCCCCAGCCGCCGCAGCGGTGCTGGTGGGCCAGGGCGTTGCGGCCCAGGGCGATGCAGCCGGTGCCGCTGATCAACAGGATGCCAGCGGTTGCCGCGCCGCGGGCGCCCTCGAGGGCGGTGCGCTCGTCGCCGGTGACCAGGACCCTCTCGGGGGCCAGCTGCAGGGCAGCCGCCGCCAGCCCCTGGCCCCGCGGCTGCACGGCGCTGCCGGCCTCGATGCCGCTGGCGCCGATGGCGGCCGCGGCCAGGGCCCGCTCCTGGCCCGGGTGCTGCTGGGTCAGGGCGCGGCTGGCTGCCGCCAGGCTCTGGACCAGGGCCTGGCCAAAGCGTTGCTCACCCCCCGGGGCCTCGAGGTGGCTGACGCCGGGCCCCTCGCCCTCGGCCAGGACCAGCGGATCGCCGCCCGGGGTCAGCCGGGCCAGACGGCAGCGGGTGTGGGTCTGGCCGGCGTCAAAACCGGCGATCAGGGCCTCGCTAGTCATCACCCGCCGCCAGCACCGCGATGGCGAACCAGCCGATCAGCTGCACCTCGGGCCTGAAGAAGATCGTGTCGGTCAGGCCCTGCACCCCCAGGCCCGCGATGATCGCCAGCGACGCCAGGGCCGGCAGGGCCAGGGGACCATCGCCACTTCCCTGCTTCAGGCCCTGCTGCAGGCCCAGCCGCAGGCCCCGGCGCACCGCCGCGGTCAGCAGACCCAGCAGCACCAGCACCCCGGGGATGCCCGCTTCAACCGCGATCTCGAGTGGGATCGAATAGGCGCTCAGGGCGTTGAACTTGGGCTGCTGGTACAGCGGGTAGATCAGGTTGAAGGCGTTGTTGCCCGGGCCGATCCCCAGCCAGGGCCTGGCCTGGATCATCTCGATCGCGGCCTGCCAGACGTTGATCCTGAAGTTGTTGGAGCTGTCCTCGCGGCCGGCCACCAGGCTCAGCACCCGCACCCGCAGCGGTTCGACCTGGCTGACTAGCAGCACCAGTACGACCGTGCCGCCCACCAGCAGCACCACCGGCAACAGACGCCGCCACAGGGGCGGCCAGCTGCGGGTTTGGCGCAGGGCCAGCAGCAGCAACAGCACCCCCAGCGACGCGACCATGCCCATCCAGGCGCCGCGGCTGTAGCTCAGCACCAGGGCCACCAGTCCGACCCCCAGACCCGCGGCCGCATAGAGCCGCCGCAGGGGCGACTGCCAGCGCAGCAGCGCCACCGCGGCCAGCGGCAGGATCGGCAACAGGAACCCGGCGAACAGGTTGGGGTTCTCGAGGGTGCCGTAAATGCGGATTGTGCCGGTGGCCACCGAGTTGGGGTCGGCCCAGCGGGCCAGCTCCTCGGTGTTGCCATAGAGCTGGCGAATGCCGAGCACGGCGGTGACCAGCTCGCCGGCCAGCAGGGCGGCGACGATGCGGTCCCACCACAGCGGGCTGTGGGCCAGCAGCTGGCGCAGCAGGGCGTAGACCCCCAGATAGCTGACCAGCTTGGCCAGTCCCTTGACCGCCGCCACCGGCACCGGCGAAAAGCCGGTGGCCAGCAGGGCCACAGCCAGGATCGCCAGGATCCAGAGGTTGATCGCCCCCAGCCGGCCGGGGGGTGTGCGCAGGGCCCACAGGATCCACAGCAGGCCGCTGGCGGTGATCAACAGGCCGACGCCGCCCCGTGTCAGCAGGGGCAGCCCGGCCATCAGGGCACAGACGATGATCCCGGCGATCTGAGGCAGCCGGCGACCCAGGGGCCCCTCGGCATGGGCCTTCAGCAGACCCTGCCAGCGCAGCAGCACAGGAACGGGGGCGTTGTCGGTGGCGTTCAGGGCGAGACCTGTCGGTTGGCTGGATTATCCGCGGCTTCGGGGCTTTGCTCCAGGGTTTCGCCCAGCCGTTGTTCCAGCAGGGCCACCGGCGGCGGCGGCAGGCCGTTGCGCCGGTAAAGCACCCGATACACCGGCAGGCCCTGGGCCAGCACATGCCGCTCGCGCTCGGTGGGTACCGGCAGGGGGTTGGCGGCGCGCCAGGGGCGGGCGTCGCCGTCGGGCCGCTCGAAACAGCCACTGGCCTCGATCACGGCCAGCATCGGTTCGATCACGGCCAGCACATCGCTTTGCACAAACAGCGCCGTGCCCTGGGCCAGGGCTGCTGCGATCGCCAGCAGCAGCTCCGGTTGCAGCACGCGCCGCTTGTGGTGTTTCTTCTTGAACCAGGGGTCCGGAAATTGGATCGTCACCCGCTGCAGCAGCCCGGGAGGCAGGGCGGCCAGCCAGCCTTCAAGGCTGATGTTGGCGTTGCAGAACAGGTAGTGCAGGTTGTTCAGCTGCAGGGCCTGGCGGTCGGCTTCGGCCGCGTCGACCAGGGGCCGGCGGATCTCGAGGCCCAGGTGGTTCCAGTCGGGTTCCCCCTGGGCCATCGCCAGCAGAAAGCGACCGCGGGCCGCGCCGATGTCGAGATGCAGCGGCAGCTCGGCCCGGGCGAACAGCTCGGCGGGCGCTGGCAGGGGCCGTGGCAGCTGGTAGAAGCGGCTCAGCGGGTTGACGTGCTGGCGGACCATGGTTCAGCTGCGCGGCACCACAAAGCCCCAGCTGGCGGTGTAGCCATGCAGGTGGGTGCTGCCCGCCACCGGGCCGATCTCGCCCTGGCAGAAGGCGCCGGCGATCGGCACCTGGGCAAAGCGCTCGCGGCAGGGGGTCACGTCGCCATCGGCATGGCCGTGCAGCCCCTCACCCCGGCCCAGGCAGGCGAACAGCAGGGCCGCCAGCGGTTCGCTCTGGCGCTCGGCCTGGGCATCGAGCAGCTGGCAGAGCTCGGCCTGGCTGGCCTGGCCGTCGCGCAGCTGAAACTGCACCTGCTGGCCGACCCGCATGCGCTCGCCGACGGCCACGGCGCCGTTGCGCGGGTCAACGCCGATCAGGTTGCGCACCAGAAAGGCCGGTTCGGCGTCGCGGTGCTCAAGGCTGAAGCTGCTCTGGCCCACCCCCAGAAACAGCGAGTGCCGCACCTGTTCGCGCTCCTGGGGGCTGAGGCCGCTCAGGATCGCCTGCAGGGCCGCCACCGGCGAGCTGCGCCGCTGCCCTTCGCTGACCTGCAGCACCACGTTGCGCTGGGCCTGCTCGACCTCAAGGACCGGGCCGATCGGTTTGCAGCCCTGGGCGACGACCGGATCGAGGCCCCAGGCTCCGCTGAGCAGGCAGCCCACCGCCCCCTGTCGCACCTCGCTGCCGGACAGCAGCGAGCCGTGGGGCGCGCTGTGGGCCGCCGCCAGCCCCCCGACCTTGACCGCATCGGGGTAGGCGTAATCGAGCCCGTTGATCAGGTCGTTGATCGCCTGGCAGGTGGGATCCACCAGCAGCAGCATGCTGTGAAAGCCACTCCCGGCAGCGCCGACCTGCAGTTGCCAGGGATCGGCGGGGCCGTCGAGATCGGGCAGGTTGGTGCCATCGAGCACGAACGGGTGGACGTGGGCCCCGGGCAGGTGCAACAGGGTCACGCTCAGGGCCGGTTCCTGCTCCAGCTCATGGGGGATGGCGTCGCTGCCGGTGCCGACCACGCCGCCTCCCAGGCAGCCCAGCCAATGCTCGGCCCGCAGGCGCTGCTGCAGCAATGGCAACAGCCGGGGTAGGTCGCTGGCGAAGCTGGCCGAGGCAAACACCAACGCCAGGTCGGCCGGACCACAGCGCCCCAGCTGGCGCTCGATGGAATCGACCACCTCCTGCAGGCCGGTGCCGCGGGCCAGGGCGGTGCGGCACCAGGCTCCGGCGGGGCGGCGACCCAGCCGCTCGAGCAGCGAAAAAGCAGACATGGGTCGGACCCTAACGCCGGCCCCGCTGGGCTTACAGCCACGGATAATGGCGTCTTCCCGTACCACCCGCCGTCCCCTCTGCCGTGAGCGAAACCCTGGTCCGCACCTTGATCTGGCTGGATGTGCGGCTGGGGCTGCTGTTTGCGGTGGGCCTGCCGTTGGTGCTGCTGGTCTGGGCCAGCGTGCGGCGCGAGGGTGCCCTGCAGCGACTGCTGGGGCTCTACTGGAAAGTCGCCAGCCTCCTGTTCATCGCCGTGTTGCTGCATGTCGGCAATCAGGCCGTGGCCTACCCCTTGGTGGTGCTGGCCCAGCTGCTGATCCCGATCACCCTCTGGTTCTGGGTTGATCTCAATGAAGAGCTGCAGGACCTGCCTCCCTGGCGCGCCCTGCCACTCACGTTGCGCATCTGGCGCTGGAGCCTGACCGTGCAGTCCCTGGCCGCTGCCGCCCTGGCCAGCACCGCCCTGGGCTGCCTGGGGGGGCCAGCCCTGCTGAATACGGCCCGTTGTGCGATCTGGCGCCAGCCCCCCCAGATGCTCAACGCCTGGACCGACCGGGGCCTGGATTTTGTGATCGGCGGCGACTGGAATCCCACCATGTCCGCCTTTGCCGGCTATCTGGCGTTGCTGGGCTATGCCGTCGGCCTGTTGCAGTGGCTGCTGGTGCGCCTGCCCAAGCAGGGCCGGGTGGCCGGCGAGTTCTGATCAGCCATGACCCCGGACGAACTGCTCTCACGGCTTGAGGCGATCAGCCGGGAGCGCCCCGACCGGGTGCTGCGGCTGCGGGGCACCGTGCCCTCAGCTGCCGAGGCGGGTGCGGCTGATCCCTTTGAGTTGCTGATCTACCGCGGTTTTTCAAGCAGCACCACCCATCCGACAGCCTTTGACCCGGATCAGGCGGTGTTGCCAGGCGGTGTTGTGCTCGAGAGCGGCGAAGTCCTGCTCGGGCCGCTCAATCCGGTTGGGGCAGAGGTGCTGGCAGGGCCTACCGCACCGCAGCTGTTGCTGGATCCTCAGGTTTGGTGAGCGGTACCCGGTCCTCTCAAGGGCAGGTCCAACCTTTTCGGGTCTGGCACCCCACCACTTCGGTCGTGCAGCCCATGACGTTGGTGTCTTTGCACTGTGGCGCGCATTGTGTTTCGTAAAAGGTCGACCTCGTGCCTCCGGCGACTCCCTCGAGGTCTCCATCGCTCAAACCTTCGA
>JAIXOF010000046.1 GCA_027486935.1 Cyanobium sp. C1_MAG_00004 | reverse complement strand
TGATGGGTGAACGGCACATGGCTGACATCGAGCACGTTCTCGAGCACGGTCAGCGCATCCATCGGCAAATCGCGGACGATGCCCTGCACCAACCAGCCGGGCTCCTCGAGCGGGGGCACCAGCGGCAAGGGCACGGCAGAGGCGGCAGCCACATCTCCGGCAAACACAAACAGCAGGCCCTGGGCCTCGGCCGTGGCAAAGCTCTGGCAACGGGCTCGGGAGCTGGCGCAGGCCGTCTGCTGCTGCTCGTCAGTGGCCTGGGGGATCAGCGTGCAGCGCCCATCACCGCCAAAACTCCAGCCGTGATAAGGGCACTCGAGCTCTCCGCGGCCGTTGATGCGGCCGTCGCTCAGCGGCACCAGCCGGTGCGGGCAGACATCGGCGAAGGCGCGCCACAGACCGCTGACAGGCTCATGCCACAGCACCAGATCGGTGCCCAGCAGGGTGAAGGGCGTGGGTTGGCGCCGGTCCAGATCGTCCAGGTAGGCCACCGGATACCAGCGTTGCTGCCAGTGCTCATGCCAGGGCTCAGTCATGGGATGCGCAAACGCCGCGGTGCTGCCAGCCTGGCGTCCAGCACCCCACCCCTGCGCCATGCCCCTGATTCATCGGGACTCGCCCTACCCCCATTGGGAGTTTGAAGACCCGGCACGCGGCGACCTGTTGCGCGTGGTACCCGAGCGGGGCGGGCTGGTGACCGGCTGGCGCTCTGGCGGTGAGGAGATTCTCTATTTCGACGAGGAACGTTTTGCCGATCCCACCAAGTCGGTGCGCGGCGGCATCCCGGTGCTGTTTCCGATCTGCGGCGGCCTGCCGGACAGTCCGTTGCCCCAGCACGGCTTTGCCCGCGACCAGAACTGGCAGCTCAGTGCACTGGACGAGGGCACCGGGGTTGGGCTGACGTTGATCGACAACGCCGAGACGCGGGCCCTGTATCCCCATGCCTTTGGCCTGACCCTGGAGCTGCGGCTCGAACCGGGCGCGCTGGCCATCACCGCCGTGGTCGAGAACCGGGGCAGCCAGGACCCAATGCCCTTCAGCCTGGGACTGCACCCTTACTTCAATGTCAGTGCCCTCGAAGGGGTGGGCTTCGAGGGACTGCCCGAGCGCTGCTTCAACCACCTGACCATGGCCGATGAGGACACCGCAGGCCAGCTGCAACGGTTAACCAGCGGCATCGACCTGCTGGTGCGGCCCAGCGGCGACGTCAAGATGATCGATCCCGGTGCGGCCGGCGGCCTGGGACGCACCATCACCCTGCGCTGCAGCCATCCGCTCGATCTGGCCGTGCTGTGGACCGATCCCCCCAGACCGATGGTCTGCCTGGAGCCCTGGAGTGGCCCCCGCCTGGCCCTGATCAGCGGCGATCGCCGCCTGGAGCTGGCGCCGGGCGCCAACATGTCGCTTCACACCCGCTACGAGCTGTCATGACCCTGGCGATCACCGGAGCCTCGGGCAAGACCGGTTGGCGCATCGCCGATGAAGCCCTGAAGCGCGGGCAGGCGGTGCGGGCGATCCTGAGAGCAGGTTCGGTGCTACCGGTCGCCCTACAGGGCCGTGACCAACTCGAGGTGGTGCGGCTTGAGCTGGGTGACGCAGGCGGTCTGCGGCAGGTGCTGCAGGGATGCGATGCCCTGCTGATCGCCACCGGTGCACGGCCGTCAATCGACCTGGCTGGACCTCTCAAGGTGGACGCGTTGGCGATCCGCGACCAGCTCGCCGCCTGCAAGGCCGCCGGGGTGGGGCGGGTGGTGCTGGTGAGCTCGCTGTGCGCCGGACGCTGGCTGCACCCGCTCAACCTGTTCGGCCTGATCCTGGTCTGGAAGCGCCTGGGCGAACAGTGGCTCGAGGCCAGCGGCCTCGACTGGACGATCGTGCGCCCGGGTGGCCTCAGCGAAGACGACAGCCGCGCCCAAGACGAAGGGGTCGTCTACAGCGGCCCCGACACTCAGGAGAGCAACAGCATCCCCAGGCGCCTGGTGGCAAGGGTCTGCCTCGACGCCCTCGAAACCACGGCATCCATCGGCCGCATCATCGAAGTAACCAGCAGCCCCAGCCAGGCCCCGACGCCATTGCAGCAATGGCTGGGTGCGGAGAGCTAGCCCGGTCCCGGCAATCAGCCGCAGCCGCCCTGAGCCGGTGGATCGGACAAAAACAGGCTGGCCTGCACGGGGTGATCACCGGGCCGAGCAAACGCGATCCAGTGAAAAGCGCCGAGCCCGGCCGGATCGACCAGGCGCAGCAGCGCCTCGCGGGATGCCAGGGCTGCCGCCAGCTCCTCAGGCCGGCTCTGCTGCAGGCCATACAGGCGCTGGGCAAGACCGAGAGCCAACAGTGCCTCGCCCTGCAGCCGCTGACCCAGGGGCCGCCAGGCGCTGGCGAGGGCATCGGCTTCAAGCGTCTCGAGGCACAGATGGGCCGTCAGGTCCCAGTGCCCCGGTTCCCGCAGCAGGTCGCCACTGGCCTGCTGGTGGCGATAGGCGATCAGGGTCCCGCCCTGGCGTGTCTCGAGGTTGTATCGACGGTTCTCAAGCGCGTAGTCGACGACTAGCAGCACCCCTCGCGTCAGCGCTGCGCCGGCACCGGCCAACCAGGGGGCGACGGCGGTATGCAGCTCGGTGGTCCAGCCGGCTGGCAGCCGCTCAGCCGCGATCAGCCCGCGCTGCTGCACCTGGTTCCACAGGGCCGCATCGGCCTGCGGCTGCAGGGGTGCACCGGCCTCAAGCCGCAGCTGGGGTCCTGCTGCTGCCGCCTCGTCCAGCACCACCAACTGGCGGCGCCAGAGCGCCCCGTCCCAGATCACCCGCTCGACCGGCAGGGCATCGAGCACCTCGTGGGCCAGCACCACACCCTGGGCCGGTGCAGCCGCCAGCTCGGCAAAGCTGCACCAGCGCACGGGCAGGGGGCAGCCGCTCAGCCGTTGCCGCTGCCGCGCCGCCATGCCGGCGTTGGGCTCGACCAGCACCAGCTCGAGCCGAGCTGCCAGCTCAGGCCAGCCCGCCACCAGGGCCACGGCCAGGTCAGCCGCCAGATCCCCTTCACCGGGGCCGGCCTCAATCAGGCTCAACCGACCCGAGCTTGATTCCATGCCGCAAGAACTCGGCGTGACGCCATCGAGCTGCAGCAGCCACTGGGCGAGCTGGGGCGCCAGCAACGCTGCGAAGTCGCTTCCCAACGACGGCGAGGTTGCAAAGTCGCCCGCCGGGCCCACCTGCAAGCGGCCACTGCCGTAGGCCCCATGGTCGGGATCGTGCAGGGCCCAGTCCATGTATCGGGCAAAGCTGACGGATCCGCCAGCAGCCCGCAGGCGCTGGGCCAGCCACGGGGGACAGGGGTGGTCGGGGGCGGACTGGGCCGGATTCACGCTTGGGCACCCGGTTCAGAGAGAATGCATCCTCCTTGAAGGCAGCGCATGCGGCGGTTTTGGGCGTTGGTGGCGGCGCTGGTTGTGCTGCTGGGCAGCGGGGTGGCTCTGGGTGCGGCCGCCCCTGCTTGGGCCTACGACAACCCCGACCTGCTGCCCGACCACCCCACCCCGGTGATCGACCTGGCCAAGGCCCTGACCGACCCCCAGCGTCAGGCCCTCGAAGCCGAGCTCGATGATTTCGAGCACGTCAGCGGCTGGAAGCTGCGGGTGCTGACCCAGTACGACCGCACGCCGGGCTACGCCGTCAAAGACTTCTGGCATCTCGACGAACGCTCGCTGCTTCTGATCGCCGATGAGCGGGGCGGCAACCTGCTCAACTTCAATGTGGGCGATGCCCTGTTCGCCCTGATGCCGCGCACCTTCTGGGTGGAGCTGCAGACCCGCTTCGGCAACCAGTACTACGTGCGCGACAACGGCGAAGACGCCGCCATCGTCGATGCCTTGCACACGGTCAAGGGCTGCCTTGAAATCGGCGGCTGCCAGGTGGTGCCCGGCCTGCCCACCGAGCAATGGGTGCTGACCCTCGGCACATCGATCGTGGGGGGCCTGATCGTCGGCTTCGCCGCCTATCCCCGCCAAAAGGGCCGGGTCGTCGAATGGGCCTGGGTGCTGTTGCTCAGCCCCCTGTGGGTGATTTTGTTCTGCGTGTTCGGCGTCGCACCGATCGTCACCCGAACCCCTGACCTGCTGCCGTTGGCCCGCAATGCCCTGGGCTTTGCTGGGGCGATCGTGGCCGCCTATCTGATCGCCCAGAACACGGTCGGACGCGAACGGTTCAAAGAGGGCGAGAGCTGAGCCAGGACTGGCTCAGGCCCCCGGCCGGCTGCGGGGGCCAAAGCGCCGCTCAAAAGCCTCAAGCCTGCAGCGCAGCGAATCCTGGGGCTCACAGAGCTGGGGCGGTTCGCTGGGGGCCAGACCCGATCGCAACTGAGCCAGGTTGTCGTCGTAAAAGCGTTTGAGATCCGCGAATCGCTTCACCGGCTGGCCATAAAAGCTGTGGCCGCGCAGGGTGGGAAACGAAGCCCATTCGGGTGCCAGCTTGGACACCAGCTGGGGCGTCAGCTCCCCCAGGTCAGCCAGGGTCAGGGCGCCGCGGCGCTGCACCAGAAACAGGGCTGCCTGGTCCTGGGCCTCGGGATGAAACACCGCCAGGCCCAGGGCCCGTGCCGCCAGGGCCCAGGTGAAGGGCATGAACTGATAGGCACCGGCCGCAGCGCTGGCATAGCGGGCCGTGCGCATCACCCGGTTGGGATGGCGATCAAGCGAATTGACCATGCTGCCGCCAAACAGAATCCGGTACCCCAGGTCGCTGCCCTGGGCCCAGGTGCCCTCGGCATAGCGGATCGTGTTGAGCAGGGCCCGCCGTTCAGGGGTGATCGCAAAAATGCGCTGGCCCTGGGGCAGGGCTTCGAGCAGGGCCAGCGACGAGTGCGGGCCTGCAATCGGGTTCTCGCTGAGCGTCTGGGCGGCAGCAGGCGGGGCGCTCACGAGTGGGGCCGACATCATCGGGGCGGCCAAGGCTGCCAGCAGTGCAGCAGCGGTGGCGTGGCGATGCTTGGTGTCAGGCAAAACGGATCAGGCAAACAGCAAGGGCGTCCCTGGCTCAGCAGCGAGGGGCAGCAACAGGGGCGAAGGCAGACAAAAGCTGCGCCAATGTGCCTTACCGAACTGAAACGGGCAAGCCCGGCAGCACCATTGCCGCATCCGGCGCTCAGGCCTGGGCTTGCGCCAACGCGTCGATCGCCGCGGCTGCCTGATCGCTGCCTCCCACGGGCAAAGGGCCGATCCTTGGGGGCAGCAGCGGTTGATCGAGCTGCCACAGGCCCGCAGCAAAGGCCTCGCGGCTGAGCAGGCGATGGTGCCCGTGGTTCTGCAGATCCCGCTGCAGCACCGCTGCCTCGGCAAAGCCGTCCCGCTCGACCAGATGGATGCCCACGTCCTGGCTCAGGGCCTCACAGAAGCTGCTGTAACCGGGTTTGGTGATCAGCCGGCCGCACAGCGGCATCAGATCCAGGGGCCGCAGCCCGGGCGGCAGCACCCGTCCGTTGGCGTGGCGTGCCAGGGCCGGATCGGGGCCGATGAACACATGATCCGGCCAGTTCTGCAGCGGTGCGGCAGCCAGATCAAGGCCCATGCCCCCAAAGCTGATCAGCACGCAACGGTCACGCGCAACCCCTGCTGCTATGGCGGCTGCAGGGCCAGCCCGCGGCAATTTGAGCTCGATGGCCAACCGTTCCAAAGCAGACGCATCGATGCGGGGGGCCGAGGCGGTCAACCCGACCTGAACCTCGGGAATGCCCCAGTCGATCGGCATCGCCAGGGGGCAGTGGATCAGCAGCTGCCCCTGGCGGTAGGCCGCCAGAGCGGCCTCGGCCCAGGGGGTGAACGCCGGCCCCATGGGCCCATAGATGGCCTCCCAACCGAAGCTCGCCAGCCACAGCAGCGGCGCCCCCAGGCGGGCCGCCAGCCTGGCGGCGGCCGGGGGCACATCGCCCAGCACCAGGATCGGCTCGTCTGGATGGCGCCGCTGGGCCTGCAACCAGGTCGCCTCGGCCTCGATCTGGGCCGGGAGACGGGCCTCAAGCTGTTCGAGGGCTGCCAGGGTCGCCGCCGGATCCGACCCCAGGGCATCGGCCTGGATCACCCCCACATCCCACTGACAGGGGCGGTGCTCAAACGGCACCGCTCCCATCGCCAGCTGCAGAAAGCTGGGCGGCAGGGCGGTTGAAAGCACCAGCCGCCAGTCGGGGCGCCGGGCGTTCAGGGCGGCCAGCACCGCTGCCGTGCGCGACCCATGGCCAAAACCATGGGCGCTGATGCAGGCGGCGATCAGCATGGAACCAGAGCCCGGCTGTACAGGGTCTCTTGGTAGCGCAGGCGCCCATCAAGGCCATACCAGCGGTGTGCGGCGCTGACCAGGCCAGCCCCATCCAGCTCGACCCAGCTGAAATGACGCAATGCCACGCCGGCGTCATCGACCAGATGGCGGGGCACACAGGCCGCGTTCAGGTAGGCAGTGCCAGCGCGATCGATCACAAAGCTGCAGCGCTCGAAGGCGCCCCGCTTGAGCCGGTGATGCATGTGGCCGAACACCACCAACGGCAGGGGCCGCTCGCGGCGAATGCGGTCGATGGCCTGGGTCAGATCCTGATCACCCCAGTCGCAGGCCGGGGCTTTCCAGTCGCGGCCGCAGATGTCGGCCGCCTGGCTGCCCAGGCCGGCCGGCCCGCTGTGGGCCAGCAGCACCAGGGGCAAGGCGGGATCGGCGGCTGCGGCCGCCGCCACCATGCGCGCGACTGAATCCTCGAGGCTGACCGGCCCCAGCGCCGCCTGGCAGGCCTTCGACAGGTGATAGCCACCGCCGGCGCTGCCGGGGCGGGCGCCGATGACTGCGACACCGGGCAGCTGCCGCAGGCCCCAGCCGCAGTGCAGCGGTCCCAAGGCCTCGATCTGTCGCTGCAGGGTGCGGCCGCTGGGGTCCTTGGCGGTGTCGTGGTTGCCCAGGATGCAGGCCACGGGCAGCTCCAGCTGGCGCAGCAACGCCGGAATCCGCGGTTGGCCATCGCTGAGGTCTCCAACCACCAGCAGGGCGTCAGGGGCCAGCAGCTCCAGCAGGGAGTGATCGCTGAGATCCCACTGGCCATGCAGATCTCCCGCAATGGCCAGCTGCATCAGCGCCCATGCCTAGGGTGTCCCCATCTTGGACCAGGGGGTTCCGGCGTGGTTTTTGCGGCATCCCAGGGCACAGCCACCACTGACGCCGAACACAGGGCAGCCATCGAGCGCCTGCGCCGCGAACGGAATGCCGTGATCCTGGCGCACTACTACCAGGAGGACGCCATCCAGGACATCGCCGATTTCATCGGTGATTCGCTGGAGCTCTCGCGCAAGGCCGCCGCCACCGACGCCGATGTGATCGTGTTCTGCGGCGTGCACTTCATGGCCGAGACGGCCAAGATCCTCAGTCCCGACAAAACGGTGCTGATCCCCGATCTCGAAGCCGGCTGCAGCCTGGCCGACGCCTGCCCGCCCGAGCCGTTCGCAGCTTTCAGGGCAGCCCACCCGGACCACATCGTGGTCAGTTACATCAACTGCTCGGCAGCGATCAAAGCCCAGAGCGACCTGATCTGCACCAGCAGCAACGCGGTCGATCTGGTCAGGCAGCTGCCGGCCGACCGGCCGGTGCTGTTCGCCCCCGACCAGAACCTGGGCCGCTGGGTGCAGCAGCAGAGCGGTCGCGAGCTGACCCTGTGGCCGGGCAGCTGCATCGTGCACGAGAGCTTCAGTGAGCAGGCCCTACTGCGGCTCAAGCTCGAGCACCCCGACGCCGAGGTGCTGGCCCACCCCGAATGCCTGCCCCATCTGCTGGATCTGGCCGATTTCATCGGCTCCACCAGCAAGCTGCTGCACCGCGCCGAGCAGAGCTCCGCAACGAGCTTCATCGTTCTCACCGAGCCTGGGATCCTGCACCAGATGCGGCTTAAGGTCCCTGGCAAGACCTTTTATGAAGTGCCAGGGACAGACGGCTGCAGCTGCAACGCCTGCCCCTACATGCGCCTCAACACCCTCGAGAAACTGCACCGGTGCCTCGAGACGATGGCGCCGGTCATCGAACTGGACGAAGACCTGCGCCAGCGCGCCCTGCTGCCGATTCAGCGGATGCTCGAGCTGAGCCGTTGAAGAGGTAGCCCTTGCGCAACTGAGCAGGAGCTGCAGGTGCTGCAGCCAGAGTTCAGTAGCTGTAGTTGGACACGAACAGGCTCTCGTCATCCGACGGTTCAGAGCCCGCCACATAGGCACCCCGGCTGGCAGCACCGTTGGCCCGGGCCCGGGCAAGCAACGCCGCCTGACCTGCGGCCACGTCGCTGCCGCCCCAGTGCTTGAGGCATGAGTGCTGCAACGCCCGGCCAAACGAGAACCCCAGGTGCCAGGGGGCATAACCCTGGGCCGCAGCCTCGTTGATGGCATTGAGGCAGAGGCTGGCGTCCTCTTCGCTGAGACCGCCACTCAGAAACAGAATCGATGGCACAGCCGCCGGCACCGTGCGGCTCAGGGTGCGGGCCGTGAAGTCACCCACCTCCTCGGCGCTGGGACGGGTGGGGCAGTCGGCGCCGGCAGTGGTCATCGAAGGCTTGAGCAGGCTGCCCTCCAGAAACACGCCATTGGTTGCCAGGGCCTCGTAGACCGTGCGCAGCACCCACTCCTGCACCGAAGCCGTGGTGGCAATGTCGTGGTCCCCGTCCATCAGGATCTCGGGCTCGACGATCGGCACCAATCCCTGCTCTTGCACGGTACGGGCATAACGGGCCAGCCCCCAGGCGTTCTCGCGCACCGCCAGCTCCGAGGGGCAACCGGAGCCGCTGATGCGCAGCACGGCACGCCATTTGGCGAAGCGGGCACCACGGGCGTAGTAGCGGGCCGAGCGCTCCGCCAGGCCCTTGAGCCCGGTGCACCAGCTTTCACCGGCAAGCCCGCCGGCCAGGGACTCGACGCCCTGATCGACCTTGATCCCCGGCACGATCCCCTTCTGCTGGAACAGGGCCACAATCGGTTGGGGGTCACCGCTGTTGGCCTCGGGGGCGGCATCGGCGGCGACAACGGCAGCCACTGCCGGATCGCTGTCCTGGAAAAGGGTCTCCTCGTACAGGATCACCCCCGAGATGTGCTCGGCCAGGCCAGGGGTGGTTGCCAGCAGGGTGCGATAAGCGCGGCGATTCTGCTCACTGTTCTCGAGCCCGATCGCATCAAAGCGTTTGCCGATGGTGCCGGTCGATTCATCGGCCGCCAGTAGGCCGGTGCCCGGAGCCGCCAGCGCGGCTGCTGTGGCGGCCAGTTCATCGCGAAATGCCTCAAGCCCCATGGCCGATGTCCGTGGATCACACCCCCTGGCTAGAGGCGCCGTGATCCTTCGTCAACGCCCGACTCCGTAAAGACTCGCCGCCGCTCTTCGATCACAGCACGCGCGCATCACAGCACGCCTGCATCACGGCACGCCTGCATCACGGCACGCCTGCATCTCGGCATCGAGATCGGCATGAGGGTCAAAACCCCACAACCACCCCACCCAGATGCGCACCCACTGCGCCAGCCACCGACCACGGCTCGCGGGCGGCACAATCGCCGCGAGGCCAACCGGCCAGGCGCACGGTGCGCCCCGGTCGCCCCGCAGCAGCGATGCTTCCCCATGACGGCCTGCTGCAACTCACGCCTGAGGGGCTGTACTGCCCGGCGGCGGCGGCCTGGATCGACCCCTGGCGGCCGGTACCGCGGGCGTTGATCACCCACGCCCACGCCGACCACGCCCGGGCCGGGTGCGGCGAATACTGGGCCACCGCCGTCAGCGAAGGGATCCTGCGCCAGCGCCTTGGAGCCACCATCAACCTGGTACCGGTCGACTACGGGGCGCTGCACCGCATCGGCGAGGCGCGGGTGTCGTTTCATAGCGCCGGCCACGTGCTCGGCAGTGCCCAGATCCGGCTCGAGGCCGCTGGCGAGAGTTGGTTGGTGAGCGGCGACTACAAACGGGACGCCGACCCCAGCTGCGCCCCCTTTGAGCCGGTCACGGCCGATGTGTTCATCACCGAGGCCACCTTTGGTCTGCCGATCTACCGCTGGAGCCCTGGAGCCGTCGTTGCCCGCCAGATCCAGCAGTGGTGGCAGGGTGCCCCCGAGCGGGCGTCGATCCTGTTCTGCTACGCGTTTGGCAAGGCCCAGCGCGTGCTGGCTGAACTGGCAGCGCTCGGCATCGACGATGAAATCCTGCTCCACGGGGCCGTTGAAACCTTGATGCAGCCCTACCGCGAGGCGGGTGTGCCCTTGCCGCCGACCCAACCGCTGAGCGCGCTCGAGCGCCGCGACGACCTCGCGGGCCGGTTGGTGATCGCACCACCGTCAGCCCACCGCTCGGTGTGGATGAAACGTTTTAAAGAGCCGCAGACCGCCTTTGTCAGCGGCTGGATGGCCGTGCGCGGCGCCCGCCGGCGCCGCGGCTACGAGCGGGGCTTCGTGCTCAGCGACCATGCCGACTGGAACGGTCTGCTTGCCAGCGTCAAAGACTCGGGCGCCCGCCAGGTGTATGTCACCCACGGCAGCAGCGACGTGCTGGCCCGCTATCTGCGCGAGGTCGAGGGGATCAACGCCGAACCGCTCGCGGGCCCCTTCAGCGCCGACGAGGATGCAGCCCATGGAGCTTGATCTGACCCCGGGCCAGCGTTACCGCGCCGCCTTGGCAGCCCTGCTGGGCAACGCCCTCGAGTGGTATGACTTTGCGGTCTACGGCTACGTCGCCAGCGATCTGGGCAAGGCGTTCTTCCCGGGGGATGAACCGGGATTGCAGACCCTGGGGGCCTTCGGCGTGTTTGCTGTGGGCTATCTGATGCGACCGGTGGGCAGCATCGTTCTGGGTCCGTTGGGCGACCTGCTGGGACGGCGACTGATGCTGAGCCTCAGCATCGTGATCATGGGGGTGTCAAGCCTGCTGATCGGACTGCTGCCCACCCACAGCCAGATCGGGGTGACGGCCGGGATCTGCCTGGTGCTGCTGCGCATGCTGCAGGGGTTCTCGGTCGGAGCCGAATTCACCGGCAGCATCACCTACGCCACCGAAGCCGCAGCCAGGGGCCGTGCAGGCCTGCTGTCGAGCCTGGCGGTCGCCGGCGGCCTGCTGGGGTTCAGCCTTGGTTCGCTGACTGTTGCGGTGATCGCTGCCGTGGTCGGCGAAGCCGCCATGGGCAACTGGGGCTGGCGACTGCCGTTTCTGCTGGGGGCGTTCGTGGCGCTGCTGGGGCTGTGGATGCGGCGCGGCATGCCCGAGACCCTTGCCAGGGATGACGACAGGCCGCCGATCCACAGCCCCCGCCAACTGGGCGGCGCCATGGTCTGGCGCCTCGACCAGGTGGTGCGGCAGTGGCGGCTGGTGCTGCTGGTGATCGCGCTGGTGACCTTCGCCAACATGATTTTTTATCTGGCCTTCGTCTACCTGGTGGACTTCACCGGCCAGAGCAGCGGCAGCAGCGCCGCTGCCAACAGCATCGCCACCGTGATCCAGACCATCGGCCTGCTGATCGCGATCTTGGGAGGCCACCTGGCCGACCGCTTTGGCATGGTGCCGGTCAACCGCTGGGGCAACCTGGGTCTGATCCTGCTTGCCCCCCTGGCTCTGTCGATCGGCCTGCAGGGCCAGCTGACCTCGCTGGCCATTGCCCAGGGCCTGCTGGTGGTGCCGGTGATGGTGACCATGGGCGCCCAGGGGGTCCTGGGGGTGGTGCTGGTGCCCCAGGGTCAGCGCTGTGCGGTGTTCTCGATCGCCTACTCGCTGGCAATGGCGATGTTTGCCGGCACCGCACCGTTGATGGCCACCTGGTTGCACGACATCCAGGCCAGCTGGATCACCCCGCTCTATGCCCTGCCGTTTGGAGCGGCGGCCCTGATCGCCGTCCACCGCAGCCGCCATGCAGAGGTTCGCTGAGCTGATCGAACGGCTGGAGCACAGCCGGGGCAACAACAGCAGGGTCCAGGCGCTGGTCGACTACTTCGAGCAGACCCCGGGCGCGACAGCGGCGTGGGCGCTGCAGGTGCTGCTGGGCGGTGCACGGCGCCGCCTGATCACCGGTCGCCGCCTGCGCCAGATCTGCCTCGAGGCAATGCCCCTGCCCGAGTGGTTGTTCGATGACTGTTACGCCCAGGTGGGCGACTCGGCCGAAACGATCGCCCTGCTGTGGCATCAGCACGTCGATGCCGACTGGGGCCCAAACGCAGACCAACCCCTGCAGGTCTGGATGGAAGAGCTGCTACCGGCAGCGGCGGCACTGAGCGATGACGCCCAGGCCGAGGCCGTGCGGCGGCTGTGGCATGGCCTCTCCCCCCAGCAGTTGCTCGTCGCCAACAAACTGCTCACCGGCGGCCTGCGGGTGGGGGTGGCCCAGGGCCTGGTGGTCAAAGCCCTGTCCCGCTTCAGCGGACTGGACGAGGCCCTGCTGCAGCACCGCTTGATGGGGGGATTTGCACCCTCGGCAGCCGCCTTGGCGGCGCTGCTGGCCCCCAGCGACGGCGACGACACCGGCGAGGTGCCCAGCCGGCCCTACCCGTTCTTTTTGGCGTCACCCTTGCAGGAGCTGTTGCCAGGAGACGCCGGCGATTGGCAGGCCGAATGGAAGTGGGACGGCATCCGCGGCCAGCTGATCCGGCGAAGCGGCCAGGGTTTTCTCTGGAGCCGCGGCGAAGAGCTGCTGCATGAGGCCTTTCCCGAGCTGATCAGCGCCGCTGCCGCCCTGCCGGATGGCACCGTGATCGACGGCGAGGTGATCGTCTGGACAGCAGATGCCGATCGGCCGGCCCCCTTCAACGTCCTGCAACGGCGGCTGGGCCGCAAAAAGCCAGGCAGCAAGCTGCTGGCCGAGTGCCCTGCAGCGTTCGTGGCCTACGACCTGCTCGAGCTGGGGGGCGAGGATTGGCGCCCCAGACCCCTGCACCAACGCCGCACCGCCCTGGAGTCCCTGATCCAACAGCTGCCAGAGACGGCTGATGCTCCCGGAGCCGGGCGCCTGCGCCTGTCGGAGCGTCTGACACTCGACACCTGGGAGCAGCTGGAGCCCCTGCGTCAGCAGGCCCGCAATGCCGGTGCCGAGGGGCTGATGCTCAAAGCCCTGGACTCGCCGTACCTGAATGGCCGCAAGCGGGGCCACTGGTGGAAGCACAAGCTCGATCCCCACACCCTTGATGCGGTGCTGCTTTATGCCCAGGCCGGCAGCGGCCGCCGCGCCAACCTGTTCACCGACTACACCTTTGGGCTGTGGAACGGCAACGGGGTGTTGGTGAGTTTCGCCAAGGCCTACTCGGGGCTCGACGATGGCGAGATCACAGCTCTCGATCGCTGGATCCGGGCACACACCACCGAGCGCTTCGGGCCGGTGCGCGCAGTCGAGCCCCTGCAGGTGTTCGAGCTTGCCTTTGAAGGAATCCAACGCTCAACCCGCCACAAAAGCGGTATCGCCGTGCGTTTCCCGCGCATCAGCCGCTGGCGCCGCGACAAGCCAGCCGGTGAGGCCGACACCCTGGCCACGGCCCTGGCGCTGCTGGAGCAGGCGCCTTGAGCAGCACCCAACAGCAACGGCTGGCGCCGATCGAGGCCTGGTTCAGTCAGCAGGGCTGGACGCCGATGGCCTTTCAACGGCAATCCTGGAAGGCCTACCTGGATGGCGACAGCGGTCTGATCCAGGTGCCCACCGGCTCGGGCAAGACCTACGCGGCGGTCATGGGTCCGATCGCCGAACTGCTGGCCGATGGCAGCCCAGCGGGATTGCGGCTGCTGGTGATCACACCGCTGCGGGCCCTGAGCCGCGATCTGGCCCTGGCGATCGAACAGCCGATCAGCGCCATGGGCTGGCCATTGCGGGTGGGCATCCGCAACGGTGACACCAGCAGCACCGAGCGCACCAAACAGCTGCGCACCCCGCCCCAGATCCTGATCACCACGCCCGAGTCATTGAGCGTGCTGCTCAGCAACGCCAAAGCCCCAGAGCTGTTTGCCCAGCTGCAGGCCGTCGTCCTCGACGAATGGCACGAGCTGATGGGCAGCAAGCGGGGGGTGCAGGCCGAGCTGTGCCTCAGCTGGCTGCGGCGACTCAGGCCGCGGCTGCGCACCTGGGCGATCAGCGCCACCATCGGCAACCTGAACGAGGCGGCCCAGGCGGCGGTTGGCGTCGATCCGTCGCCATCCCCACGGCAACCCCGACTGATCACCGCCCCCATCCAACGCCAAACGGCGATTCGCAGCCTGCTGCCCGAAAGCATCGATGGCTTTCCATGGGGCGGGCACCTGGGCCTGCGCATGTACGAAGAGCTGGTGGCGGGGCTGGACCCCGGCATCAGCACCCTGCTGTTCACCAACACCCGCAACCAGGCCGAACGCTGGCACCAGTGCCTGCGCTTTGCCTGCCCCGAGATGGAGGGCGCCCTGGCCCTGCACCACAGCGCCATCGACCGCGCCGAACGCGAGGCGATCGAGGCCCAGGTCAAAAGCGGCGCGCTGCGCTGGGTGGTGTGCACCAGCTCGCTCGATCTGGGGGTTGACTTTCAACCGGTCGAACGGGTGGTGCAGATCGGCAGCGCCAAGAACCTGGCGCGGCTGCTGCAGCGGGCCGGCCGCAGCGCCCACCTTCCCGGCGGCACCTCCCAGGTGCTGTTCATGCCCACCAATGCACTGGAGTTGCTCGAAGTCAGCGCCATGCGCCGGGGCCTGATGGAGGGCCTGGTGGAGCACCGCCGACCCCCGCGGCTGCCTCTCGATGTGCTGCTGCAGCACCTGGTGACATTGGCCTGCGGCCCGGGTTTTGTCCCTATGCAAGAGCTGGAGAGCGTGCGCTGTTGTTGGAGCTTTCGCGATCTCAGCGACAGCCACTGGCAATGGTGCCTCGACTTTCTGGAGCACGGCGGCCAGTGTCTAGCGGCCTACCCCCGCTACCGCAAGTTGGTGCGCTGCCAACTGATCGACGACGAACCGGTTGCCATCGACAAACCTGTCGCCGATGGCGAGCCCTATCGCTACCGCGTGCTCGACAAGGCGATCGCAAGGCTGCATCGCTTCAACATCGGCACAATCACCGCCGACCGCTCGGTGACGGTGCGGTTCGTGCGCGGAGCCGTGATCGGCCATGTCGAAGAAGCGTTCATCAGCCGCCTCAAACCCGGTGATGTCTTCTTCTTCGCCGGCCGGCAGCTCGAATTCGTGCGGCTGCGCGAGATGACGGCCCAGGTCAAGGCCACAACCCGCAAGAGCAGCACCGTGCCGGCCTGGGCCGGCGGCCAGATGGCCCTTTCCGATCTGCTCAGCGAGCACCTGCGCCTGGAGATCGACCGCTGTGCCAGGGCCCTGGCGGCCGAGGGCGAGCTCGACACCCCCGAGCTTGAAGCCCTAAGGCCCCTGCTGGAGCGCCAGGCCGATCTCTCACGCCTGCCGCGGGGTGAAGAGCTGCTGGTCGAGCACTGCCGCAGCCGCGAAGGCAGCCACCTGTTCGTCTACCCATTCGAAGGGCGATTCGTGCACGAAGGCATCGGCTTTCTTTGGGCCTGGCGCCTGGCCCGCCACCGGGCCAGCACGATCACCGTGTCGGTCAACGACTACGGCTTTGAGCTATTGGCCCCCAAGGGCTACCCCTTTGACGAGCTGCTGGAGCTCCATGGCGACGAACTGCTCAATCTGGAGCATTTGGAAGCCGACCTGGAACAGGCGCTCAATTTTTCAGAACTGTGCCGCCGGCGCTTTCGCGCCATCGCCCAGGTGAGCGGCCTGATCACCCAGGCCATGCCAGGTCAGAACAAGACCGGGGGCCAGCTGCAGATCAGCGCGGCCTTGCTGTTTGACGTGTTCCAGAACCATG
>JAIXOF010000007.1 GCA_027486935.1 Cyanobium sp. C1_MAG_00004 | reverse complement strand
GTCACGGACACGAGGAG
The DNA here is from genome assembly GCA_027486935.1 of Cyanobium sp. C1_MAG_00004. Classification (GTDB taxonomy): domain Bacteria; phylum Cyanobacteriota; class Cyanobacteriia; order PCC-6307; family Cyanobiaceae; genus RGUW01. The sequence continues at coordinate 4,846 of JAIXOF010000007.1, read as the reverse complement.
CACGGCGTAGTCGACGAGGTTGGCCGGGAGCAGGCTGTTGCCCGCCGTCTGGTCCGTCACCTGCACCTCCACGCCGTACACCCGCTGCGCCTCGAAGTTGAGCGCCGATGCGGTCGTGACGACGCCCGTCGCGCTGTCGATGGAGAAGAGAGAGCCCGCAGACGCAGACGCGCTGTCGAAGCAAGCGCTAGACACAACGGCGCCCGACGTGGACGCGGTGAAGCCCACGCGGGTGATGGCCAGCTGCGTCGATGCAGACTCGTCGAGGGTAAGCACAGTCGTGATGGTCGCAGCTGGATCGTTGCTGGGTCGGGTGCCGAGGAGGATCTTCTTGCCCGTGCGGTCGATGGTGATGGCGAGGTGCGCCCACGAGGACGTCGAGGCAGGCAGGAGGGACGTGGAGCTCGTGAGCACCACAGCGCCAGTGCCCGTCGAGAGCACGCGACGCACCTCGGTCGACGTCTGGGTGTAGGTGATCTCGTAGCGGTCGCTCGACGAGACGGACGACGTCGCGGACAGCACAGCGCGGACGCTCGAGCTGCCGCGGACGCGGAAGATCACCGTCTGGCCGACACCAGAGCCCACGCTCGGAAGCGCAAAGGGGATCAGAGACGCGCCGGACCCCCCGGACGAGTAGCCCGACGCCTGCGAGGCCGACACCACAAACGACCAGCACACGGACGACGTGCGCGACAGGGCATACGACATAGCTTGGCCCGCGTCCTGGTCCGTGGCGCGGATCGTCGTCACAGACAGGCCGGAGCCCAGCTCGTCGACGCTCGCAGACACGTCCGAGAGAGCGGGCGCGTCGTTGCGGTTGTTGATCGTCACGACCACCTGCCCGTCGCCCGTCAGACCGCCCGTGTCCGTCACGCGGTACGTGAGGGTGTAGCTGCCCTGGGCCTCGAAGTCCAGAGTCGCCGACCCCACGGTGAGTGCGCCCGTCGCGCCGTTGACCGTGAAGGGAGAGCCCGTCGTCACCAGCGAGAAGGTCAGCTTGTTGCTGCCCTGGTCGGCCGCGTCGACGTCGGACGCCGTGAGGGTGCCGACCGACGTGCCGACGGCGCTGTTCTCGTCGACGGAGAAGGCAGTCGTGGCGGGGGCGGTGGGCGCCTCATTGACGTCCGTGACAGTGATCGTCACGGTTGCGGTCGCGCTGAGGGCGCCGATGCCGTTGTCGGTCACAGAAACAACCAGGATGTAAGAGGAGCGGGCCTCGAAGTTGAGCGCCGATGCGGTGTTGACGCGGAGCTGGCCCCCGGATGACTCGATGCGGAAGGCGTTGTCGATGTTGCCGCTCACGATGGCGTACGTCAGCACCTGGCCTACGTCCGGGTCCGACGCGGGCAGAGGCTGGCCCACAGCAGTGCCCGCCGCGGAGTTCTCTGCCACGCTGCGGGTCGCATCCGCCATGACGGGAGGGTCGTTCGAGTCCACGACGGTCACATAGGCGTCGGCAGTGTCGGCGTTGCCCGCGACGTCCGTCACGCGAAGGGACACGCGGAGAGTCCAGCCCAGAGTGAACTGCGTCGAGCCCGTGCGGCTCACAAAGATCGCGCCCGTGGAGGGGTTCACGGCGAGCCAGGTGATGCTGCTCTGCGTCACGTTGGAAGATGCTGAGACCAGCGACCAAGTCAATGTGTCACCTGCATCCTGGTCGGTGGCGCGGGCGACACCAGTGATGAGGTTGGTTGCGGCGTTCTTGGGGACAGAGAAAGAGTACGTACTTTGCGCAAAGGCCGGCACCTCGTCCTTGTCGCGGATCGTCACAATCAGAGATGCGGTCGCGCTCAGAGCGCCCTGAGAGTCCCAGCCGCTGTCGGTCACGCGCACAGTCAGAGCGTACGTGCTCTTGCGCTCGAAGTCAAGGTCCGCGCCGGACGCCACAGTGATGGCGCCCGTCGCACTGTTGATGGCGAAGGCGGTCTTGCCCGTCGAGGTCGGCTCCTGGGACACGATGGTGAGTGTGAGCTTGTTGGCGCCCGCATCTGATGCATCGACGTCGCCGAACACCACAGTGCCGACAGACGTGCCAGACACCGAGTTCTCGTCGACAGCGAAGGATGCGGTCGAGATGGTCGGGGCCTCGTTCACGTCGAGGATCGTGACGGTGACGGTGGCCGTGGAGGTGAGCGCGTTGGCGGAGCCCTCCGGGAAGCCCGTGTCTGTCACCGACACAGTCAGGGAGTAGGTCTTCGTGGTCTCGAAGTTGAGGTTGGCGGTGCTCGCGATAAACAACTGGCCCGTCGATGCGTCGATGCCGAACACGCCCGCGTTGTTGCCCGCCGTGATGGCGAAGCGGAGGTTGGACGCGGACTCATCGACGTCCGACGCGACGACAGGCGTGTCGACGGCGGTGAGGACGGCGACGTTCTCGCGCACGCTGCGGGACTGCGCCGAGATGGCGGGCGCCTCGTTGCGGTTGATGATGTTGATGGTGATGCTTGTGGTGGCCGTGAGGCTGCCCGTGTCCGTCACGCGCACAGACAGAGTGTGAGACGCCGCCGCCTCGAAGTTGAGCGCCGATGCACCTGTGGTCGTGAGCTGGATCTGTCCGCGGCTGGCGCCCGTCGCCACGATGCTGAAGTAGCTGAGGCCGTTGCCGCCCACGATCGAGAACGACAGACTCGGCGACTGGCCGGCGTCCTGGTCCGTCGCGAGGATGGGGCTGCCGACGTTCTCGCCCGACGTCCGAGGGCTGCGCTGGCTATTCTCGTCGATGGAGCGGGCGTAGGTTGCGTCTGCGAATGTCGGGTTCTCGTTGACGTCGGTCACAGTCACGGTCATCGTCGCCGTGGTCGACGCGCCGCCGCCGTCGGTCACGCGCACGAGCAGGTTGTAGACGTTCGCGTTGGCATCCTCGAAGTTGAGGAGAGAGGCGCCGCCGTTCGACACAGTGATCTGACCCGTCGAGCTGTCGATGGCGAAGACGCCGCGGTCGTTCCCGGCGATGATGGCGAAGGACTGCGTGTACCAGGCCGGGTTCGCACCCGTCGAGTCCGGGTCGGTCCATGCGACGGGCGAGCCCACAAGTGTGCCTGAGCCGGAGTTCTCCGGTACAGTGAAGGCCTGGTCCGATACAAGCGGCGGGTCGTTCACATCGACGACGTTGACGGTGTAGGTGCGAGTATCAGACAGCTGAGATGGTGAGCCGTTGTCGGTGACGGTCACGACGAGCGAGTAGGTAGCCTTGGTGCGGAAGCTGAGAGTCTGGCCTGGAGCGAGCTCGATCTGGCCGCTGCAAGGATTCACCTGGAACACGCCAGCACCGTCCCCGCCAGTGACGGAAAACACAAGACGCTGGCCGCGGTCGGGGTCCGATGCAGACAAGGCGGCGCCAGCAGGGGCCGGGGCGACAGCGTTCTCGTTGATGTCGCGGATCCACGGGCCCGACAGAGTAGGCCTCTCGTTCACGTCGAGGATCGAGATGGTGACGACCGCGTCGGCGGTGAGAGCGGGGCTGCCGCCGTCACTCACACGCACAGTCACCGTGTAGGAGCTCTTGGCCTCGAAATTCAGAGACGCGCCGGACGCCACGCTGATCTGACCGGAGCCGCTGTTGATGGTGAACAAGGACTGCCCGTCCCCGCCCACGATCGAGTACGACAAAGTCGAGAACGGCGCAGACCGGTCCGGATCGGATGCAGGGATAGGGTCGCCGACCAGTGTGCCCGCCGCGGAGTTCTCGGGCACGCTGCGGGACGTCGCAGAGATGGTCGGGGCCTCGTTCACGTCCACGACGGAGATGAAGACGTCGCCCGAGCCGGACAGCTGAGGAGTCGGCGCGCCCACGTCCGTGACCGTCAGGCGGACCACGTAGCTCGAGGTCGACTCGAAGTCGAGCACGGCCTGACGCAGAGACACGGCGCGATTGGACGCACCGATGTCGAAGATGCGTGTGCCGCCAGCCGCATTGCCGTCGAGCTGGGTCGCGTACGTGCGCGTCTGGCCGGCGAGCGTGTCGGGGTCAGACGCGTCCGGCACAGAGCCGGTAGGACCCGCGTTGACGGCCGAGTTCTCCGGGATCGACAGGCACGCCACGTAGCTGGCCGTCGACAGAGGGGCGCCGGCGCAAGTGACGAGGGTCGTCCACGCCGGGGCCTCGTTCTTGTCCGTCACTGACACGAGCAGTACGGCGTAGTCGACGAGGTTGGCGGGGAGCAGGCCGTTGCCCGTCGTCTGGTCTGTCACCTGCACCTCCACGCCGTACGACTGCTGCGCCTCGAAGTTGAGCGCCGAGGCGGTCGTGACGACGCCCGTCGCGCTGTTGATGGAGAAGAGAGAGCCCGCAGACGAGGCCGCGCTGTCGAAGCACGCGCTAGACACCACGGCACCCGAAGTGGACGCAGTGAAGCCCACGCGGGTGATGGTCAGCTGCGTCGACGCAGACTCGTCGAGGGTCAGCACAGTCGTGATGGCGGCGGCGGGATCGTTGCTGGGCCGGGTGCCGAGGAGGATCCTCCTGCCCGTGCGGTCGATGGTGATGGCGAGGTGCGCCCACGAGGACGTCGAGGCCGGAAGGAGGGAGGTGGCGCTCGTGAGCGCCACAGAGCTGGTGCCCGTCGAGAGCACGCGGCGCACCTCGGTCGACGTCTGGGTGTAGGTGATCTCGTAGCGGTCGCTCGACGAGATGGTCGACGTCGCAGACAGCACGGCGCGGACGCTCGAGCTGCCGCGGACGCGGAAGATCACAGTCTGGCCGACACCGGAGCCCACGCTCGGAAGCGCATAGGGGATCAGGGACGCGCCGGACCCGCCTGACGAGTAGCCCGATGCCTGTGAGGCCGACACCACGAACGACCAGCACACGGACGACGTGCGTGTCAGGGCGTACGACATGGCCTGG
>JAIXOF010000108.1 GCA_027486935.1 Cyanobium sp. C1_MAG_00004 | reverse complement strand
CTGTTGCAGGGCTTTGATGGCCTGCAGCACCGAGGCCGGTTCGTGCTGGCCGTCGCTGTCCATCACCACCGCCAGATCGCCGGTGGCGTCGAGCAGGCCCTCCTTGATGGCACTGGCCAGGCCCGAGCGTCCTATGCGGCGGATCAGCCGCAGCCGGGGTTCCTGCCGGGCCAGCTGGCGCACCAGCTCAGCAGTGCCGTCGGTGGAATCGTCGTCGACCACCAGCAGCTCCAGGTCCACGTGCTCCTGGAGTGGCAGCAGTTGCTGCAACAACGGTTCGATGTTCCCCCGTTCGTTGTAGGTGGGCAACACGATGGAAACTCTGAGGCTCATGGCGACAGACACAACGAAGCCGGTGGCTGAACCACCGGCTTCAGGGACAGAGGGGGGATATTCAGGAGTTGGACGGACCTACTTGATGTACTCCTTGAGCACACCGTTGCGGTTGGGGTGACGCAACTTGCGCAGGGCCTTGGCCTCGATCTGGCGGATGCGTTCGCGGGTCACATCGAAGATCTGGCCGATCTCCTCGAGGGTCTTCATACGGCCGTCATCAAGGCCGTAGCGCAGCCGCAGCACATCACGCTCACGCGGGCTCAAGGTGGCCAGCACGCCTTCGAGGTCCTCGCGCAGCAGGTTCTTGGCCACATCCTGCTCGGGGTTCTCGATGTCAGCCTCGATGAAGTCGCCCAGGCGGGAGTCCTCCTCTTTGCCGATTGGGGTCTCCAGCGAGATGGGCAGCTGGGCGCTCTTGGCGATGAAGCGCAGCTTCTCGATGGTCATTTCCATCGATTCGGCGATTTCCTCTTCGGTGGGCTTGCGGCCGAACTCCTGGCTCAGGGTCTTGGTGGTCTTCTTGATGCGCGAGATGGTCTCGTACAGGTGGACCGGCAGGCGGATCGTGCGCGACTGGTCAGCAATGGCGCGGGTGATCGCCTGGCGGATCCACCAGGTGGCGTAGGTCGAGAACTTGTAACCCTTCTCGTGGTCGAACTTCTCGGCGGCGCGAATCAGGCCGAGGGATCCCTCCTGAATCAGGTCCTGGAAGCTCAGGCCCCGGTTCATGTACTTCTTGGCGATCGAGACCACTAGGCGCAGGTTCGACTGCACCATCTTTTCCTTGGCCCGCCGGCCCAGCATCAGCCGGCGCCTGAACTTGATCAGGGGCATCTCGACCAGGGCGGCCCACTCCTTGGTGTCGGGGTAGTGGCCGTGGTCGGCTTCGAACTGGGCGGCCAGCTCTTCGAGCTGCAACAGATCGGCGATCTTGCGGGCCAGTTCGATCTCTTCATCGGGGCGCAGCAGGCGGATCCGGCCGATCTCCTGCAGGTACACCCGGATCGAATCCTCGGTGTAGACCCCCTTGGGGCCCACCTTGATGCTGGCCAGGGCTTTGGCGTTCTTGTCATCCCTGGCCTCGTCGGCTGCGCCCGATGCGCTGATCAGCGCATCGGCGCTGGCTTCAAGGTCGATGTCTGCATCGCCGCTGACGCCTTTGTCGGCCACCGTCTTGGTTGCGGCCTTGGCCTTGGTGGTGCTTTTGGCAGCGGCTGTCTTCGAAGCAGTTGTCTTCGACGCCGTTGACTTCGACCCAGACGTCTTGGCAGCAGCCTTGGTGGTGCTGGCCTTGCTGGCGGCGGGCTTGGCTGCCTTGCTGCTCTTGCTCTTGGGAGCTGGATCGACAAGGCGGCTGGTACCGGACCCTGCCGCCGTGATGTCAAGAATGATCGGACCTTCAGCGGTGGCAGCAGGACTCATGGGAAGACTGGAGTGCGGAACGAAGACGGGTCTGGAGGGAAGAATCAGCTCAGGAGCGAAACCTGGGCCAGAAGCAACCGATCAACCTCGCTGGGCGAGGCGCGACGCCTGGGGCTCTGGACGCAGAACGCTGGCCGGCAGCGGACCTGAACACGTGTCGGACAACCAGCCAAAAGAACCCTTCTGAAAGGGTCACTGGAGCGTCCTGGTGAAGGCGACAGAGTGGGAACGGTGCCGGAGGGATGGGAGGTAGGCCGAAGCCTGTGGAGCGCTGTCAGGGGAGGTCGCAGACCGGGAGGCCAGTTGGAAAGCCCTCCTGAAGGAAGGTCGATTTCCGGCGCTCTCTTCGGGTCTTCCCTCTGGACGGAACTCTTCCTCGTTCCGACGGCAGTCCATGGACTACCCAACAACGCCATCTTAAGAATGGCGAGACAGGTTTGCAAGTTCGGTGGCCACGGATCCAGGCGCAGTGCCCCCGAACTGGCTCCAGGTCTGGGTTGAGGCTGGCCGTGATGGGCAGATCTTCACCTATGCCAACCCCCGGGGACTGGCTGTTGCTGCCGGGGATCTGGTGCAGGTGCGCCTGCGGGGCAGGCGCCAGTCCGGGCTTGTGGTGCAGGTGCTGACTGCAGCGCCCGCTGATCTGGCCCCAGACAGCATCAGACCGATCGAGCAGCTGCTGCAGTCCGCTGCCGTCACCCCCCAGTGGCAGGCCCTGATTGAGCAGGTGGCCCGCAACTGTCACACCAGCACCTTTCAAACGCTCAAGAGTGCGCTGCCCGCGGCCTGGCTGGGCCAGCGGCGCCAGCAACCGGTGCGCGCCCCCAGGCCCCAATGGCAGATTGAAGGCCCCCTGGCTGACTTGGCCGATCAGCGCTTGACCAGCGCTCAGGCCGCCCTGCTCGATGCGGTCGCTGCCGCTGGGGGCACGGTTCCCCTGGCGGAGCTGTGCGCCGCCGGAATGCACAGCCGCGCTGTGCTGGCCGGCCTTGAACGGCGGCAGCTGGTGCGCCGCGCTCCGTTGGCCATCGGCCCCCAGCAGCTGGAGGCCCCTCGCCACCTCAGTCCGGATCAGGCCAAGGTCCTGGCGGCGATCAGCGCTGCGGCTCCCGGCAGCAGCCTGCTGCTGTGGGGGGTCACCGGTTCGGGCAAGACAGAGGTCTACCTGCAGGCGGCCCAGCAGGCCTTGCAGCAGGGCCGCAGTGTGCTGCTGCTCAGCCCCGAGATCGGCCTGATCCCGCAATTGCTCGATCGGGCCCGTGCCCGCTTTGGCGCGGCGGTGCTCGAGTACCACAGCGGCCTGGCCGATGGCGATCGCGTCGCCAGCTGGCGTGCCGCCCTGGCCAGCGCCGCCCCCCAGGTGGTGGTCGGCACCCGTTCGGCCGTGTTTCTACCCCTGCGGCAGCTGGGGCTGATCGTGCTGGATGAGGAGCACGACAGCTCCTACAAGCAGGACAGTCCCATGCCCTGCTACCACGCCCGCGACGTGGCCAGGCTTCGGGCTGCCCAGGACGGCGCGGTGCTGCTGCTGGGCACGGCCACACCCTCGCTTGAGACCTGGCTCGCCTGCCGTCAGGGCCAGACCGCCCTGCTCGAACTGCCCGAGCGCATCGGTGCCCGGCCGCTGCCGCCCGTGCGGCTGGTCGACATGCGGCAGGAGCTGGCCGCCGGCCACCGCCGCCTGCTCAGCCGCCCGTTGCTCGAGCGCCTGCAGGGGGTCAAGCAGCGGGGCGAGCAGGCGGTGGTGCTGGTTCCCCGTCGTGGCTACCGCTCGTTTCTGAGCTGCCGCAGCTGCGGCACCGCGGTGCTCTGTCCGAACTGCGATGTGGCCCTGACCGTGCATCGCAGCAATGGTGGTCAGGAGTGGCTGCGCTGCCATTGGTGCGATCACCGCCAGGGCTGCGCCGACCGCTGCGGTGCCTGTGGTTCGAGCGCGTTCAAGCCCTTTGGCGCCGGGACCCAGCGGGTGATGGAGCAACTCGCAGAGGATCTGGCCGAGCTGCGGCTGCTTCGGTTCGACCGCGACAGCACCCGCGGCCGCGATGGCCACCGGCAGCTGCTGGACCGTTTTGCCGCCGGCGAGGCCGATGTGCTGGTGGGAACCCAGATGCTGGCCAAGGGCATGGACCTGCCCCGGGTGACCCTGGCGGCGGTCCTGGCGGCCGATGGCCTGCTGCACCGCCCCGACTTGCGTGCCGGGGAACAGTCGCTGCAGTTGTTGCTGCAATTGGCAGGCCGGGCGGGGCGGGGTGCCCTGCCTGGCGAGGTGCTGGTGCAGACCTACAGCCCCGAGCATCCGGTGATCCAGCACCTGGTGAGCGGGCGTTACGGAGCTTTCCTGGCCGAGGAACTCGAGCTCAGGCGTCGGGGCTCCCTGGTGCCGTTTGCCCGTGCCTGCCTGCTGCGCCTCGCGGGCCCCGCCGCCAGCGCCACGGCCACGGCGGCGGCGGCTCTGGCCGCCAGGCTGCAGCCCCAGGTCGACGCAGCCGGTTGGTGTCTGATCGGACCGGCGCCGGCGCCGGTGGCCCGGGTGGCGGGCCGTAGCCGCTGGCAGTTGCTGTTGCACGGACCAGCCGGCAGCCCGATTCCCCTGCCGCAGGAGGCTGAGCTGCGCACCTGCCTTCCGGCTGGCGTGGGCCTGGCGATCGACCCCGATCCACTGGCACTCTGAATCGATTTTGGCCTGGGGAACCCGCTCAGCCCGGTAACTCGGGCAGTCCGAAGCCCAGCAGCCGGCGCAGATGCTGCAGTCCCAGGCTCAGCAGCAGCACCACCACCACCAGGACTGCCCCCAGGCCCAGGGGATTCCAGCGCCAGAGGTGCAGCACCAGTCCGTTGTTGGTACCGGCCTGCAGTTTCCACAGCAGTCCAGCCCCCCGTCCCAGGGGCTGGACCGCAACGGGAGCGGCCTGCCGCACCGCGCGCGGGTTCAGGCCATCGAGCTCCAGGGCCAGATCCAGGCCGCCCCAGGGTCCCAGGCCCCTCAGATCGAACTCCAGGTCGTAGTGCTCTTCGAGGGCCAGCAGCCAGTTGCGGCTCTGCAGCTCCAGCCGCGGGGGTGGCACGGAAAGGGCGGCCTGGGCGGCGGCCTGGCCGAATGCCTGACGCAGCTGCTCCAGGGCCTGGCGGCTGGGCAGCACCGGTCCGCGCAACACCAGCTCAGGGCCCTGTTGGCTCTGCTTGAACCCCTGACGTTGCAGGTTGGCGCTCAATCGCCGTTGCCATGGCGCCGGTGCGGGACCCTCGAGCTGCAGATGCTCGCTCAGCTGCAGCCGGCCGGGCCCGGCAAACCGCAGCTCGGTGTGGGCCGCACCGCAACCGCCCAGCAACAACCCCAGCGCGATCAGCACCAGCACCACCAGGGCAAAACCGACCGGGGCGCGGGTCGGCCCGACCGGCGGTGGCGGTGGGCCCGCGGGCCGCGGGCGGCCGCGCCGGCTTAGCGTTCCTAGCTGTCGACCGATGGCGGCGTCGCTGCCGGCCAGATCCGGCAGGGTCAGCGACCAGTCCCGGGGCCGCTGCAGGGCCGGGGCTTCGAGCACCCGTTGCAGTTCGCGGGCCTGGGCCTTGAGGGTGGGATCGCCGCAGGCCCTGAGCCTCCGGCAGCAGGCCAGGGCCGCGTCGTTGCGGCCCTGGCCCATCCAGGCGGTGGCCAGCAGCAGCAGCAGTTCTGGATCGCGCAGTTCGCCCGGTCCGCCGGCTGTGGCCTGCTCAGGTGAGAGAAGCAAGCGCACCACCTGGCCGTAATCGCCGCGCTCCAGCGCCGCACGGGCCTGGCTCAGTTGGGCCGCGCTCACCGCAGCGGTGGGTTCAGCGGACACCGTCGCCAGCGGGGTCCAGGTGGCGGTCGCTGCCCACCACCATTGTGCCGATGCCAGTGTTGGTGAAGACCTCGAGCAGCAGGGCGTGGGGCACGCGTCCGTCAAGGATGTGGGCGGCGGTGACGCCCTGGGCCAGGGCGCGGATGCAGCATTCGGTCTTGGGGGTCATCCCCCCCTGCACCACGCCGCTGGCCATCAGTTCGCGGGCTGAGGCCAGGCTGAGCTGTCCGATCAACGAGTCGGGGTCATGGCGATCCCGCAGGATCCCCGGGGTGTCGGTCAGCAGGATCAGCTTCTCGGCCTGCAGGGCTGCCGCCAGTTCACCGGCGACGGTGTCGGCATTGATGTTGTGGGACTGACCGTTGCTGTCGGCAGCCACGCTCGAGATCACCGGGATGTAGCCCGCATCCAGCAGGGGCTTGAGGACGGCGGTGTTGACCGCCGCCACATCGCCCACCAGCCCCCGTGACCCATCGCCGTAGGCCCGGGCGGTGACCAGGCTGCCGTCGCTGCCGCACAGGCCCACGGCGCGGCCGCCAACCCGGTGCAGGCCGTTGACGATCTGTTTGTTGACCCGGCCGACCAGCACCATCTCGACCACGTCCATGGTGGCTGGGTCGGTCACCCGCAGGCCGTCCTCGAAGCGGGGTTCGATCGCCAGCCTGGATAGCCAGTGGTTGATCTCAGGACCGCCGCCGTGGACCACGATCGGCTGCACCCCGACGCTGCGCAGCAGCACCAGGTCGCGGAAGACCGCTTCTTGTAGATCGGCCTGCACCATGGCGGCGCCGCCGTACTTGATCACCATGCGTCGGCCTGCGAAGCGCTGGATGTAGGGCAGGGCTTCGCTGAGAACCGAGACCCGCTGGGCGTCGTCGCGGTTGATGCAGGCTTCGGAGCTCACGGCGGGGCGTCAGGGTTGGGGCGTCAGGGTTGCAGCGTCAGAGATGCGGCGTCAGAGATGCGGCGCTGCTGGGGCGCTGGTGGTGCGCAGGGTGAGTCGCAGCCGATCGGTCGGCAGCTGCTCCACCCGGGCACAAAGGCCAGGGCCAAAGAAGCGACCCAGACGCTCGCTCTGATCCTGCCAGCGCCCGATCGGCACGGCGCCGCAGTCAAAGGTCAGTTCCAGCCCGTAACAGCCTTCTTCAACGGTCTCAGCAAGGCTCTGCAGCTGGGGCGGCTGATCCTCATCCCACAGCTTGAGGGCTTCAAGAGAGCTCTCCAGGTGCGCTTTCTGCCCATAGCGCCAGCGCAGCAGATCGCTGCGCAGACGTTTGAGGTCGGCATTGGCCGGTTGCTCGCGCTCGCTGCTGAATTGCGCGGGCGGCGTCAGCCGCTGAGGCGGGGGCAGCTCCGACGATTTGAGGGCCAGGCCCCCCAGCAGGATCGGAATCCCGTAAAAAATTGTCGGCAGGCTGAGGTTGGCGTTGTCGCCCAGGTAAGCGATCGAGCCGATCACCGTCAGTACGGCACCGGCGAGGGTGACCAGGCTTCCGGGGGAGAGCAGTGCGTTCATGGCGCCATCTTCGACCAGCAGGCTGCAGGATGGTGACCAGTCCCGCCAGCGCGATGGTTTCTGCTTCGGACACGACCTCCCAGGGGCCCTCGGCCGAACCGACCACCGCCGAGCTGGTCGCCCAGCTCAGCGAGGATCGCCTGTGGCTGTTGCGTCAGCTCGATGCTGGCTGCTGGCCCCAGTGGCGCCTGGATCTGGCGGCCCTGGAGCGGGAGCTGGGACAGCTGCTCGATCAGGCCCGCGAGCGCCCTGACCTCTGATCAGAAGGGGATGTCGTCGTCACCCAGCTCGGGCACCAGGGGCGAAGCATTCCAGGTGGGTGCCGCGGCGGCTGCCGGTGCAGGAGCTGGTGGCACCGCTGCCGGAGCCGGGGCTGCTGGTGCCGGGGCCGCCGCCGCTGGCCTGACTGCCCCTGGCGCCTGAGTTGCAGCCCCCGAGGCCATTGGGTGAAGACGGGACAGGGTGAATTCGGCTTTCTTTTCTTTGACGCCGTCCTGGCGGGTCACCGTGTTCATGCGCAGGCGGCCTTCGATCAGCAGACGCTGGCCGATCTGCACCCGTGCCGGCAGCTCCTGGGCCAGGTTTCCCCATCCCACCACCTTGAGCTGGCCCGGGGGGTCATCGGGCCTGAGACCGTCCAGACTGACCAGCATTTCGGCGATCGGGGTCTGGTTGTCCTGGGTGTACCGCACCTGGGGTACCTCCAGCACCTCCACCTCAAGAAGACAGTGATTCACGCCCGTTGGAACCCGCGGTGGCGACCATCCTGAACCACCAACCCCGAATGCACCAGGGTCCCCGTCTGTGGATGTTCGCTGGAACCGGTGAGGGACCACGCCTGGCTGCCCAGCTGTTGCAATGCGGCTGGTCGCTGCGCGTGTCGGTGGTGAGCGCCGCCGCCGCCCTTCCCTATCGGCCGTTGCTGGCAGGTGCCCCTCTCGAGCTGCAGGTCGGGGCGCTCAACGGGGCCGTCGCCCTGGCGGCCCAGCTGCAGCAGGCCGCATCGCAGGGCTTGCCCTTTGCTGCGTTGATCGATGCCACCCATCCGTTTGCCACCCAGATCAGCCGCTCTCTGTTGCAGGGCTGCCGGCAGCAGAGCCAGCTGTTGCTGCGCCTTGAGCGCGAGCCCCTCGCCGCTGACGGGGCGACCCTGCTGGTCGGGCTGTCGGACTTGCGGAGCCTGGATCTGACCGGCGAGCGGTTGCTGCTGGCCATCGGCGGCCGGCACCTGGCCCAGGCCGTCGCCTGCAGCCCCGGGGCGCTGCACCACGCCAGGGTGCTGCCGGCAGCGGCAGCGCTGCAGTGTGCCCAGGCGGCCGGCCTGAGCCCTGATCGCATCGCCTGCCTGCGGCCGGGTCCTGGCTTTGGGGTCGAGCAGGCGCTGGTGCGCCATTGGCGAATCAGCACGATTCTCTGCCGCCAGTCCGGTGGCCTCACCGAGGCCGGCTGGCGCCGGGTTGCCGCAAGGCAGGGCTGCCGGTTGCTGTTGCTGGCCAGGCCCGCTGTGGACGCGGACCCTGACCCAGCCCTCGACCCAGCCCTCGACCCAGCCCCCGACCCAGCCCCTGACCCCGAACAGGCCCCCTTGTCGATGCAGGCCCTGCTGGCCAGGCTGGAGAGCCTTCGCCAGACCAACGGTGGCGCCAGCAACAACAGCAACACCCGAACCGGCCGCGGTGATGCTGGCTCTCACCACTGAAGCCGATCAGCAGCGCGCCGAAGACCTGGCCCAACAGCTGCTGGATCGCGGCCTTGTGGCCTGCGTCAGCCTGCAGCCCGTGACCTCTTTTTACCGTTGGCACGGCCAGGTTGAGCGCGCTCGGGAGGTGCAGCTGCTCTGCAAGAGCACCCCGACTGCCCTGCCGGCACTGGAGGCTGCGGTGCGCGAGCTTCACAGCTACGACAAGCCCCAGTGGCTGGTCTGGCCGGCGACGGCCTCGAGCGATTACGCAGGCTGGCTGGCTGCTGAGGTGTTCCCCGGCGCCTGATCCCTCAGCCCAAGTGCTGGGCCTGCAGGGCCCTGAGATCGGCCTGGGGACGGGGGCCCAGCTGGGTGACCACCTGGCCGGCGCAGAGCGATCCCAGCCGCCCGCAGCTCTCCATCGCCTGGCCCTGGCAGTAGGCATGCAGGAAGCCGGCCGCATAGAGATCGCCGGCCCCGGTGGTGTCCACCAGCTGCCCAAGCTGGAACGGGTCGATGGGGTGGGTGCCCGATCCGTTGAGAATCACCGATCCCTGTTCGCTGCGGGTCAGAGCCGCCACCTTGCAACGGCCCCGCACCTGCTCGGCCGCCTCTTCAAAACTGTTGGCTTTGTAGAGGGAGGTGATCTCCATCTCGTTGGCGAACAGGATGTCGACGTGTCCGTCGACCAGCTCCTGGAAGCTGTCGCGGTGCCGCTCCACACAAAAAGCGTCCGAGAGGCTCAGGGCGACCTCACCACCGTTGGCGCGCGCCACCTTGGCCGCGGCGATGAACGCCGCCTTGGCGTCATCGCTGTCCCACAGGTAGCCCTCGAGGTAGAGGACCTTGGCCTGGGCCACCATCTCCAGGTCCAGGTCGTCCGGGTGCAGCAGCACCGATGCGCCCAGGTAAGTGCACATGGTGCGCTGGGCATCCGGGGTCACCAGGATCAGGCACCGGGCCGTCGACGGTCCGCTGGTGGCCGGCGGTGTCTGGTACCGGGCACCGACAGCCTTGATGTCATGGCTGAAGATTGCCCCCAGCTGGTCATCCCTGACCCGGCCGATGAACCCTGCCCTGCCCCCCAGCTGGGCGATACCCGCCAGGGTGTTGGCGGCTGAACCGCCCGAGGTCTCCAGGCCCGGCCCCAGACTGGCGTAAAGCGCTTCGGCCTGCTGCTCATCGATCAGGGCCATCGTGCCCTTGGTCAGCTGGTGGTTGTCGATCGCGTCGTCATCGGCGCGCACCAACACATCGACGATGGCATTGCCGATGCCGACGACATCAAGGGTTTTGGGGCACATCAGTTCAGGCGCTCAGCAGGGCCCGTTTGGGGCCATGAATGGGATCCTCGACCACGATCGTTTGGTCCCGGCTGGCACCGAGGGAGACAATCGCGATCGGCACTTCCATCAGCTCGGCCAGGAAGCGCAGATAGGCCATGGCTGCTGGCGGCAGATCCTCGAGCCTGCGGCAGTCGGCGGTGGAAGACTGCCAGCCCGGCATGCTCTTGTAAATCGGTCGGCAGCGTGCAAAATCTTCGGAACTGCTGGGAAAGTGTTCGATCCGTTCACCCTCCAGCTCGTAGGCGATACAGACCTGGATCTCGTCCAGTTCGTCGAGCACATCCAATTTGGTGATCGCCAGGCAGTCGAGGCCGTTGACTTCGACGGCATAGCGACCAATCACCCCATCGAACCAGCCACAGCGCCGGCGGCGACCCGTCGTGGTGCCGAACTCATGGCCCCGATCACAGAGATGGTCGTTGAGGCTCCCCTCCAGTTCGGTGGGGAAGGGACCCTCACCGACGCGGGTGGTGTAAGCCTTGGCCACGCCGATCACGCGGTCGATCAGGGTGGGTCCGACGCCCGCGCCGATGCAGGCGCCGCCACTGACCGGGTTGGACGAGGTGACATAGGGGTAGGTGCCGTGGTCCAGGTCCAGCAGCGTGCCCTGGGCGCCCTCGAACAGGATGTTCTTGCGGTTGCGCGCCGCCTGGTGGATGGCGCGGGTGCAGTCGACCACGTGGGGGGCCAGCCGTTCGCCGTAGGAGGCGTATTCGGCGATCACGGCCTCGGAGTCCAGCGGTTCCAGGCCGTAGATGGTCTGTAGCAGCTCGTTCTTCTGGGCCAGTGGGCCCTCCAGCCGCTCGCGCAGGCGATCGCGATCGAGCAGGTCGATCACGCGTATGCCGTTGCGCTCTGACTTGTCGGCATAGGTGGGACCGATGCCCCGCCCGGTGGTGCCGATGCGACGATCGCCGCGGCGCTGTTCCATCGCCTGATCCAGCAGGCGGTGGTAGGGCATGGTCACGTGGGCCGTGGAGGCCAGCTTCAGGCCGCTCACATCGATGCCCAGCTCGAGCAGCATGTCGAGCTCGCCCAGCATCACCTTGGGATCCACCACCGTGCCGGAGCCGATCAGGCAGATGGTGTCCGGGTAGAGGATCCCCGAGGGAATCAGGTGCAACTTGAGCACCTGTCCGTCGACAACGATCGTGTGGCCGGCGTTGACCCCCCCCTGATAGCGCACCACCACGTCGGCAGAGCGGCTGAGCAGATCAGTGATCTTTCCCTTACCTTCGTCGCCCCACTGCGCACCGATGACGACAACGTTGGCCAAGGACACAGCGGCCCGAAGCCGCTTCTAAGCACAAACAGAGAGCCTCTCAGATGGCCTGCCGTTTCGTCAAAGGCAGGCCCGAGGCTGGTGGCTCAGGAACCGCGAGCCGCCGCGGTTTCGGCACTCTTGAACTCCTTCCTGAGGCGGGCCTGCAGAGCCTCAGGCAGGGGCCGGTTGGGGTAGTTCGCGTAATGGCCGGCCAGGGAATTCAGGGCGGTCTGCATGGTCGTGAACGAGCTCAGGCCGTTCACGGCACTGCGGGGCCGGTAACGGGCCACGTAGTCGTTCATCAGGGACCGGGCCTGCACTTCGGCGGCGGGACGCTCGGGATCATCGGCCGACAGCCCGATGGTCACCAGCAGGCTGTCGGCCACGGCCACGGTGTCATCCACGTACTTGCCGCTCAGGCCGCTGGCCGAGGCACTGCACGAGCTCAGCAGCAGAACCCCGGCCAGGCACAGGGGAGTCAGCAGCCGGGCAATCGGCCTGAGCAGCGCTGCCAGTCCCGTGGCAAGACCTGAAAGCGACACGGGCATGGATGCAGGGGCAACAAGGGACCCATCCTAGGTGGGCTGCTCGGCCAGCCCGCGCCGCCCCTGCTCAAGCCTGGGCAACAGCACGGTCAGCAGCTCGGCCGCAGCCAGGTCCTGGCGCAGGCTCCCCTGACGCTCGACCAGCTCGATCTGGCCGGCTGCGGCGCCGCGGCCCACCACCACCCGCCAGGGAATGCCGATCAGGTCGGCATCTTTGAACTTGACGCCCGCCCGTTCGCTGCGGTCATCGAGCAGGACCTCGACACCGGCCTCCTGCAGGGTTGTGTAAAGGCTCTCGGCCAGCTGGGCCTGGGTCGGGTCCTCGGTGTTGGCCGGAACGACCACCACCTCGTACGGGGCGATCGACACCGGCCAGCAGATGCCCTGGCCGTCGTGATGCTGCTCGACCGCTGCCTGGGCCAACCGTGAAACGCCGATGCCGTAACAGCCCATCCACAGGGCTTCGTTCTGGCCGCTTTCGTTGGTGAAGCTGGCCTCGAGGGCCTGGGAATACTTGCGTCCCAGTTGGAAGATGTGACCCACCTCGATGCCGCGGGCTGCGTGGAGCCGCTGCTCGGGGTCGTGCAGGCAGGCATCGCCGGGCTGGGCGTTGCGCAGATCCACCGTGCTGATCGTCCAGTCGGCCTGGGCGCCCAGGCTGCTCCAGCTGGCGCCCACCAGGTGGGTATCGGGACGGCAGGCGCCGCAGACAAACAACGGCAGCGCGCTGGCGGTGGCATCGGCCAGCCGCAGAAAGCGGGGGTGCCAGCTGCGGGCACCGGCCAGCACCCCATCGCCCAGCTGCGGGCCCAGACTGCCGAATGGCAGGGGAGCCAATCCTTCGGCCTGGAGTTGTTCGGGGCTGATCGGGGCGATCTCGAGCAGGCCTGAGGCGGCGGGTTCGGCCGCTGCGCTCACCGCATTGGCCAGCTTGACCTCGTTGAGCTGTTGATCACCCCGCAGGCAGACCAGCAAGGGCTGGGGACGCCCTTCGGCAAAGCGGGCCAGCAGAAGCAGCACCTTGACGGTCTGGCTGGGATCGAAGCCGTGGACCTTGCACAGATCCTCGATGCTGGCCAGTCCGGGGGTGTTCAGCTCGGCGAGCGGGACCGAGGCCAGCGGCCGGGCTTCGGGGGCCAGCGAGACAGCCCGCTCCTGGTTGGCGGCGTAACGGCCGTCGGCGCTGGTCAGGATCAGGTCCTCACCGGCCTCGGCGGTGACCATGAACTCCTGGCTGGCCGAACCGCCGATGGCACCGCTGTCGGCTTCCACGGCGACGGCCCGCAGCCCGCAGCGGGCAAAGATGCGCCGGTAGGCCTGGTCCATGGCGGCGTAGGTCTGCCGCAGCGAGTCCTCATCGGCATGGAAGGAATAGGCATCCTTCATGATGAATTCACGCCCGCGCATCAGGCCGAAACGCGGACGGATCTCATCGCGAAATTTGGTCTGTATTTGATACAGATTGACGGGCAGTTGCCTGTAGGACTGCAACAGATCGGCGGCCAGGGCGGTGATCACCTCTTCGTGGGTGGGGCCCAGCCCCAGTTCACGCCCCTGACGATCGTGCAGGTGGAACATGATCCCTTCGCCGGCGGTGTAGCCCGCCCAGCGTCCACTGCGTTGCCACAGGTCAGCCGGTTGCAGCTGGGGCAACAGGGTCTCGAGGGCCCCGGTCGCGTCCATCTCGTCACGCACGATCCGCGACACCTTCTGCAGCACGCGCCACAGCAGCGGCAGGTAGGCATAGATGCCACTGCTGACCCGCCGGATGTAACCGGCCCGCAACAACAGGCGGTGGGAGGGGATCTCGGCTTCGGCCGGGTCGTCCCGCAGCGTCACCAGCAGCAGGCGGGAGACGCGCATGGGAGGCAGCAGAAACAGGTGGGCGGAACCTATCACCGCTGCTTTCCACCCGCCCCTGCAGGGATTGGAAACCTCTGGTAGGGTCGCTGCGTCCCGAGGTTCCCACGGCTGTCTCATGCTTCCCCAGACGATGCCCCAAGCTGGCCTGGGCGGTCCCCTGGCCTCTGGTGCAGACCTGGGGAATCTCCCCTTTGTTACAGCCGAAAGCGCTGATTCCGATGCTCTGATCGGCATCGACGATGTGCAAAGGGCCCTGAACCGATCGCGGGCTTCGGTGTATCGCTACACCAACACCGACCCCCGCAACCTCAATCCCCCCTTTAACCCACGCCGGCTGAATCCCGAATACCGCAGCGATCAGAAGGATCCTCTGCTCTTCCACCCCAATGAGGTGGCCCGCTTTGCCCGGGACGTGCTGCGCATCAAGGAGGTGACGGTCGAGATCCTCAATTCACCCTCGACGGCCACCCAACAGTTGCTGGGCGCGATCCTTGACGAG
>JAIXOF010000059.1 GCA_027486935.1 Cyanobium sp. C1_MAG_00004 | reverse complement strand
TCCGCGTCTTGATCAGGCCATTGACCTGTTCAACGCGGGCGACTGGTACGCCTGCCACGACGGTTTCGAGGAGTTGTGGCATGAGACCCAAGGTCCCATGCGCCCCGTTTTGCAGGGGATCCTGCAGATCGCCGTCGCCCAGCTTCACCAACAGCGGAACAACCGCCGCGGCGCCACGATCCTGATGGGAGAAGGGCTGGGTCGTTTACGGGGCTGCGACAACGGGGCCCTGGGACTTGAGCTGTCCGAACTGGTCTCTACCGCTGCCCGCCATCTGGTGGTTCTGCAGCAGCAGGAGCAGAACGCAGAGTCTGTTTCCGGTCTGCCGCCCTTGCGCCTGATCAGGCTGTCACCCCCTGCGGATGGTGATGGGGGCCGCCAGGACGCTCTGTAGATTGCTGCATTGCGCTGACTGTGGCTGGTGACCCAGGAGTCGACCCCATGGCGTTGCAGTCGTCCGCTCAGCCAGCTGGCCGGGGTGCTGCTGGCCTTTGCCTTGGTACCCGCCGACCCATCAAACGGCCCGGCCATGGCACAGCCACAGGTCCAACCATCGTCGCCAACAGGCGCCAGTGCCACCCCAGCGGCCGCGTTGGCCACGGCCGGCCTGGTCTCGATCGAGTCGGACCAGCAACAGGCTGACAACGGCACCGGCGTGATCACGGCAAGCGGCAATGTGCGGATCGTTTATCCCGACCGGCGCGTGGTCGCGACAGCCAGGCAGGCCCAGTATTTCTCGCGCGAAGCCAGGATTGTGCTCACCGGGGACGTCGATGTGATTCAGGCCGATGGCAGCGCCCTGCGCGCTGAGCGCGTCATCGTTCTGCTCAACAGCCAGAGAGTCCTGGCCCAGCCCCGCCAGGGTCAGCAGGTGGTCAGCACCCTGCGGTTGAACGGGTTGACCACCGGACCCGATCAACGATGAGCCTGGTTGTTGAACAGGTGTCCCTCAGCATTGATGGGCGCCCACTGGTCAAGGGGATTGATCTGGAGCTCCAGCGTTCAGAAGTGGTGGGTCTGCTGGGGCCGAACGGGGCCGGTAAGACAACCACGTTTCATCTGATCACCGGTTTGCTGCATCCGGACAGTGGCCGCATCCAGGTGGACGGCAACGCTGTCGAAGATCGCTCCATGCCCGAGCGGGCACGGCTGGGCATCGGTTATTTGCCCCAGGAGCCCAGCGTGTTCCGCCAGTTGAGTGTGGCTGACAATCTTCGTCTGGCCTTGCAGGTCAGTGGGACACCCCAGGCGCAGCAACGCCGGCGGCTGGACCAGCTGGTCGAAGAGTTTCGTCTCGAGCCGTTCCTCCAACGGCGCGGTTATCAGCTGTCCGGCGGTGAGCGCCGTCGCTGCGAAGTCGCCCGTGCATTGGCCGTCGGGATCGATGGCCCCCGCTACCTGCTGTTGGACGAACCCTTTGCCGGCGTTGACCCGATGGCCGTGGCCGACCTACAGGATCTGGTCGCCAGCCTGCGGGATCGGGGCATGGGGGTGCTGATCACCGATCACAATGTGCGAGAGACCCTGGCTATCACCGACCGGGCCTACATCCTCACCGACGGCCGCATCCTGGCTTCGGGCACGGCAGCCGCCATGGGTTCGGACCCCATGGTCAGGCGCCATTACCTGGGCGAGGGGTTTCAGTTGTGATCAACAGGGTTTTGGTCTGGTCCAGGCGGCAATGGGGTCGCATCCCTCTGTTGGACCGTTGGCTGCTGGGCGAACTGGTGGGCCCACTGTTGTTCGGCATTGCGGCCTTCACGGCCGTGTCGCTGTCGGTTGGCGTCGTCTTTGAACTGGTTCGCCGTGTTGCCGAATCGGGCCTGCCGTTGTGGGCCGCTTCGCAGGTCTTGCTGCTGAACCTGCCAGCCTTTCTCGTCCTGGCGTTTCCGATGGCCACGCTGATGGCCACCCTGCTCGCCTACAGCCGCCTGTCGGGAAACAGCGAGCTCACGGCCCTGCGCAGCGTGGGGGTGAGCACCCGTCGCATGGTGTTACCCGCCCTGGCCCTGGCCCTGGTGATGAGCCTGCTGACCTTTGTGTTCAACGACGCGATCGTTCCCAGGGCCAATCTGGCCGCCGCCAACACCCTGAACCGGGCGCTTGGTCAGGCGAACGCGACCGAGACCGCTGACAACACCCTGTATTCCCGCTTTGGACCGCTGACCGCACCCGATGGCCAGGTCGGCCAGGGTCTGTCCCAGTTGTTCTATGCCCGCCGTTTTGAGCAGGGTCAGATGAAGGATGTAACCGTCCTCGACTTTTCCAGGGTCGGGCAGCGTCAGATGCTGTCGGCGCAGACCGGGACCTGGAACCCCGCTGCCGGCATGTGGGAATTTCGTCAGGGTCGTCTCATCAGCGTCGACGAGACGGGGGGACAGACCACCTCGGCTGAATTTGATCGCTACCTCTACCCGCTGGGGCAGGGCCCAATCGAAGTGGCCCAGCTGCCCACAGACGCCAACCAGATGACCGTGGCCCAGGCTCGCCGGGCCGAGCGCCTGCTGTCCGAAGCCAACAACATCAAAGAGTCCAGACGTCTGCGGGTGCGCATCCAGGAAAAGTTTGCGTTTCCGGCCATCTGCCTGGTGTTCGGGCTTGTCGGCAGCTCCCTGGGCGTGAGGCCGAATTCGCGCACCAGCCGCAGTCAGGGCTTCGGCATCAGTGTGCTGCTGATCTTCGGCTACTACCTGATGTCCTTTATCTTCAGTTCGCTAGGGGTGAAGGGAACCCTCTGGCCTGTGGTTTCGGCTTGGACGCCGGTGCTGATCGGCCTGGTTGCAGGAGCCTGGTTGCTCCGGCAGGCCAGTCGTTGACGCCCCCAGCTGCGCCAGACTCGCCCCCAAGGAGCGCCTGTCTGGCTTCTGTCCTTTCTGTTGATCTGTGTAGAGCCTGATGGATCCGGTGTTCAGCCTTGGCCTCGGCGCCTTTGCCCTCTTGCTGGTGGCGCTACCTCTGGCGTTCTGGTCCCTGAGCGGGGGCCAGCGCAGCAACGCGGTGACCGTCCTGGTTGCCATTGCCAACCTGGCATTGACCGCCCAACTGGTGCTGCGTTGGTGGGACTCGGGCCATTTCCCGATCAGCAACCTCTACGAATCCCTCTGCTTTCTGGCCTGGGGCTGCACCTTGGCCCAGTTGCTGGTTGAGCGCGCCTGGTCATCGCCGCTTGTCAGTGCCGCCTCCTCGCCGATGGCCCTGGGTTGCGTGGCCTTTGCCAGCTTTGCGCTGCCCGATCGCCTGCAGGAAGCATCCCCGTTGGTGCCGGCCCTGCGCTCGAGTTGGCTGATCATGCATGTCAGTGTGATCATGCTCAGTTACGCCGCTCTCTTGGTCGGCTCGCTGCTGTCGGTGGCGGTCTTGTTCACCGATCGCGATCAGGCTTTGCAGCTGCGCAGCAGTTCGATCGGTGGAGGCGCCTACCGCCAGTCCTCGCTGGCGGGGTCGGCGGCGGCTGGATTGCAACTGGAAAGTGTGTCCATGAGTACGGCCGAGCAGCTCGACAGCCTCAGCTATCGAACAATCACGGTCGGCTTTCTGTTGTTGTCCGTGGGTCTTGTCAGTGGCGCCGTCTGGGCCAACGAGGCCTGGGGCAGTTGGTGGAGCTGGGATCCCAAGGAAACCTGGGCACTGATCTGCTGGCTGGTTTATGCCGCCTATCTGCACACCCGACTGATCCGTGGCTGGCAGGGCCGCAAGCCAGCCCTGGTGGCATCAGCCGGTTTGGTGGTGATTGTCGTCTGCTACATCGGGGTCAATCTGCTCGGGATCGGACTCCACAGTTACGGCTGGTTCTTCGACAGCTGATCGCCACACCAGCTGGCAGCGGGAGAGGAACAACCCACTCCCGCTCCACCGTGGCGCGACGATCAGGCAGCGGCGGCAACGGGCCGGCGGCTGTTGCGAATGCCGGTGATCGCGTCGGCGTAGCTGGGCTGGTTGAACACGCCTGAACCCGAGACGATGGCATTGGCGCCGGCTTCGATGACCTTCCAGGCGTTGTCTGCCTTGATGCCACCGTCGACCTCGATCCAGGGATCCAGGCCCTTGGCATCACACATCTGACGCAGGTCCCGGATCTTCTGGACCTGGTTGTCAATGAAACTCTGGCCGCCGAAACCGGGGTTGACACTCATGACCAGAACCAGGTCACACAACTCGAGGCAATACTCGAGTGTGTCGATCGGGGTGCTGGGATTGAGGACAGCTCCGGCCATTTTGCCCAGGTCCCTGATCTGAGCCAGGTTGCGGTGCAGGTGGGGGCAGGCCTCCACTTGCACCGAAATGATGTCGGCGCCCGCCTTGGCGAATTCTGGAACGTACTTCTCAGGCTCCACGATCATCAGGTGGACATCCAGAGGCTTGGTTGTCACTGGTCGCAGGGCCTGCACGATCAGCGGGCCGATGGTGATGTTGGGGACGAAACGCCCATCCATCACATCGACGTGGATCCAGTCAGCACCGGCCTGATCCACGGCACGCACGTCATCCCCCAGGCGGGAGAAGTCTGCCGAGAGGATGGAGGGTGAAATGACCAGGGGCTTGGTGCTCATGGCTGACCGCCGCAGGCGAAGAGGTCAGGATCTTAGGAACCGGGCCGGATCAGCCCCACCGGGCAAGACTGATACAGTTGCGGCGCTTCAGGACTGAGAATCGCTGCAGCGGCTTGTCCGCAGGCGAGCCGACGGCCTACGGCCCTCTCCCGATTGAAGCGAGACACCCCCTTGCCGCACCGTTGTGGATCGCACCCTCATCCAGGAAATTCTCGAGGTCGTTGAGCAGGCCGGGATCGCCTCGGCAAAACTGACCGGCATGGGCCTCAAGAACGAGGCCGACGCCGCCGCCGTCGAGGCGATGCGCGAGCGGATGTACAAAATCCAGATGCAGGGCCGCATCGTCATCGGTGAGGGCGAGCGCGACGAAGCGCCGATGCTTTACATCGGTGAAGAGGTGGGCAGCGGTACCGGCCCCGGCGTTGACTTCGCCGTGGATCCCTGTGAGGGCACCAATCTTTGCGCCAACAGCCAGCGTGGTTCGATGGCCGTTCTGGCCGCTTCGGACCGTGGCGGCCTGTTCAATGCGCCCGATTTCTACATGAAGAAGCTGGCTGCGCCCCCGGCAGCCAAGGGCAAGGTGGACATCCGCAAGTCCGCCACCGAGAACATTGCGATTCTCAGCCAGTGCCTGGGCCTGCCCACCGATGAGCTGGTGATCGTGGTCATGGACCGCGCCCGCCACAAGGATCTGATCAAGGAGATCCGCGCGACCGGCGCCCGCGTTCAGCCCATCAGCGACGGCGATGTCCAGGCCGCGATCGCCTGTGGATTTGCCGGCACCGGCACCCACTGCCTGATGGGCATCGGTGCAGCCCCCGAGGGTGTGATCTCTGCTGCTGCGCTGCGGGCGCTCGGTGGTCACTTCCAGGGTCAGCTGGTCTATGACCCGGCGGTGGCCCAGACCTCCGAGTGGGAAGGCCTCACCAAGGAGGGCAACCTGGCGCGCCTGGCCGAGATGGGCATCACCGATCCCGATCGCGTCTACGAAGCCGAGGAGCTGGCCTGCGGCGAGAACGTTGTGTTCGCAGCCACCGGAATCACCGATGGTCTGCTGTTTGACGGTGTCAAGTTCGAGAAGGACTGCACCCGCACCAGCTCCCTGGTGATCAGCACCCTCGACAACACCGCCCGCTTCACCACCACGGTTCACATCAAGGACGGTGCCCAGAGCATCGCTCTGCGCTGATCGGAGCATCCCCGCTTCCATGCATCTTGCCGTCATCGGGCTTAGTCATCGCACGGCTCCAGTGGAGATCCGTGAGCGACTGAGCATCCCCGAGCAGACCATGGAGGTCTCTCTCCAGCAGCTTCGCGCCGATGACCAGGTGCTTGAGGCCTCAATCCTCAGCACCTGCAATCGGCTCGAGATCTACACCCTGCTGCGCCATCCCGAACTTGGGATCTCGGCAGTGGGCTCCTTTTTGAGTCGCCACTCCGGACTCGGTGTGGCCGAACTCGAGCCCCACCTGTTCACCTTCCACCACGAGGAGGCCGTCGCCCACCTGCTCCGGGTGTCGGCAGGTCTCGATTCGTTGGTGCTGGGCGAGGGACAGATTCTGTCCCAGGTCAAGAAAATGGTGCGGCTCGGCCAGGAGCATCGCTCGGTCGGTCCGATTCTCAACCGTCTGATGAATCAGGCGGTGAGCACCGGCAAACGGGTTCGCACCGAGACCAACCTGGGCACAGGTGCCGTCTCCATCAGTTCAGCTGCGGTCGAACTCGCCCAGCTGAAGGTGGGCCAGGCCCGGGGACTCGATCAACTGGTCAGTCTTGAAGACGAACAGGTCGCTGTGGTCGGTGCGGGCCGCATGGCCCGATTGCTGTTGCAGCACCTTGCGGCCAAGGGGTGCCGAGGCGTTGTCCTGCTCAACCGCACGGTCCAGCGTGCCGAGCAGATGGCCGCCGATTTCCCTGCTCTGCCGGTGCAATGCCGGCCGATCAGCGATCTGGACCATTGTTTGAGCACCTGCTCGTTGGTGTTCACCAGCACAGCGGCCGATGAACCCATCATCGATGCGACGCGTCTGGGCCCCCTGAACCGCCGGTCCAGCCTGATGCTGGTTGACATCGGGGTACCCCGCAACATCGCGTCCGATGTCAGCGGCCTGGCAGGGGTGCAGCGCTACGACGTCGATGATCTGCAGGAGGTGGTCAACCGCAACCAGGAGGCCCGTCGCGAGATGGCCCAGGAAGCTGAGGCCATGCTCGCTGAGGAAGCCCGCCTGTTCCTGGAGTGGTGGGATGGGCTGGAGGCGGTTCCCGTCCTCAACCGTCTGCGCCGTCAACTCGAGGACATCCGCGAGTCCGAGCTGCAGAAGGCCCTGTCGCGCATGGGACCTGATCTGTCCTCGCGTGAGCGCAAGGTGGTTGAGGCCCTCAGCAAGGGCATCATCAACAAGATCCTTCACAACCCTGTTACCCAGTTGCGAGCTCCCCAAAGCCGTCCACAGCGCCACGCCAACATCCGCGCCCTCAGCGAGCTGTTCGACCTGCATGAGGCCAGTGATGAGGTGTGAAGCCTCTGCAACAGTTCGTGCCGTGGTGCTGCCAAACACTCGCGTCTTAGTAGGCCGTTCCGGTACGGTCGCCTCACCCCAGACAAGGCCATTGCCATGAAGCGTGTTCTCGCGATCATTCTTGGTGGTGGCGCCGGCACACGGCTCTATCCGCTCACCAAGATGCGGGCCAAACCAGCGGTGCCTCTGGCTGGCAAGTACCGTCTGATCGACATTCCGATCAGCAATTGCATCAATTCGGAGATTAACAAGATCTACGTGTTGACACAGT
This sequence comes from Cyanobium sp. C1_MAG_00004, assembly GCA_027486935.1. Lineage (GTDB taxonomy): Bacteria > Cyanobacteriota > Cyanobacteriia > PCC-6307 > Cyanobiaceae > RGUW01. The sequence continues at coordinate 55,031 of JAIXOF010000059.1, read as the reverse complement.
TCAACAGCGCCTCGCTGAACAGGCACCTGACCATGACCTTCAATCTCTCGGCCGGCTTTGGCCAGGGATTCGTTGAGGTCCTGGCGGCACAGCAAACCCCCGACAGCCCGAGTTGGTTTGAAGGGACAGCCGATGCAGTGCGTAAATACCAGTGGCTGTTTCAGGAGTGGGACGTTGACCACTACCTGATTCTTTCGGGCGACCAGCTGTACCGGATGGACTACAGCAAGTTCGTACAGCATCACATCGACACCGGCGCCGACCTGACGGTTGGTGCGCTGCCGGTCGATGCGGCTCAGGCCGAGGGCTTCGGCCTGATGCGCACCAGCAGCGATGGACGCATCCAGGAGTTCCGTGAAAAGCCGAAAGGCCCGGAACTTGAATCCATGCGCGTGGACACCCAGAGCCTGGGTCTCTCGGCCGAGGAAGCAGCCAAGCGGCCTTACCTCGCTTCGATGGGCATCTATGTGTTCAGTCGTCAGACCCTGTTTGATCTGCTGCATAGCAACCCCACGTCAACAGACTTCGGCAAGGAGATCATCCCGACGTCCCTCGCCCAGGGTGATCGGCTGCAGAGCTACCTGTTTGATGATTACTGGGAGGACATCGGTACCATCGGTGCTTTCTACGAGGCCAACCTTGCTCTGACCCAACAGCCAAATCCAGCCTTTTCGTTCTACGACGAGAAGTTTCCGATCTACACCCGTCCTCGCTATCTACCCCCGAGCAAACTGCAGGACGCCCAGGTCACCGAATCGATCATTGGCGAAGGTTCACTGCTGAAGTCCTGCAGCATCCACCATTGTGTCCTTGGCGTGCGGTCCAGGGTTGAAGATGAGGTCGTTTTGCAGGACACCCTCGTGATGGGTGCCGATTATTTTGAATCCTCTGAAGAACGTGTCTTGCTGCGTGAACGTGGTGGCATTCCTGTGGGCGTCGGTCGTGGCACGACGGTCAAAGGTGCGATTCTCGATAAGAACGTGCGCATCGGCCAGAATGTGACCATCATCAACAAGGACCGGGTCGAGGAAGCTGACCGCCCTGAGCTCAACTTCTACATCCGTAACGGCATTGTTGTCGTCGTCAAAAACGGCACCATTGCCGATGGCACTGTGATCTAGGCGACAGCGGTCTGGCCTGGTGCGCGATTCAACACAGGTTCGTGTGACAGCGGGCATCGATCGGTTGGTGCCCCCTGGCAGTTGTCGCCACACTTAGGGGGACATGCTTCCTGGACCCCTCCCATGGGCAAGGCTCACTTCGGCCTGATTGGCCTCGGTGTGATGGGTGAAAACCTTGTGCTCAATGCCGAGCGCAACGGTTTTTCCTCGGTGGTTTACAACAGGACCCACGCTAAGACCTTGGAATTTCTTGCTGGCCGTGGGGCCGGCAAGGACATCATCGGGGCCGCCACGCTTGAAGAGTTTGTGGACTCTCTCGAGCGTCCACGGCGGATTCTGATGATGGTCAAGGCCGGTCAGCCGATCGACGACCTGATTGCCACCCTCTCGCCCCTGCTCGAGGAAGGTGATCTGCTGATCGATGGCGGTAACTCGCTGTACACCGACACCGAACGCCGCGTCGCCGAACTCGAGAGCAAGAGCTTCGGTTACATCGGCATGGGTGTCTCTGGCGGAGCCAAGGGCGCCCTGGAAGGTCCCAGCATGATGCCGGGGGGCACGCGGGCGGCCTACGACGCGATCGAAAGCCTGGTGCGCAAAATGGCCGCCCAGGTCGACGATGGTCCCTGTGTCACCTACATCGGACCTGGCGGCGCCGGCCATTTTGTCAAGACCGTCCACAACGGGATTGAGTACGGAATCGAGCAGGTGCTGGCCGAGGCCTACGACCTGATGAAGCGCGTTGCCGGAATGAACGGCACCCAGATGGCCGACGTGCTGGCGCTGTGGAACAGCAGCGAGGAGCTGGCTTCATTCCTGGTCGAGATCACCGAGGTCTGCCTGCGGACCAAGGACCCCGAGAACGGTGCTGATCTGGTGGAGGCCATTGTCGATGCCGCTGGCCAGAAAGGCACTGGCCTGTGGACGGTCGAAAGTGCCCTCAACATGGGCATCGCCGTGCCAACGATTTATGCGGCACTGAACGCTCGGGTGATGAGCTCCCTGCGGGTCGAGCGGATGGCAGCCGAAGCCCTGCTGCCGGCTGTTCGCCCTGCCAGCACCCCCAGCCATGGCTTTTCGCTGGGTGATGGCGATGACCTGAGCGATCTGCGCGATGCCACGATCCTGGCGGCGATGGCCAGCTATGCCCAGGGCATGGCCCTGCTGCAGGAAGCCAGCAAACTCCACAACTACAACCTGGACTTTGCGGCCATCGGCCAGATCTGGAAAGGAGGCTGCATCATCCGTGCGCGCCTGCTGCAGCGCATCCAGAACGCCTACACGGCCAATCAGGCCCTGCCGAACCTGCTGATTGACCCCTGGTTCGCAGAGCAGGTGAATCGCCGCATCCCGGGCCTGCGGCGCATCGTGGCCGGTGCTGCGGCTTCGGGCATCCCGGTCCCCTGTTTCAGCAGCACCCTGGACTACATCACGAGTTACGGCAGCGGTCGCCTGCCCCAGAACCTGGTGCAGGCCATGCGCGACTGTTTCGGCAGCCACACCTACCAACGGGTCGACCGGGACGGCACCTTCCACACCGAGTGGCTGGCATGACCCGGTACCGCCTGCAGGTCTGCAGCTCTGCCGACGAGCTGGCCTGCCACTGTGCCGAGCAGATCGCCTTGGCGATCGACCAGGCCCTGGGTCAGCGCGACCGCTGCCAGATCGCCCTGGCCGGAGGCGAAACCCCGAAGTCGGCTTACCGGCTGCTGGCCCGCCAGCATCTGGCTTGGGACCGGGTTGATGTGCTGCTGGGGGATGAGCGCTGGGTTCCTCCCCAGGATCCCAGTAGCAATGCCCGCATGCTGCGCGAGACGCTGCTGGCGGCCCCCGAGCCAGGCAGTCACGCCCGTTTTCATCCTGTGCCGACCGAGCTGGCCGACCCGCAGGCCAGTGCGGCTGCCTTTGCCGAGCTGCTGGAAACCGTCTGCCCAGGCCGTCCTCCCCAGCTCGATCTGGTGTTGCTTGGCCTTGGCGACGATGGCCACACCGCCTCGTTGTTTCCCGGTACGTCGGCACCGACGGTGGTGGACCGTTGGACCACCATCGGTGAGGGCAAGGGTCTGCCCCGGGTCACCCTGACGGCACCGGTGCTCAGCGCCGCCCGCAGGGTGATTGTTCTGGTCAGTGGCAGCGGCAAACAAACGGCTTTGGCCCGACTGTTGGATCCAAACGAGGATCCCCAGCGGACCCCTGCCCGGCTGGTTCAGCCCGATTCAGAGGTCCTGGTCATCGCTGACCAGGCAGCCGCTACCGAGGTCTGCCAGGCTTAGCGCCAGCACCGTTCGATGCCCATGACCCAGCCTGAAAGCAGGCAACTGTTCGCCGGTGCGGGCTTTGCCGGTTGGCACGCCCTCAACGACCCGATCATGGGGGGCCGCAGCAGTGGCCAGGTTCAGATCCACAGCGACCAGGGCCTCACCTTTGTGGGCGAGGTGGTCGAGCAGGGTGGTGGGTTCATCAGCGCCCGCTCGCCCCAGTTGTCGCCCCCCCTCGATCTCTCGGCAGATGCGGCTCTGCAACTGGAGATTGCCGGTGAAGGTCGCCGCTTCAAGTTGGCTTTGGCCTGCAGCGACGGGGTCGGGGGCCTGACCAACCTGATCCCCGGTGGTCTGCGCTGGGTGAGCGAATTTGCCACCCAGGCCCAGGGTTTCACGACCGTGACCCTGCCCTTTGACCAACTGAGCGCCTCGGTGCGTGCGCAGCCGGTTCAGGCGCTGCCCCTGGGCTACCTGCCCCGCTTCGATCCCAGTCGCATCACGCGGCTGCAGTTGCTGCATTCCAAATTTGATGACCAGGGTGGCCTCAACCAGGGGTTCAGGCCCGGTCCGATTCACCTGGTCCTGCGGCAGATTCGCTCTGTCCCGGCCGCGTCGCTTCTGGAATGAGTGCTATTCCCATCGCCCATGGATGACAGCGAGTGGCCCCTGCTGCAGCTGGTGGCTCAGGCGGCTGACCTGTGCCGCAGACCGCTGCAACATGCGGTGCGCTTTATCGGTGAACCGCCCAGCACGATCGGGGATTGCACCGACTGCTGTCTACTGATTGAAACCCGCAATCCGAATGGCGAACGATCGCCGCTCGATGACCTCGAGTTGGAGATCTATCGCAGCGGCCACGACCTCAACCTGATGTTGAGTTCGACGGCAGATGATGGCGCAGCGGTGCTCTGGCATGGCAGCCATCCGGTGTGGATGCTGCCCGACAGCGGTGCGCGCTGCCCACGTCCGGACGGAGGGGCCCCGCTTGAAGCCCTTTGCCGCCGGCTTAGGGCCCTTCTGGTTACGGGACCAGATCCGTGACGGCACCTTTGCTGCTGCTGCTCACCAGGCGCGCATATTTGCCCAGCACACCTGTGCGGTAACGGGGCTCGGGCTTGACCCAGGCGGCACGGCGCCGCTCCAGCTCGTCATCGCTGACATTGAGTTGGATCAGCAGTTGGTGGGCATCGACGGTGATGCTGTCGCCTTCCTGCACCAGACCGATGGGGCCGCCCACGGCAGCTTCGGGGGCCACGTGACCCACGACCATGCCGTAGGTGCCGCCCGAGAAGCGCCCGTCGGTGATCAGCGCCACCGAATCACCCAGGCCCTCGCCGATGATGGCGGCTGTGGGTGCCAGCATTTCGCGCATGCCAGGGCCGCCCACGGGGCCCTCATAGCGGATCACGACCACATCGCCGGCCTTGATCTGCTTGGCCAGGATCGCCGCCAGAGCCTCTTCCTCGCTTTCGAACACCCGGGCCGGCCCGGTGACCGATGGGTTCTTGACGCCACTGATCTTGGCCACGCTGCCTTCGCTGGCCAGGTTGCCCTTGAGAATCGCCAGGTGCCCCTTGGCATAGAGAGGGTTGCTGAGCGGGCGAATCACCTCCTGGCCGGCAGGCGGCGTGCTGGGCACATCGGCCAGCACCTCGCGCAGGGTCTTGCCCTCGACCGTGCGGCAGTCGCCATGCAGAAGCCCAGCATCGAGCAGCAGTTTCATCACCTGGGGGATGCCGCCTGCATTGTGCAGATCGACCGTGACGAAGCGGCCGCTGGGCTTGAGATCGCAGATCACCGGCACCCGCTGACGGATCACCTCGAAGTCGTCGATCGACAGCTCGACACCGGCGGTGCGCGCTACGGCCAGCAGGTGCAGCACCGAGTTGGTGGAGCCGCCCACGGCCATGATCACCGAGATGGCGTTCTCGAAGGCTTCCCGGGTCAGCAGATCCCGCGGCCGGATGTTCTGGGCGATCGCCTCGACCAGCACTTCGGCGCTGCGGGCTGCGCTGTCGGCCTTTTCGGGGTCTTCGGCGGCCATGGTTGAGCTGTAGGGCAGGCTCAGACCCATCACTTCGAACGCGGCGCTCATCGTGTTGGCGGTGAACATGCCGCCGCAGCTGCCAGCCCCGGGGCAGGCGTTCTTTTCGATCGCGGTGAGCTGTTGTTCGTCGATGCGGCCGCCGCTGTACTGGCCCACCGCCTCAAAGGCACTGACCACCGTCAGGTCGCAGGCGCCGAGCTTGCCCGGCTTGATCGTGCCGCCATAAACGAACACCGCCGGGATATTCATCCGCGCCATGGCGAGCATGGCGCCGGGCATGTTCTTGTCACACCCGCCGACCGCCAGCAACCCATCCATGCTCTGGGCATTGCAGGCGGTTTCGATCGAATCGGCGATGACTTCGCGGCTCACCAGCGAGTACTTCATACCCTCGGTACCCATCGAGATGCCGTCGCTGACGGTGATCGTGCCGAAGGTCTGGGGCATGGCCCCGGCCTGCTGGGCAGCGTGCTCGGCACGACGGGTCAGGTCGTTGAGGCCGACGTTGCAGGGCGTGATCGTGCTGTAGCCGTTGGCAATGCCGATGATCGGCTTGTTGAAATCGCCGTCCCCGAAGCCCACGGCCCGCAGCATGGCCCGGTTGGGCGAGCGCTGGATTCCCTGGGTGATGGCGGCGGAGCGGAGCATGGGCGGTCATCGATGCCGCCTTGCAACCTACCGACTCCCCATGCTCTCGAGCTGGCGACGCACATCGTCGATCGCCTGATTGAGCTCGTGAACCTTGTCGTGAAGCTCCTTCTCGCCAGAATTCGACAAAGATGAGGATTCGGCAAACCCGTCGGCATCGCCCCCTTCGGACAGGCGGCTCAGACGCAGAACCCGCTGCTGACGTGGCTGCAGGCGGCGCCGTTCGGCTTCAGACAACAGCCACCAGGCAAGCCCCGCGGCACCAAGGACGGCCCCAGCCATGGCACTGACCAGCAGAGCGCTGCCGGAATCTGCTTCGGACTGTCGCGCCATACCTGTCGAAAGGTTGCTCCAGCACCAGGCTAACGGGCCTGCTGAAAGCCAAACAGACGTGTTTCGATCATGCCGATGCCAGGGCGGATCGCCCCCTGGTCGTCCAGCTCAGGGTCGATGGCGGCGCAGTGCAGGGTCAGCTCCCCGTGCCGTTCGCCGATTGCGTGCAGTGCCGGAGCAGCCGCCAACGCTGTGATCAGTCGCAGGCGTGGGCCTGAGATGCCCCGTTCGGCCAGGTTGTTGAGCACCTGCAGCACCGGTTCGGGTTCGGCGAGCTCTCCCCAGAAGAGCACCACCCCGCAGCCCTGGGGCAGGGGATCGGGCAGGGCTGCATTGATCAGTCCGTCTGCGTCAGCACTCAGATGGCCGACCAGGGCTGCCGGCAGTACCGTCTGGCCCCCCTGCCACAGTCCCAGGCCGGCGCGCAGGCCGACCACCGCCAACAGGGGGACTGCAGCATCCACCACCTCGCCGCTGCTGGGGCCCGTTGGGGTGCTGATCTCGACCTGACGACGGGGCAGCCAGTCGCGCATGGCTTCATAGGCGAGCCAACGCCCCAGTTCAGCCATCGCCGTGGCATAGAGCGGCTGCGGGGTCTGCCGATCACGCAGCACCGTCAACCAGTGGCTCAGCAGGGGGTGAGGCGGGACCACGACCCGCAAAGCCATCGCCATGGCTGCCATAACTTGTTGGACCACCGTAGTTCCCGCCCCATGGCCCGCCTGTTAGCCGCCGTGTTTCTGGTCTGCGCCGTGATGGTCACCACATTGGCCGGCGCCAGCCCCGGTTGGGCGATCACCGCGCCTGAACTGCGCAGTCAACGCTCCTTGCAGGACCTGCAGCCCGACATGCATGGACGCGATCTCAAGCAGCAGGAGTTCCTCAAAGCGGAACTGGCGGGTTTTGATCTGAGCGGTGCGGATCTGCGTGGGGCGGTGTTCAACGGCAGCAACCTGCAACAGAGCAACCTGCAGGGGGCTGATCTCGAAGATGTGGTGGCTTACGCCAGCCGGTTTGACGGCGCCGATCTGCGCGACGCGGTCCTGCGCAACGCGATGTTGATGCAGAGCCATTTCGCAGGTGCCGAGATCACCGGTGCGGACTTCAGTGACGCCGTGCTCGACCTGCCCGAACAGAAAGCTCTCTGCAAAAGGGCCTGCGGCAGCAACAGCCGCACGGGGATCAGCACCCGCGACAGCCTCGCCTGCCGCTGACCAGGCCCATAGATTGAGCCACCCCTTGCATCCACGCCGTTGAGCGCCCCGCAGAAGCGTCTTCCTGTCACCGTTGTGACCGGTTTTTTGGGGGCGGGCAAGACCACGGTGCTGCGGCATCTGCTGTTGCACAGCGGCCAGCGACTGGCGGTGCTGGTCAACGAGTTCGGTGAGGTGGGAATTGATGGTGAGCTGCTGAAATCATGCGGGTTCTGTCCCGACGATCAGCTCGAGGGGCGTCTGGTCGAACTGGCGAATGGCTGCCTGTGCTGCACCGTGCAGGATGACTTTCTGCCGACGATGGAGAAGCTGCTGCAGCGCTCGGACGAGCTCGATGGCATCGTCGTCGAGACCAGTGGGCTGGCGCTGCCCGAGCCCCTGGTGGCCGCTTTTGGCTGGCCATCCATCCGCGCGCGCACCCGCGTCCATGGTGTTGTGACGGTGGTGGATGGTCAGGCGCTGGCCGATGGCCATGTGGTCGCCGACCCTGCCGCCCTCGAGGCCCAGCGCCTGGCCGACCCCAGCCTCGACCATCTCGATGCGATCGAGGATCTGTTCGAGGACCAGCTGCAAGCCGCCGATCTGGTGTTGATCAGCCGGGCTGACTGCATCAGCGAGGTGGCTCTGCAGAACCTGACGGCCACGCTGTCGTCCCGCTGCCGCCCTGGAACCCCCCTGCTGCCGAGTGCGGCGGGGGTTGTCGATCCCGAGCTGCTGCTGAGCCCGATTGGGTCCGCCCGAGTTGCCCGGACAGCAACGAACGCGGAGCACGAGCATGACCACACCCATGCCCATGGCCACGAGCACAGCCATGAACACAGCCATGAACACGGCCATGACGATGACCATGACCATGACCACAGCCATGTCCAGATCCAATCCCTTGTCCTGACGTTCGAGGGGGATTGGCAGCAACCGCAGCTCGAGCAGGCGCTTAGAACCCTGCTGCGGGAGCACACGGTGATCAGGCTCAAGGGCTGGTACAGCAGTCCCGCCAAGCAGCGATTGCTGCAGATCCAGGCCGTGGGGCCCCGGTTGGACTGTTGGTACGAGGGCAGTCCGGACCCTGATCAACCATCCCGAGCTACGGGACAGCTGAAGCTGGTGGTACTCGGCTTTGCTCTCGACCAGGCCGGTCTGCAGCGCACGCTGCTGGACCAGGCGGCTTAATCCAATGGGATAGGTCCCCGGGCACAGATGCCGTTCCAACAGAGACTCGCATCGGCAAGCCAGCGAGCCTGCACCGGTTGCCACAGGCTGGGGCCTGATCGCATGCTCACGTTGCCGAGACCATCGTGTCTGAACCGGATGGCCGGTTGGGTGCCGATTCTCAGCTGCCATTCCAGGCCATTGGCATCGATCCGCATCGTGCAGGGCTGCCAGGGGCCGCCCATCGACCGGCAGGTCAGACCATCGGCTGGCATGGCCTGAACCGGGCAGGCGGTTGCGCCCAGCAGCATCAGGACCACCACGGCATCCGGTTTGGGCCACCTGCGTCTGAACACCGCTTTGAGCCGCCCCCTGCCCCACTGGTCCTGTTCACACCGTGATGAGCCGCCGCCAGTGTGCGGTGCTCTGGCTGGCAAGATTTAACAACTCGCCGGCTCGCACCAGTGCCCCTTTATCGCGCCCGTGTCCTCGTGTCTTTGAGGCCTTCGGTACTAGATCCGGCCGGCGAGGCAACCCGGGCGGCAGCGGGCCGGCTGGGGGTCTCAGCGATTCAACGGCTGCGGATCGGCAAGGCCGTCGAGGTCGAGCTTGAGGCCGACAGCCTCGACGGCGCGCGCGCACAACTGGAGCTGCTCAGTGACCGGCTGCTGGCCAATCCGGTGATCGAGAACTGGGCATTGGAGCAACTTGAACCCGCCACGGCGGAGGCCTGATCCATGACTCTGGGCATCGTCGTGTTTCCCGGGTCCAATTGCGATCGGGATGTGCAATGGGCCGCCGAGGGCTGCCTGGGAATCTCTAGCCGGTTCCTCTGGCACGAGGACAGGGACCTCAGCGGCCTTGATGCCGTCGTGATCCCGGGTGGTTTCAGCTACGGCGATTATCTGCGTTGCGGTGCCATCGCCCGATTTGCGCCAGTGCTGCAGGAAGTGGTTCGCTTTGCTGAGGCAGGCGGCCCAGTTCTGGGGATCTGCAATGGTTTCCAGGTGCTCACGGAACTGGGGTTGTTGCCTGGTGCCCTGACCCGTAACGAACACCTGCATTTCGTTTGCGAGACCAGCGAACTCACAGTCCAACCCGGTTCATGCCGTTGGTTGAAGGGTTACAGCAACGGTGAGCTGCTGCGATTCCCGATCGCCCACGGTGAGGGGCGCTATCAGATTGAAGCTGACCAGCTGCCTGTGCTCGAGGCCAATGGTCAGGTGGTTTTGCGCTATCGCCACAATCCCAACGGTTCTGTTGCCGATGTGGCAGGGATCTGCAATCCGGCCGGCAATGTGTTGGGTCTGATGCCCCACCCTGAACGGGCCTGCGACCCCGCAACCGGTGGCATCGACGGGCAACGGTTGCTGGCTGCGTTGCTGGGGTGATGGCCCCATGAAAAAGGGGGGGCCTAGGCCCCCCCTGCAGCATTGAGCCCAACGCTGTCAGTTGACAGCGGCGAAGAAATCCTTGGACTTCACGGGATCGGGGTTCATGGTCTTGTCGCCCGGGGTCCAGTTGGCGGGGCAGACCTCGTCGGGGTGGGACTGCACGTACTGGAACGCCTGCAGCAGACGCAGGGTTTCGTCCACACTGCGGCCCACTGGCAGGTTGTTGATCGTGGCCTGCATGATCACACCCTGGGGATCGATGATGAACAGGCCGCGCAGTGCCACGCCTGCATCTTCGTCGAGCACCTCATAGGCGCGGGCAATCTCTTTCTTGAGATCGGCCAGCAGCGGGTAGGCGATGTCGCCCAGACCACCGTTCTTGCGCTCGGTCTGAATCCAGGCCAGGTGGCTGAACTCGCTGTCAACCGACACGCCCAGGACTTCGCAGTTGCGGCTCGAGAACTCGCTGTAGCGGTCCGAGAACGCCGTGATTTCAGTCGGGCAGACGAAGGTGAAATCGAGGGGGTAGAAGAAGAGAACGACGTACTTGCCCCGGTACTGGGAGAGGGACACCGTCTTGAATTCCTGGTCCACCACGGCGGTGGCGGTGAAATCGGGAGCAGGCAGGCCGACGAGCCGGGACATGGTTGATGGGTTGGGAGATCTGAAACGGGGCTGCGCTGGACGGCGCGGCCGATGCTTATCCGTAGTCGATCCGACTTCGGGTTTAAGCCGTTACAACCTATCACAAATCTTGAGCCCCGGTTCGAGCTCTAGGCTGGGACAACGATCTGGACCGTCATGAGCTGGGACCCATCAGTGCTGCGGAAATACAACACAACCGGTCATTTCCGGTTGCTGAATCAGGTGCGAAGCGAGCTCAAGGCCAATCCTCTGGTGCGCCCCAAGGAAGGTGAACGGATCGGAGAGGTGAACCGCAGCAAGGCACTGGTCAGGGCCATCGCCGCGAAACAGGGATCCCAGTCCCGGGGGCGGCGTCAAGCCGGGCGGGAGACAGGCGGGCTGGTGGTGGTGGAAACGATGCCAGCCAATGCCCAGAATCAGCCTGGCTCGTACGAACCAAGCGGGTGGTTAGCAGACGTTGATGCCAATGCGGACATCAGCGATAGATTTCTGAACGGGCTGAACGCGGTGGATCTGAGTTGAGTGAACGCCGATCCTCAGCCAAAATGGCTCGGGGGAGACTTGAACTCCCGACCTTGGGGTTATGAATCCCACGCTCTAACCAGCTGAGCTACCGAGCCGCGGTGTTCGGACTTTAAACGATCGTGAGCCTGGGCCTCAGGCACGCTGCGGCAGAAACTGCAGTGGATTGGCGGCGCCGCGGCCGGCTGGGTGGATCTCAAAATGAAGATGGGGTCCGGTGCTGCGCCCGGTGCTTCCCATCAGGGCGATCTGGTCACCCTGGCGGACCGGGTCTCCCGGCTGAACCAGCAGGCGGCTGTTGTGGGCATACAGGCTGCGGCTGCCGTCGTCGTGGCTGATGGTCACGAGATAGCCGTAGCCACCGCTGTGCCACCCCGAGAACGACACAACACCATCCTTGGCGGCGACAATCGGGGTGCCGACGTTGTTGGCAATGTCGATGCCCTTGTGCATGCGCCCCCAGCGCCAGCCATAACCGGAACTGAACATGCCCCGGGTCGGCCAGATCCAGCGCTCGGACGACAGTTCCTGGGGCTGCTGGCGATCGTGTTCACCAAAGTCAGGTAGTTCAGGCCAGCTCAGGCCTCCGCTGGTCCCTGGGCGCACACCCAACAGGAGCCTGGGGCGCGCAGTGGCGGACTGCATCACCCGCACGGGGGCTCCGACCACCAGACGGGCCGTTTCCAGACCGGGATTGAGCCGCAGGAGCTCCTGCAGGGTCATGCCGTAGCGGCTTGCGATTTTGCGCACGCTGTCACCGAATCGCACCACGGCGTTGCTTTCGACCGGCGGCAGCTCCTGCAGGGGAGGGGTGCGTCGCAGATCGGAACTGTCGATCTGGGGGAGCAGCTTGGCCAGCCTGACTTGCTGAGCCGGCAGCACAAGCCAGTCACCCTTAGAAAACTGATGGTCCGCGTCGACGTCGTTGAGCGAGGCGAGCCGTGGACCTGAGAGGTTGAGGGAGCCTGCCAGCTGCTCCAGGGGAACCGGCTGGCGCACTCTGACCCAGACGCGGTCAGGTGAGGAAGCTGGCAGGGGTGCGACTGGGGGCAGGGAGGCCAGCAGACGATTCTGCTCGGACACATCCCAGCTTTGTGGCGCCATGGCGACCACCACAGCGTGCGTGCCGATGGCGGCGAGCGCAAAACCTGACCAACACAATCGCAGCTTCATTCATCACCTATCGAACAACACCCTTTGGAGAAGCCACCATCCACGGGGCGCGCAGACAGTAACGCACTGAACCTTGAAGTTCAAGCATTGCTGGCTACAGAATGGGGCTCGATAACCCAAGACTCCCTGCAGCAGAGGAGATCTCAGCAGGTCAGCTGATTGAGCTGTCGTAGCGATTCGAACAGGACCACACCGACCGACACCGACAGGTTCAAGGAGCGGACGCCGGACTGGCTGGCTGTCGCGGCGAATCGCATGGGAATCACGAGTCTCGCATCGCAGGCCCTATGGATCGGTTCGGGTAATCCGTCGGTCTCTCTGCCGAAGAGCAGCCAATCGTTCGTCAGGAACTGAAACCTCGTGTAGGGCAGGTCGGCATGACTGCTCAGGGCGACCAGCCGGCCTCCATGCTGACGGCGCCGGTGTTCAAACGACTCCCAGTCCCCATGGCGATGCAGGTCCACCAGGGGCCAGTAATCGAGGCCAGCTCGCCGCAGGTAGCGGTCCTCCAGTGAGAACCCGAGCGGCTCGATCAGGTGCAGGCCCGTACCCGTGGCCGCACAGGTGCGCGCCACATTGCCGGTGTTCGGCGGAATCTGCGGTTCAAACAGGACCACGTTCGGCATCGCAGCTCAGGGGCCGTGGTGGGGTGAGACGGGCTGGCTGATCGCCAACAGGTCGATGGCGCGGCCGTGCATCACCAACCAGGCGCCATCGCAGCAGGGCATCAGGTCCTGCAGCAGTTGCCCAAGTCGCTGCCTGAACAGTCCGCCGATCGCGGTCGCAGGCACGACGCCCCATGAAGCCTCTTCGGCGACCAGGATCAGGTTGGCCTCGCAGCGGTTGATGGTGTCCAGCAGGTCCCGGCATCGCCCATTCCAGCTGTCACTGCTCAGCTCCAGGGCCGAGGCGACCCAGGTGCCCAGCGAGTCAACAAGGGCCAGTTGACCGGCTGGGCAGCTGAGCAACGCAGGCGCCAGGTTCTGCTCCACCTCGAAGCACTGCCAGGTTTCGGGTCTGCGCTGGCGATGGCGCTGGAGTCGGTCTTGCCAGTCGCGGTCATCGGGCCGTTGGGGACCGGTGGCCAGATAGGTCACGGGGCGTCCGGCCGCCATGGCCAGTTGTTCGGCAAACAGGCTCTTGCCGCTGCTGGCTGGGCCGGTCACCAGGGTGCAGCGACGGGGCTCAACCTCCACCGTTCATGTTGCGCAGGGTCGCCACAGAGGATGGCGATACACGATTGAGGTAGCGGAAGATCCAATATTTGAAGATCGTCGCAAGCACCACCGGGAAGGTGGCAATGAACAACATGATGAAATTTTCACGCGCGGGAACCCCGATATGGTGGGCGACACCATCGAGCAGAACTGTCCACCCCTCCGGAGAGTGAAAACCAACAAAGATATCTGTGAACAGGATGATTGTAAAAGCCTTGGCACTGTCACTGAGCCCGTAGATCATTTCATCAATGAAGCCCCGCAGAACCTGGAGGTCACGCCGGCATACAACACAGACTGCGACAAAGCCAGCCAGGGCAAATAGGTCGGCAATTACATTTTTGATTGCTTCGGTGCTTTCCTCGTCGGCCTGATCTTTGAGTGTTTGTGCCCTGTCGGCCAACTGTTGCTGAAGTTCTTCTCGTGTCGGAAGCGGCTGCCCCTTCAACAGGGCATCAAATTCAATCTCAGCTTGAAAGACTCTTAGCTTTTCGACAGCTCTCTCCTCCAAGGCTGGCTTGGGATAGCTGAGGAAGGCGCTGTCGGGTGCGAAACGGTCCACCAGGGGGGAAACCACAAACATCCGGCTGGACTGCTGAATCAGCACCGGGACCAGAATCAACAGCAACAGCACCCGCAACGACACCAGGGTGGAGTCGCGGCGGCGTCTGAACCCTGCCACCACCGAAGCCTCAGCCTCTGGATCGAGCTGTCGGCGAACCTGATCGACCACACCGATCAGGCTGCGGGGCAACACCTCGGGTGAGCGGCTGAGGGATGGCAGCTGCTTGCGATTCGAATAGCGAAGCACGATCGCTTCAATCAACTGGAACTGCCGCGACTCCTGGCCCGACAGTTCACTGCGATGGGGGTCGACCGCTTCACTGACCTCGCGGCAGACCTGCAGTGCAGCCTTGAACCGCCGCAGGATTGCTGCCTGGCTGGCGGCCGGCAGACGCAGGTCCAGTTCAGGCCGTACGGGCCGGTCGTTGTAATGCTCGAGTTCGATGCTCTGAATGAGCAAGGCCGCTTCATAGCCTCGCTCCAGCTGGTTGGTGAGATCGATGGCTTCAGCCTTGCCAAAGGCACCGATCCAGTCGTTGAGAGCCATGGTTCAGCGCGAGAAAACCCACCAGGTCAGCATCGGCACCACCGTGCCCACCACCAACAACACCACCACCCAGGTGAAGGCGTTGCTGGACTGCGTCTCCTCATGGCTCGGGACCCGAACCGGAGACATAGCCACGTCCGAGGCCACCTGGGGCGGGCCCGGATCAGCATTGCCGTTCAAAACCGCTTGCAGGCGGCCGATGGCATCGAGGCTGGCCTGACGCGTCCGGCCTCCTTCTCGCAGGGGCTGCCCCATGGTGGTGCGAGCTGTGCTGGAGAGCAGCTGGGGACTGAGCCTTTCCCGCAAAGCAGGGCTGGCAACGATGGCCGTGCCGTTGGTCTGGCCATCGACCAACAGCAACAACTGCTGCGTCTGGTTACCCGAAGTGTCCTTGTCCTGCCACCGTTGCAGCAGCTCGTCACCAAACCGGGTCAGGGACACGTCGTAGTCAAGTCGGGGCACACTCACCCAGCTCGCCTGCACTCCATCAACAGAAAGGGCCTCGAGTGCGCGCGAAATCTCGCCGTTGGCGGCCCTGCTCAACAAGTCCGCCTGATCCAGAACATGGTCAGCAGGGGGCTGGGGAGGCAGGTTGATGGCGCTCAGGGCCCGGGCCGGCGCCACCGGCACCAGCAGCAGGACCACGGCCACCATTGTCAACAGAAGACGCAGGCAGCAGCGCTGGATTGCACGTCCCGGTCGGGACGCGAAGACAGTCGACAACGAAGCCAAGGGCAACAGGCCAGCTCCCCCCAGTTTGCCGCCTGCGCGCAAGGGTGCCCCCCTGCGGGGCCAGGGATCAGGCCAGCGCATCGCGATGGAGCAGAGCCACCACCTCAAGAATCTGGTCGGCCCGTGCAGAGGGCAGATCCAGCTGTTGGGACAGTTGCTGCAAAAAGCTCTCTTCGATGGGTTGCACCTGCCGATCAGCGCGCACAAGGTGGGCTGCCAGGGCCAGAACGGTCTCCCGCTGGCTGTGGTTCAGGGCGGGAATGGCCTGGCTGATCAGGTCTTCCCAACCCTGCCCGCGCAGCTGGGTCAGCAGTTGGTCAAACAGCTCACCCATCTCCTGCTCTGAACTGGTGCTGAACGGCGAGCGGTATTCGAGCTGGGCACGCAGGGCATGGGCTTCATCCCGTCCCAGTTGACCGTCACATCCGACGGCAGCCAGGCAGATGGCAGCAAAGGCTTGAGCAGGGTCCATCAACAGATCGAGCAGCTGTCTTATTGCAGCAATGAACCGTCGATCCGGCATCCTGTTGGGATGTCTCGATCAGCCCGCATCTGCATCGGCGCCGGGGGGCTGGCGCTGCTCGTCAGTGTTGCCAACCAACTGACGGCTCCCGAACTCAATCCAGCGTTGGAACGCAGTTCGGTGCTGGCCAGTCTGTTGTCCGTCGGGCTGATGTTGATCGGTGCCCTCTGGACCCGGGTGCTGCCCGAACCGGCGGCCCGCGTCGCGCTGGCCGGTCAGGAAGGGTTTCTGCTGCGCAGGGCTCTGCCGGAACGTCTCAGTGCTGAACTGAACTGGGGATCGCGGTTGTTGCTCACGGCCACACCGGCCTGCGTCGTGCTCTGCTGGGTCAACGGTGATGTCTGGTTACGCCGGGGGCTGCAGCAGGATCCGCAGCAGCCTGAGCGCTTCGAGCCGGGGCCGATCTGCGACCAGGCCCGCCAGCGGGGCAAGCTCATCCATCTGGTGGATCTCAAGCACTATCCCGGTCGTGCTGAATTCGATGCGCTGTTGGATGGGCTACCGAGCGTGATGGTTCAGCCCCTGGGCCCGGATGGCCTGCTGTTGCTCGGGGGGTGGTCCCCCCGCTGTTTCAGCAGCAGTGATCAGGCCTGGCTGCAGGGCTGGGCCGGACGTCTCAGAGACGAATGGCTCCTGCCTGAGTCCCCGTCCCTGGACTCGATCGCGGCAGTCTCAGGGTCGAGCGCACCTTTGAACCCGGAGCCCTGAGAATCAGCAACCCATCCGGACCAAGCCTGCCGCTCAGGCTCGCCGCCCGGGTCTGCTGCTGTTGCTGAGGACGCCGCAGCACCACACCACCGCCGGCCTGAATCGTCTGGCTCTGCCAGTTCCAGCGGCAGCTCCCCGCCTCCAGGTTGGCGTCCGGCTGAACGAGCCGGCATCCGCTGGGCAGGGTCACCAGCTGCTGATCCAGTGCCAGGTTGAAGGCCTGGCCACTGATGTTGAGGGCTCCAACAGCCGCCGTGAAAGGGGCTGCCGAGCTGACGCTGTTGTCGTTCAAATTGATGACGGTCTGCTGTGCCTTGAGCCAGGCACGGCGTTCGGGCACCGACAGCATCACCGGTGCCTGCAGTTCAAGCCGGCGTTGCAACGTGTTGCCGCTCAGGCTGGAGGCCTGCAGGTTTCCGGTCTCTGCACCCGAACCAAGCCCGTTGGCCATCACAGGGCCGGTGGCCGTGAGGCGCCCGTTGCCGGGTGACCAGTCGAGGGCGTTGACCCGCAGGCTCAGGCAACTCTCTGGCCCGTTGCTGGGTCGGCGCTGCAGCCGTGGCTGGCCGCGGAGCTCGAGCCGGTCCTGGGCCAACAGCAAGGTGGCGCGCTGGGCCTGCAGCAAGAGCTGGGGGTTCCTGGCCTCGGCGCTGCGGTCCAGCTCGATCCGTTGTTGCTGGGGATACCAACGCATGCGGCTGGCACGGATGGTCACCGGATCAGGGCCGAACCGTTCAATGCGCACATCACCCTCGAGCTGGATCACCTGGCCGTCGTTGATCACGGTGCCGTGGCTGGCCAGCAGGCGATACAGAGCCTGACCATTGACGTGGATCTCGCCCCGTAGCTGGCGGGCCTGAGCCAGGTGACGGGAGAGGTCATAACGGGCCTCCGGGCTGCTCACCCGCCACAGCAACCGCCCCTGACCGTCCTGTTGGCGCAGGTTCAGCGCCTGAAACACGAAGGGCGTGGGACGGCGTGGGGCTGACTCTGCACCCTGGCGGCTGCAACCGCTCAGCAGGGCCAGGGCAGCGGCAAGCAACGGTGCAGCCGACAGTCGCCGGGGCCTGGCCATCACAGGTCCTCGGTCAGTTCGAGTCTGGCCATCACCGGCACGGGTTCGGGCAGGGTGCTGGCGGGGACCAAACCACCCCAGCGCAGCTGGTCGACCCAGCTGGATGGGGACGGCTGATCCGGGGCCGCAGCGGCCAATGACTGGGGCGGTGTCTGCCCAAGCTGCAGCAACATGCGGGATGACAGATCCGGCAGCAGGGGGGCCAACAACAGGCCGACGATGCGGGCTGACTCGAGCACGGCATAGAGATCATCAGCGACCTGATCGCGCGTGCCCTCCCGCTTCATCAGGCTCCAGGGAGCCTGTTCATTGAGGTAGCCGTTCGCCTGAATTGCCAGCTGCAGAGCAGCTTCGGCCGCCTGTCGAAAATCGAGCTGCTCCAGGGCGGCTTCGAACGTGCGGCAGGCCGCTGTCGCTGCGACCGCCAGGGGGTGACTTGAATCGGCGCTGCGGGTGCTGTCCTGACCTGGGGGGACACCGTCATCAAACCAACGGCGCGCCATCGAACTGGTGCGGTTCAGCAGGTTGCCGATCGTGTTGGCCAAATCGTTGTTGACCAGATCCGTGAAGCGTTGCTGCTGGAAATCACCGTCGTCTCCGAACGGGATGTCACGCAGCAGATACCAGCGCACCGCATCGGTGCCGCAGCGCTCGAGCAGCACGGCTGGATCGAGCACATTGCCGAGCGACTTGCCCATTTTCTGACCCTCCCGAGTCAGAAATCCGTGCCCAAACACTTTTGCCGGTAGTGGTAATCCAGCCGAGAGCAGCATCGCCGGCCAGTAGACCGCGTGAAACCGCAGGATGTCCTTGCCGATCACATGCAGGCTGGCGGGCCAGCCCCGCGCCAGAGCGGTGTCCAGTAACGGTTCATCCTCGGCAGCAAGCAACGCTGTGATGTAACCCAACAGCGCGTCAAACCAGACATAGAACGTGTGGCCCTGGTGGCCTGGAACGGGGATCCCCCAGGGGAGGTTGACTCTGGAGATCGAAAAGTCCCTGAGGCCATGGGCCACAAAGTTTTCAACCTCCCGACGACGGCTTTCAGGTGCGATGAAGCCCGGTGTCTGAATCAGAGCCTGAATCTGGTCCTGATACCTGGACAGGCGGAAGAACAGATTGACCTCATCGCGCCACTCCAGGGGGCGGCGGTGAATCGGGCATTCCGGATCCTGGGCCTCCCTGGGATCGTCCTTGAATTCTTCGCAGGCAACGCAGTACCAGCCCTGTTGCCGTCCTTCGGTGATATCGCCGTTGGCTTCGACCCGGGCGAAGAACTGCTCAACGATCCGCTGGTGGCGGGGGTCAGTGGTGCGAATGAAGCGGTCGTTGCTGATCTGCCAGCGCTCCCACAGGGCGCGATAGTCAGCGCTGATCGCATCGCAATGCGCCTGGGGACTCATGCCGGCGGCCTCGGCCGTGCGCTGGATCTTCTGGCCGTGTTCATCACACCCGGTGATGAACAGCACGGACTCTCCTTTGAGCCGCCGGTAGCGGGCGATCGCATCGCAGGCCAGGGTGGTGTAGGCGCTGCC
This sequence comes from Cyanobium sp. C1_MAG_00004, assembly GCA_027486935.1. Taxonomy (GTDB): domain Bacteria; phylum Cyanobacteriota; class Cyanobacteriia; order PCC-6307; family Cyanobiaceae; genus RGUW01. The sequence goes on along the minus strand of JAIXOF010000059.1, from coordinate 35,623 downwards.
GAGGTGGGCCCGGTCGTTGACGTAATAGAGAGGGGTGGTGAGGGTGTAAGTCATCGGCCGGATCCTATGAGCAGCGCCACAACCTCGGTTCCACTGCTGGTCTGGGGCGGCGGCAGCGGCGGAGTCGCCGCCGCGCTGCAGGCCGCCCGCAGCGGGGTTCAGACCCTGCTGCTGACCCCCGGCCACTGGCTTGGGGGGATGATCAGCGCCGCAGGGGTCTGCGCCCCTGATGGCAACGAGCTCACCCCCTGGCAGACCGGTCTCTGGGGTGCCCTGCTGCGGGCCCTGGCGGTGGCCGAGCCGACGGGCCTCGATCACAACTGGGTGAGTTGTTTCGGCTTCAGGCCCGCCATCGCCGAGTCGGTGCTCAGGGGCTGGGTCGCCAGTGCGCCGAACCTGCAGTGGCTGGCTGGCTGCGAGCTGCTCGCGCTCGAACGTCGCGGGGCGCGCGTCCATAGCGTCACGGTCGAGCGCGCTGGCGGTCCGTTGACCGTCCTGCCCCAGCTGGTGATCGACGGCAGCGACCTGGGCGATCTGCTGGCCCACGGTGCCGCTGACTTTCGACTGGGCTGGGAAAGTCAGGAAACCTGGAACGAACCCAGCGCCCCACCGCAGTCACGGCTGCAGCAGGAGGTTTTTTTCGAGCGTCAACCCGTCCAGTCACCCACCTGGGTGGTGTTCGGCCAGGTGCAGCCTGGTCAGCTGGACGGGTTGAGCGACCAGCCCCTGGGACCCCCGTTTGGCGGCGCCACCGGGCGCTTCGGGTTGGCGCGCACCCTCAGCTATGGCCGCCTACCGGGCGATCTGCTGATGCTGAACTGGCCGCTGCACGGCAATGACTGGCACGACGAACTGCCCGGCCTGTTCAGGGGCAGCAGTCAGCAGCAACGCCACCATCTGGCCCAATTGGCGCCGCGCATGCAGGCCCACAGCCTGGCCTTTGCCGCTGCCCTTGAGGAGGCGTCGGCAGGGATTCTGCAGTTGGCCGCCCTGTTCCCAGCACAGCCGGATCGGCTGGAGCAGTTGCAGGGGCCTTCACCGTTGGCTCCCATGCCCTATTGGCGTGAGGGACGGCGCCTGCGGGGGCTCAAGACGGTGGTGGAGCAGGATCTGCTCCCCCTGGGGGCTGGGGCGATGCGGGCAGCATTGCCCGATGACGGCCAACGCAGCACCAGCATTGCGGTGGGCAACTACGCCAACGACCATCACTACCCTGGTGGCGATTGGCCTCTGGCAGCCAAAAGCTGCCGCTGGGGTGGCCGCTGGAGCGGAACACCCTTTTGCATTCCCTACGGGGCGTTGCTCAGTGACGGCACCGAGAACCTGCTGGCGGCCGACAAATGCCTCAGCGTCAGTCACATGGCCAATGGCGCCACGCGACTGCAGCCCCTGGTCCTGAACATCGGCCAGGCAGCCGGGCTGGCGGCGGCCCTCTGCCTGCAGCGCGGCGTGGCGCCGGCCGAACTGCCCGTTGAACAGCTGCAGCGGGCCCTGATTGATGAACCGACGGCTCCAGCCGGTCCCTTTCCGCTGTGGGACACCCCCTGGCATCACCCCCACTGGCGTGAACGCCAACGGACCTGCCTGCAACACCCCGAAGCCCTGGATGGGGCCGGGCGCCTGGACGGCCAGCCCCCTGGGCCCAGTACGCCCCCGGCTGAACCCCATGAGCGCCTGTTCTCTGGGGTGTTTGGCGGTGATGCCCATGAGGGTTATGTGCTGGACACGGCCGAAGGCCGCTGGCCCCTGATCACGCTCGAACCCGAGCTCGCAGCCCAGTTGGCCCACTGGCCAGCAGGCAGCACCCTGCAGGCAATCGGCTGTTCCAACCCCTGGGGACCATGGCTGCGCCTGAGTCGGTTGCTGCTAGACCGCGCGCCTCAGCGCTGAGCGCGCAACTGCAGGCAGTCCTGCAGAGGATCGACCCGGTGAACACGCACCTCAAGTGCGTCGCCTGGCTGGCTGCCAGCGGGGCAGTGGCAGGGCAGCTCCATGGCCAACGCCTCGATCCAGATCAGCCCCAACTGGTCGCTTTCGCGTAGCCAGCGCAGCAACAGGCCGTGCCACTGTTCACTGCGGTGGGCTGCGAACCAGACCTGACGCCAGTGCCGCTGGTCGTCACGGCTGATCTGGTTGCCCTGCCGCAGCGGTTCTGACAGATCGGAGAGCTGCTGCTGCACCGCTTGGTGATCCAGGGGCTCCTGGCCTGCCAGCAGGGCCGCCAACTGGCGTTGGACCAGCAGGTCTCCATAGCGACGGATCGGGCTGGTGGCCTGCACATAGGACTCGAGTCCCAGGCTGAAATGGGGTCCAGGGGTGGCCTGGCTCAGGCCCCGGCCGAGCCCTTGCTTGAGGGCGGCATGGCGCACCGGCCCAGGCGGCAACTGCTGCAGAGCACTGCTGGGTGGCAGGGGGGCTGGCAACTGGCTGCGGTAGGGCAGCGCCAGACCCTGCGCCGCCCCGAATGCGGCCACCACGGCCCCCGCCAGGATCATCGCCTCGGCCACTAGCAGCCGCCCAGACGTCGGTTCGCTGACCTCGAGCTGTGATTGGTCATTGCGGCAGCGAATCCTTCCTTCGGGCTGATCCAGAAGCAAGGCTCCCCTGGCCTGCCGCCACTGGCGCCGCCGCTGCAGCAGCCGGTGGATGTCTGCCAGATCGGGCTCTTCGGGTGGTGCCAGTTCGATCAGCTCATCGGCATCGCCGTAACTGAGTCGGTAGGCAGGTCTGATCCAGGTGCGCTCCAGACCGCTGGCTGCCACAGCACCATCACTGTCCAGCTCGGCCCAGATGCTCCAGGCGGCACAACGGTGCCCAGCCCGGAGGCTCAGGGCGCTGCAGGACAGCTGCCACGGGAACATCGGCTCGATTCCCCTGGCCAGATACAGGCTGCTGGCGCGGCGGCGGGCCTCCAGGTCCAGGGGGTCCCCTGCTGGGATCAGTCGGCCGGGGTCGGCCACATGGATCCAGAGCCGTTCAGAGCCACCATCGAGGCGCTCGAGGCTCAGGCCGTCATCAACATCCTGGGTGTCCTCGTCATCGATCGTGACGCAGTGCAGGCTGCTGCGGTCCCTGCGGCCTTCATCGCCAGGCCATGGCTGGTCGACACGGGCGAGCAGGTCAGCGGCATGGGCTTCGAGCTCAGCGCTGAAGCCATGGGCCCAGACGCTTTGACGCCACGCCGGCAGCTGGTGGGGGTCCCACTGGTTCAGATCCACCAGCAATTGGCGGATCGCCTGGGGCTCGCAATGGCATCCAGCCCGGCGCAAGGCCTGCTGCAGCGGTTCTGGCAATGGGGTGTCTGTCTCACCGCTGGCCCACATCAACAACAGCTGCAGCTCATCCTGCTGGTGGGGACCCAGCTCATCCACCGCCAAGGGCTTGCGCCCCAGGATGTGTTGATGCCAGCTGACCTGCTCTGCCTGCTGCAGCCGCAGCCGGCGCCGTTGGCGCCGCAGTCTGTGCAGATCAGCAGCCGAACGGGCCACGATCTGACCGTTGCGCTCGTCGAACCAGAGCTGATCACCCTGCAACCACAACCACAGGCCAGCAACCTGGCTGGGCTCGGGGGCAGGCGAGAACAGGCAGACCCAGTCCTTCAGCGGCAGGGGAGCTGGATCAGCCTGGAGCAATTGCCAGGCAGTCGCCAGATCCCTCGGCGCTGGAGCCGAAGCCTGCAGCGAGGCTGCATCCAGTCCCCAGGGCATCTGCGATAGGCGCTCTGGTGGGCTGGCTGCCGTTGCGGGCAAGCTCCAGACCAGCTGGATCTGCCGCAACGGCAGCACCTGACGCTTGCCGTGCAAACCCAGGGCCACGGTGATGCGTCGGTCCTGAACGTCAGTGACGACGCCGAGCTGATGGCGGTTGCCATCGCGGACACCGATCAGGTCACCGCGGTGCACGGGCGTGGGGACCGTTGGGCTCAGCCCTCGGGATTGACGAACGGCAGCAGGGCCACAATCCGGGCGCGTTTGACAGCGTTGGTCAGATCGCGCTGCTGCTTGGCCGTCAGACCGGTCAAACGGCGGGGCAGGATCTTGCCGCGTTCGGTGATGAACTTCTTCAGCAGATCGACATCCTTGTAGTCGATCGGATCACCGGGCTTGATCGGCGAGAGGCGTTTCTTGAAAAAGGAGCTGGACATGGAAGAGCTGAGATGGGATCAGTGATGAGACCAGGGGCTGCCGCAGCAGTGCCGATTCACTTGATTTCTTTGTGAACCGTCGAGGCGTTGCAGTGCGGGCAGAACTTCTTCAGCTCAAGCCGTTCAGTGGTGTTGCGGCGGTTCTTCTCGGTGGTGTAACGGGACACACCGGGAGACCGCTTGGCGGGGTTGGACCGGCATTCGGTGCACTCGAGAGTGATCACGATCCGGACGCCCTTGTTTTTAGCCATGGAAGGACGTTGCGCCGCGTAAGCGAAGCGAAGTGACAATCGCTAACCTTACCTGCCGGTGGGACACCCCCGGTTCGATCCCTAGGATCCGGATCACCTCAGGCGGTCTCGATGCGCGTCTCGCTCCAGTGGCTCAAGGAACTGGTCCAGACGAGCGCAACGGCCTTAGAGCCGGAGACGCTGGCCGAAAGGCTGTCAGTCGCTGGATTTGAAGTGGACGCGATCGAGCGTCTGGATCTGCAGGCAGCCGGGGTGGTGGTGGGGTTTGTGCGGGACCGGCAACCCCACCCAGATGCCACCAAGCTGAGCGTCTGCCAGGTTGATATCGGTGCCGATGCGCTGCTGCAGATCGTCTGTGGTGCCGCCAATGTGCGGGCCGGTATCCACGTACCTGTTGCGTTAGTGGGTGCCACCCTGCCCGCAGTCGGTCTGACGATCAAACCGGCTGAGCTGCGTGGGGTCGCCAGCAGCGGCATGATCTGTTCGTTGGGCGAGCTTGGCTTGGCCGGCAACAGCGACGGGATTGCGGTGCTGGACGCGTTGCTCGACCCAGTTCCAGCCCTGGGCACACCGGTGGCTTCCTCGCTGGGCCTGGATGACACCGTGCTCGAACTAGCGATTACAGCCAATCGGCCAGACGGACTCTCCATGCTGGGAATCGCCCGAGAGGTGGCTGCCCTGAGCGGCGGCGAGACGGTGCTGCCCCAGAGTCCCAGCCAGCCAACCCAGCCTTTACCGGTTTCAACCGAACAGCAGCGAGCGATCGAAGCCGGTGGTCTGTTCAGCATCACCGCCCTCGAGGGCCTGAAGGTGGCACCTTCGCCGTTCTGGCTGCAGCGTCGCCTGGACAAGGCGGGCATCCGGCCGATCAACAACGTGGTCGACATCACCAATCTGGTGATGCTGGAAACCGGCCAGCCCCTACATGCCTTTGACAGCCAAGCCCTGGCCGCTGTGAACGGCAGTGCCGCTGCTGATCCGGCGGCGTTGGGCCTACGGCAGGCCCATCCCGACGAGTCGTTCACCACCCTGGACGCTGAGACGCGAACCCTCAGCGATGGGGCCCTGGTCGTCACCTACGCCGATCAACCGATCGCCCTGGCGGGGGTCATGGGAGGGGCTGCCGAAGCCGTCACACCCACCACCACCGCCATCTGGCTCGAGGCGGCGGTGTTTGCTCCCCAGGCCGTGCGGGTCTCAGCCCGCAGCCAGGGACTGCGGACTGAAGCCAGCAGCCGTTTTGAAAAGGGTTTGCCCCACGAGGCGACCCTGCAGGCCGCCGACCGCGCCGTCGACCTGTTGCAGCAGATCGCCGGAGCCCGGCCCCAGCAGCGTTGGGTGCACCAGTCGCCCCAGCAGGAACGGGACCCCCTGTTGCTCAGGCGCCTGGCGCTGCACAACCTGTTGGGCCCCCTGCAGGCCGCAGCCGATGACGAGCACGCGGTTGATCTGGATGACGACGAGATCGAGCAGACCCTGAGCGCCATCGGCTGCGAACTGCACGCCACCGACGAGGGCTGGTTGGTGCGGGTTCCTCCACAGCGGGCCATCGATCTACAGCGGGAGGTCGATCTGATCGAAGAGGTGGCGCGCCTTGTTGGTTACGACCGCTTTGCGTCCCATTTGCCCGATCCCCTGGAGCCTGGTGGGCTTGAGCCCATGCAGGTGGCCGAACGGCGTTTGAGGCGGGGGCTCTGCGGGGCAGGCCTGCAGGAACTGTGCAGCTTCTCCCTGGTGCCCGCCGGATCAGGTCGCATTCCCCTGGCCAACCCACTGCTCAGTGATTACGGCCATCTGCGGGATGGGCTGCACGATGAGCTGCTGGCTGCGGCCTCGCGCAATCTTCAGAACGGCCAGTCCGGGTTCTGGGGTTTTGAGATCGGCAATGTTTTCGCCGCTGAATCCTCCGACGAACAGCGCAGTCTGTTGGGCGGTGTGCTCTGCGGTTCGCGCAGCTCCGAACAGTGGACGGTCAGTGGCAAGCCCCAACCCCTGACCTATCACGCTGCCCGTGGTCGTTTGCAACAGGGGCTCGACAGCCTGTTGCTGACCGTTGAGGATCGCCCGCTGCAAGGCCAGCCCCTGCTTCATCCCGGTCGTGCCGCGGGGTTGTGGATTGAAGGGCGAAGTGCTGGCTGGTTTGGACAGCTGCATCCGCAACGGGCGAGCGAGTTGGACTTGCCGGAGCTGACTTACCTGTTCGAACTGGATCTGACAGCTGTTCTGAGCGCCGCCACTCGCATGGCGCGCTGGCGCCCGCCGTTCAAACCGTTTGCCACCGTGCCGGCATCTGAGCGCGATGTGGCCGTCATCGTCCCGCAGACCGTCGTCTCGGCCGAGCTACTGGCCCTGATGCGCAAAGCTGGCCGGCCGTTGCTTGAACATGTCGAACTGATTGACACCTACCGCAGTGATCAACTGGGTGAGGGGGTCTGCAGTCAGGCCTTCAGGTTGCGCTATCGCGATCCCAAGCGCACCTTGACCGATGCCGATGTGGACCAGGCCCATGAACGGGTGCGCACGGCGCTGGCAGGTCAGGCAGGCATTCAGCTCAGGAGCTGAGTACTGCCAGGGTCTCGACATGGCTGGTGTTCGGAAAGAAGTCGTAGGGCTGCAGCGATTCCAGCGCGTAAGGGCCGTTGCCGCTCAACACCCCTAGGTCCCGGGCCAGTGTTGCGGGGTCGCAGCTCAGATACAGCAGCCTGGCCACCGGCTGATCGATCAGAGCCTGCCGGACAGCTGGCTCCAACCCTTTGCGCGGGGGGTCCACCAGGACGGCTTTGGCCATCGGCAGCTGGGCTGCCAGGTGGTCAGTCACGGACCCACCCAGAAACTCACAGTGCTCCTGAAGGTGATTGAGGTCGGCATTGCGTCGCGCCAGCTCGATCGAGGTCTCCTGAAGTTCGAGCCCCAGCACCCGGTGACCGGCTGCCGCCAGTGGCAGGCTGAAGGCACCGACACCGCAGTAGGCATCAATCACCAGCCCATCGCCGGGGGGGAGTGCCAGCAGCATCTGCCCTGCAACGGTTTCGGCCTGAAGTGTGTTGACCTGAAAGAACGTGTCGCAGCCGATCGCAACGTCCAGATCGCAGAAACGGTCCCGCAACCAGCTGCGTCCGGCCAGCAGTTCGCTCTGGGGGCCAAACAGGGTGTTGTTCGCTTTGGGCTGCAGGTTCAGCAGGACCCCGACGACATCGGGCCATCGCGCCATCCATTGCGAGGCCAGAGCCTGCCGTTCGGGCAGATCCGCGTGGCTGCTGATCAGGGTGATCAACAGCTCACCGGTGTGATGGCCAACCCGTAGGGCCAGATGTCGCAACCCACCGCCGGCCTGGAGGTGTCGATCGACGGGCCAGCCGCTTGCCTCCAGATCTGCCTTGATCGGAGCAATCAGGCGATCCAGGCGCGGGTCCAGCACCGGGCAGTGGTTCATGTTGACGATCCGGTGGCTGCCCTTGCGGTAGTAGCCAGCCTTGATGGCTCCTTCTGGAGTGCGCTCCAGTGGAATCACCGCGCGGTTGCGATAGCCGAGTTCCTTGCCGTTGCTGCAGACCGGTCGTGGGGCGAGCCCGATCTGGCCAATCCGGGTCAAGGCCTGCTCGAGCACCAGCGCTTTGCTCGCCAGTTGACCGTCATGGCCGAGATGCTGCAGTGAGCAGCCGCCGCAGCGCTCGGCAAGGATGCAGGCTGGGCGGCGCCGTTCAGCGCTGTCGCTGAGCCGCTCGAGGCAGACCCCATTGAGCACGCCGCGTGCCCCGCGCTCGAGACGCAGCCTCGCCCGTTCGCCCGGCAGCAGATCCGGAACGAAGACCACCTGACCCCCATGGCGTCCCACCCCGCGACCATCGTGGCTGAGGCCTGTGATGGTGACCTCGGCGATCTGAGTCATGGCACGGTCAACAAGCCTGCTTCCATTCAAACCATCACCCGTCATGCAAAGGGGCGTTACACCACTTGTCTCAACGCCGACGTCGACCATGCGGGACCGATAGAGTCGCCCTGATTGACCTGAGCTCCATGAGCGTCGTTCGCGATCTGATCCTCCAGGCAGATGATGAGCTGCGCTACCCCAGTGGCGGAGAGCTCCGTTCGATGGTCGATTTCCTCTCGGGAGGCGCCCGCCGCCTGCGGGTGGTGAAGCAGTTGACCGACAACGAACGGAAGATCGTTGACGAAGCAGCCAAGCAACTCTTCTCGCGCAAGCCTGAGTACGTCGCTCCCGGCGGTAACGCCTATGGCCAAAAGCAGAGGGCCCAGTGCCTGCGCGATTTCAGCTGGTACCTCCGGCTTGTGACCTACGGGGTGCTTGCTGGCAGCACCGAGATGATCCAGACCATCGGCCTGGTCGGTGCACGTGAGATGTACAACAGCCTCGGTGTTCCGATGCCCGGCATGGTCGAATCGATGCGCTGTCTCAAGGACGCCGCGGTTGCCCTGCTTTCAGGCGACGATGCAGCCATTGCGGGCCCTTACTTCGACTTTTTGATTCAGGGCATGCAGACCAGCACCTGATGTCGGGTGCTCACCTCGATCGTTTTGATCAGCCTCCCCCTCTCGGGGAGGCTTCTTTGTTGCTGCCCGTAGCGTCCATCAGTCTCATCTGCGAATTAGTCCTGGATGCATATTGAGACCAGGCTGGGATCATTGGGTCAATCCTGTTGTCGTCGTTGCCCCATCGTTGCGTCGGCGCTGCCCATCGCCGGGCCTTCGTGTTCTCGCTCCTTGGGCATGGTGGGCTGGGAGTCTGCGCAGGCGCGAGCCATGGTGCCGGCGCTGGATCGCGACCATTGCCGTCGTTTGAGTCTCAGTTAATACTAATTCTAAGACCTTTTATGCGTCTCAGGCAAGAACAGTGAATTGAAACTTGTGAGCGGCTGCTGAACCAGCGGGGTGCAGGCCGCGTACCTGTGACTCATGCAGGTACGCCAATAATTGAAAGCTGTCCCAGCCTTGATTTTTCGGGTCGCGGATGGTCCACTGGACACGGTTTTCGATCACTTGGACCGAGCTCTGCTGGCGCTAGTCGTGCCAATCGGGTCCATCGGCGTTCATGCTCCTTCGCCACCGCTCTCGCGTCTTGCCCGTGGCCATGGTGAATTGCGTGAGCCCTGCAGATGAAATCGACAAAATTCCAGCTTTTCTGCCCAGGACCAGTCTTCCCCCTTGGCAGAGCCATTGGCTCAGGCAGCCGCCCAACTGGATGCCAATGCTCTCGGCTCTAGTCCAGCAATCTCAATTATGTCCCAGAGTTGGTCTTGTGCTACGACTTGCTCGAGATCGATGATTCTCGTGTGAGGCGAGGCGACGCTGGCGTCAACCAGGCTCAACACGTGTTGCCTGGATACTGAGCCGACAATGCCGGCACGGGTGCTTCCTGAATGTTGGGTGGCGAATGCAATCGGCAGGCTTGACCGAGGCGGGCGAGGGATGGCTTGCTTGTATCAGGCAAGTCTTGATACTGGACCTAAAAAGAGTTTCATCTAAGACGCTCGATACAGCTCTTTCAAGAGTTGATAGGCCTCGTTCAGCCGTCGCATCTGTTCAGCGGAACCCCCTGAATCAGGATGGTGTTCCAGAGCCTGCTCGCGATAGGCCTCGCGGATGTCCGCCAGTGTCAGACGGTGGCCGGGTGCCGTCGGCAGGTGCAACAACTTGAGCGCACCATGGAGGCTCATGGTGTGCTGCAACGTCTCAAAGGACATCCCGCGGTGCCGCTTGCGGAAGCGGTTCACAAATCGCCGGATCAGGGTGGGGATCCGCAGGCTCAAGGTTGCAGCGCTGAAGGGATCCTCCAGCAGACCAGCCATCACGATCACTTTTTCAAAGCTGGGGCTTCCTACCGGCCAGCTCGGTGCCAACTGGGTCGTCACCGTGCAGGCCAGACTCCAGCTGAAAGGTCGTCCCTCGCTCTGGTCGGCCTGGCCCCAGATGTCTGAGGAGAGCCAGGTCATGGCTGATTCGAGCACGTGCGCGTCGGGTTCAGTTCCATACAACTCAAACCAATGGGTCCGGGCGGTCTGCAATGCCGCGTCAAGATCCGTGTCGACGACCATCGCAAATGTGTCCCGTGCCGAACGGTCCGGTTGGCTCGATGCCGACACGGAACGCTTGAGTTGATCGGATTGACGACGCACGAAACCTGGAAGGTCGATGCCACCACTGGCACGGTTCCTGCTGACTCCCTCGCGGTGGGGATGAATGAAATCAGCCTCTAGTTCACCGCCCTGGCGCTGACTGACGAGCACCAGCGCCCCCGACTCATCAAATGGGCTCTGGGGAGCTGAATCGTGTTGGCTGTTGTCCTCGCCAGTGCCCTGGGCAACGGCAGGGTCATCGGCATCGGAATCGTCGTTGGCATCGAACAATTCGCGCAGCAGCTTCTCGACCGTGGGGCCTCGCCCCCGCAGACCCCATTCGCTGCGAAAACGATCGATCCAGCTGATCACATCGGCAGGAAGCTCGAGCGTGATCCGGCGTCGCTCGGTCTGATCGTCGCGCTGCATGCTCAACTGCACCTCTCCTGTTGATCAGCGGGCCTGCAGACCACGCATGATCACCTGTTGAGCCTCAAGAGCCTGTTGGTAGCGATCCTGCAGAGACGACTGGGGCAGGCCCTGTTGTGAGGGCAGAACAACAGGGCCCACACTGGGCGGGTAGACCAGCGGCGGCATGGTCAAGGCTGGCTGCAGTGGCGGTGGCGGCAGCATGAAGGGGTCTTCCTGCTGCAGGCCGGCCACCGATCCTGATGCCTCTCCCAGGGTGAGCGGCGGCAGTTTCGGGAGGCCCGGGTCAGTGGCGCCGGCTGCTGCGGTCTGGCCGCTGCGCTTGGCTGCTGTGGTGCGGGCCGCCGCCTGGGCCCGGGTCACCCGTTCGGCTTCTTGCCTGGCCAGGGCGATCTGCCGTTCTTGATTGAGCACACGGCTCAGCTGCTGGCTTGGCACCACACTGAGCAGATGACCAGGAGTCGCATCAGCCGGATAGACCATGCTGACCCTGAGCGGGTTGTCGACCTCCGGTTTCAGGTTGAGTGAGGCCAACGACAGGCTCTGGCCTGAACGGAGGACGACATGCAGGTCCTTGGTGCCCTCAGATGTCTGGATTTGCAGCGAGCCGCGAAAGGCAGTGAACGGTCGACTGCCGGCCGGGGCCGGATGACTCAGCACCAAGTCGTAGGGACCGGTTCCCTTGAGGTTGAAATCGACATCAAAACGAACGCCATAGGTCCCGACATTGTCGAGCGATGAATCGAGCATGCGGCTGGCCAGACCATTGACCTGGACTTCCCTGGTGCCGAAGTGGTGCCGATGCGTGCTGGTGAACGGCACATGCAGGGGACCATTGATCTCGAGGTTGTGGGTCAGGCTCGCTTTGTAAGCGTCTCCAAGAGCTACTCCGCCGACCCGTGAAAAGATCTGGCGATTTTCGATCTCGCTGACGCGGTTGAGATAAACACGCCCTGGAGCCAACTGCCCATTGTCAAGAACACGAAGCAGGTCTGACTCAGATTGCGGATTCCGCGCCGCCACCACCGCCATCTGAAAGGGGCCATCGCTGCGCCCACGCAGCAGGGCATTGGCGATGCCCAGGGCAGGCAGGTCCGTTTGAAACAGCACCAACCTGCTTTGGGCAGGAACGGTGATGGCATTGCTGAGCCTGGAGTCCAGCCTGCCGCGCAGCATCTGAACGGCAGTGGCGTCACCCGGCCCGGTGTTCCAGGGTCGGGGACCCAGCGGGCGAACACCTTGCAGACTGTTCGCCAGGTAGGGGGCCTCAAAACTATTGCGTACAGCGCCAGAACTGAACTTCAGGTGTACTGGCCTGTTGGTCGGGTTGATCAGAATCAAGCCAACCGTCAATTCAGATCGCCTCTGCCCCGGGGCGATACGATTCCGATAGGTAGGAAAATATTTGTGGTGAATGTGAATGCCAAAATCACCATCAAAGGTGAACTCGGCATTTCGCAACGCCTGGCCATTTTCGCTGCTGTATGCCTGACCAGGTGCGGTATTGATCAGAATGCCAGGACCTTCAACTTCTTCAGGTTGGTTGGAATGTAGAACCGGTACCTGATTGAACTGTCCATTGAGGGCCCTGGCACTTTGGCCGGCCATGAGGGCTACGTAGGTGTGGCCCTTCTGGGCCAAAAGTACATCAGATCCAGCCGCTGAAACCAATGCCAGGGTGATTGCAGTCAACGCACCTGAAGCCCACTGCGCCGAAGCAGTCAACTGGGTGCGAACAGACAAATGGGTACCAATGGTCAATGAAGCAGTGGCTAACCGAGCATTAGCAGCCACCCGTTGCAACGCTATCGATGACCTGGTTGCGCCGGGTTTCGTATCCATTGCTAGTGGAGGAAACACGACTCCCGGATCCCCTGCTGAAACTGCTAGAAGTTCAGAGGTTGAAGTCATGGTACATGCCTCTGCCCTTTCTGTCGTGTTACACCGGGGAGGCGGCCGCTGACAGCCGCCGCAGCCATCAGGAACGCAAGCTGAGGATGCTCAGCCACTGGCGTGATGCCGCGGAGCGCCAGCTGGCTGCGCTCAATGCAGCCATCAGCACCCTCGAGCAGCAGATGCAGCGCGATCGCAGCTGAGCCGACCCTGCAGCTCGGCCAGGGCCCGGTGGTACAGGCGTTGCACTGTGGGCGCACTGACATTCATGGCAGTCGCCGTTCGCCTATAGCTCCAACCGTCGAGCACCACGTGCCGCAGCACCCGTCTGTGCCGGGGTCCCACCATGGCCAGCATCTGCTCCACCGAACACTGCTGCCATGCCATGGCAAGACCGTTCGGCGCATAGGTCTCCTGAGCCTCTGGGGCAGAGAGAACCCGTTCAAGGGCCTCCTCCCCACCACCGACCGAGGACGGCGCCGTCGGTTCCGCCTGCAGGTTCTCCAGGCTCAAGGGCCTGCTCATTGCCCGCCAGCGTTCCAGGACCTGGTCGCTGGCCGCCAGGGCACCGCTTGCCAGATCGTTGTTGGCATGAGCTTGGCGCGACTGCCGTTCGGCCTGGCGACGGGGCAGCCTCACCAACCAGGCCCGGTCCCTGAGGTGATGCAGGATCGCTCCGCGGATGTGGGGCCTGGCAAAGCATTCGAAGGGAATCTGGGTGGTGCAGTCGTAGCCTTCGGCCGCCCGCAGCAGACCGATCAAACCCACCTGGATCAGATCCTCGATGGGCTCAGGACTGAGTTGGGCGTAGTGGTTGGCGATCGGCGCGACCAAGGGGCGTTGGCTGAGCAGCCAACGATCGCGTCGTCGGCTGTCGCGTCGTCGGCTGTCTTGGAATGGACGGGTGTTGGCCAAGGAGGTCGTAGCGGCTTTGTTCAGCTCGCCCGATCCGCCCTGGCTGCGTCAACCGAGAAATCACGGAGCCGCCACCGCTTTCAACAGTTGCCAGGGGCCGTCCTGGCGCAATCGTTCCAGCTCAGACCCTTGTGTTGCCAGCAGATACCCGGCAAAACCAAGGGCGTTGATGCTGAACCCCAGCCAATGCTCGCGGCTCCTGCGCACGGTCAGCAGCCAGTCATCGCAGAACAACAGGTTGTACGGATGTCGCGGCCGGGCATCGGCGTTCGGATGGCCGAGCCCCAGCCGTTCGGCCTGCTCGAGCATCAACGCGCGCAGTTCTGCGGCACAGCTCGGGTTCTGACGGCGGCTCAGAGCATGGGCCCACGGAAAGGCTCGTTCGCCGGCTGCGCCGTCGAGTCCAGCCAGGACATAGGCCTCCAGTGGACAACGGGGTTCGCCGGCATGGCGGGGCAACAACTGCAGATGGCGATGGGGCTGGCTGGCACCGGCGGCCGCGCAACTGTTGAAAAACCACAGCCCGGTGGTGTCAGCGCTGACCTCCACAACCGCCTGGCAATCAGCCAGGCTCAGCCAGCCGGCCTGGGGTTGCCAGTCCGGGGTGATCACCAGCAGATGGGCGGCCTGGACGGGGTATTTGTTCAACAGCAGCACATGGCCTGTGGTCAGGCGGCAGACCTCAAGGGCCGCTTCCCAGGGCAAAAAGGGGTTGGGTTTGGGCCCTGAGGCACCGAGATGCTTCGGGGCCCTGCTGAGCAGGCGTCGCACCACGAACGGCTCCAGACCCAGCGGCAGGGTCTCGGTCTCGAGGGGCACCAACTGCCCCTCGTAGCGCGCCTGATGCGAGCGCTCCAGGGCCTGTTGCCAAAGGGATTCAGCCGGCACCGGACCGCAACCTGGCCAGGGAGGCCCCGGGGTAATAACGGCCCAGAATCACGTTGTACCGATGGCCCTGTTCGGCCAGGGTGCGGGCCCCGTGTTGGCTCATGCTGGCGCCCAGATGCCCATGGGCCTCCAGGGAAATCTGCTGGGTTGAGGCATACAGGCTTTCCACGATCCCCCCCTGATAGCTGAGGATCAGCCCGGCGGTGCGCACCGCCGCATCCTGGGTGCGACCATTCAGCCGCTCCAGGCCCCTGTAGGCCTGCCAGCGGGTGGTGTCCCCGAGGTGCCAGTGACGGTTCGCCGGCCGTGCCATGTGAGCCAGGGCATAGGAGCGGGCAGCCACAGCCTGGGCCTTGAGGGCTTCCAGGGGCCAGCTGCTGGGCATCTCAGAGCCCACCACTGCAGCGATGTACTGCTCAAGCGAGAGGTGATTGATCACCTGGATCCCCTGCCCCTGCATCAACAGACGAAAGCGGCCTCCGTAGCGTTGATTGTTGGCCAACAGGGCTTGCTGTCCCAGGCCGCTCAACCAGGCCTCTCCGGCCTGCCTGACCAGGCCGAGATCCACCGCATCTCCCCCCTGTCCCTGTTGCAGGATCTGACCGCTGGGGCTGCGTAACAGCCAGGGCCCCGTGCTGCTCAGGGCCGGATTGACTCCGGCCGACAACAGGGCCACCCGGATCTCGAGATCCAGGGGTCGCGCTTGATCCGGTTCGGTCAGGGCCAGCTGGGACCTGTCCGTGCTCGCACTGACCCGGCGGCTGGCCCGGGTTGCCTTCACCTGCTGCAGCTCCCGACCGATCGGTTCGGCATGGAGGGCGTCGAGCAGCGGATCGTTGAGCTGCCCCGAGGGTTCCAGTCGGCCTGACAGTTGTTGAAGACCAAAGCCAAGTGCGACTAAGGAGGCGGCCAGGGGTGGGCCCAGCAACAGTTGCGGTGTGGCCTTCAGCCGGCGGCCCCAAGTTGAAGCCAGCGTTCTGCAGCGCCTGGGCAGCTGTCGGGTTGCCTTTGCAAGCTGCCGCACCACAGCAGAACTCCCGTGCCGCTCAGGCGAATCATGCCTGACGGTGCCACCTCACAGATCATGCCGCCAGATCGGGCCGAGCATTGCCAACCCACCACCCGTTCGCGATTCAACCGTTGCTGCCAGATCGGGGCCACCAGCGCATGGGCCGAGCCGGTGACCGGGTCCTCATCGATGCCCAGACCAGGGGCAAAGAACCGCAGCTGGTAGTCGGCCGGCTGCCCTGCGACGGTCGGCTTGTCAGGCTGCGCTCCCATGGCCTGCATCAACACCAGCCCCGCTGTTTCCGGTGGCTGGAGCAGGGCCGATGGGGAATGCAGCGTTGCCAGTGGTGCAGCCGCATCCAGCAGGGCAACGCTGTACCCAAGGTCACTGTGCCAGTACCCCAGGGGATCGGATTGCAGGTAGACCAGCAACAGCTCCTTCAGGTAGTCCGGTGCCTCTGTCGGGATGAGCCTGCTGCAGGGCAGATGAATCTGGGCCAGGCCCTGCCGCAGGCCCACCTGTAGCGGGCCGCTGCGGGTGATGAATGTGGTCAGGGCCTCGGGCTCCAGGCGCTGCCAATGGTCCAGTGCCAACAGGGCCGCCAGGGTTGCATGCCCGCAGAGCGGCACCTCGCAGCTGGGGGTGAACCAGCGCAGAGCCCAGCCACCCGCGCAGGGCAACAGAAAGGCGGTTTCGGATTGGTTGAAGCTGCGGGCCAAGCCCTGCATCCAGGCGTCGCTGACGGGCTGATCCAGCAGCACAACGGCTGCCCCATTGCCCTGACAGGGAACCGACGTGAACGCCTCCACCAGAACGGCCGGGGTGCCCTGGGTCATGGACGCAACTCGGCTTTCAATTCCCGACCCATCAGCGACTGCACTGCTTGGGCCGGTGTCACGGCTGCGGAGATCACCGCAGCGACCTGTTCGCAGATCGGCAGGTGCCATTGCCGTTGGCTGGCCAGGGCCAGGGCAGCATCGGCCGTGCGCACGCCTTCCACGGTGGCGCCGATCCGCGCCAGGGCCTCGGCAGCTGTGCACCCCTGGGCGAGCAGCAGACCCATGCGGTAGTTGCGGCTCAAGGGACTGCTGGCCGTCGCCAGCAGATCGCCCAGGCCCGCCAGACCGTAGAGCGTGCTGCTCTGGCCCCCCAGGCCGCTGACCACCTGCCCGATCTCGACCAGGCCGCGGCACAGCAGCGAGGCCTTGGCATTGGCGCCCAGCTCGAGGCCATCGCAGATGCCTGCGGCGATCGCGATCACGTTCTTGAGGGCTCCGGCGGCTTCGGTGCCGATCGGGTCGTGATGGCGATACAGGCGCAGGGTCTCGCCGCTCAGGTGGTGCTGCAACCAGGTGCCCAGCTCCTGATCGTCACTGGCCAGGGTGCTGGCGGCCGGCAGGCCCTGCTGCAATTCACGGGCCAGGTTGGGACCGCTGAGCACCGCCAACCTCGGTTGCTGGCCCAAACCCCGGCACCACAGCTGGGAGGCAGTCTCGAGCCGTTGCAGGTCGATGCCTTTGCTGCAGCTCAGCAGCGGTAACCCCGTGGGCCAATGGGGCGCCAACCGGGTCGCCAGGTCCTGAATACCGGCCATGGCAATGGCACTGACCACCAGATCGGTCTCGAGCAGGTCCTCAGGGTTGGTTTGGCTGTCGGCTCGTGACCAGCTGCGGACCCGATGCCCCTGGCCCTGCCAAAGGTCCACCAGCGTGCCGCCCCAGGCACCCCGTCCCAGCACCGTGATCCGCAGTGTCATGGCTGCCATCATGCGCCATGCAGTCCGGACCGGGATCGGCCCATGGGCACCTCAGCGGACCCGACCTGGCGCCAGTGGCACGGGCATGCGCTGATCGTCGGTGGCGGGGGCATCGGCCGCGCCTTGTTGGAGCAGCTGCAACAACAGAGCCCCCACCTCCAGCTGCACCTGGCCACACGGGCACCCATCCCAGGCGATGCCTGCAGGCTGGACCTGGTGGACGATGCCAGCCTGGAGGATCTCAAGCAACTGGCCGAAAGCCAGTGGCAGCCGCTGCGTCTGGTGATCAACACCGCCGGCGTTCTGCATGGACCCGGACTGCAGCCGGAGAAACGGCTGGCTGCGGTCGAACGGCGGGCGCTGGAAGCAAGCTTCGCCATCAACGCCTTCGGTCCCCTGCTGCTGGCCCAGGCGGTCGCGGGAGCCCTGTCCAGGGATCTGCCCTGTCACTTTTCCAGCCTCTCAGCAAGGGTTGGCAGCATCGGCGACAACCAGCTGGGTGGCTGGTACGCCTACCGGGGCGCCAAAGCCGCCCAGAACCAGCTGCTGCGCACCCTGGCGATCGAGTGGCGTCGTCGCTTGCCCCAGTGTTGCGTGAGCCTGCTGCACCCTGGCACCACCGCCACTGCGCTCTCACAGCCCTTCCGCGGCTCTGTGCAGGCCGATCGGCTGTTTACCCCTGCCAGGGCAGCCAGCCAGCTGCTGCAGGTGCTGGCGGGCCTCACAGCGGCCGATAGCGGCGGTTTCTGGGCCTGGGACGGTCAGGCAATCCCCTGGTAAGCACCAGGCCTGCCGGTTCAGGCGGCATACCGCTGCAACAGCTCCAGCGGGATCAGTTCCAGCGTCGACTGTTCGCAGGCCGCGAGGCGGACCGGTGGTGCCACAGCGTCGTCATGGGCCTGGAGCCAACGGGCGGCACAGACACACCAGTGGTCTCCCGGTTTGAGCCCTGGAAAGCCATAGGCCGGCATCGGCGTGCTCAGGTCGTTGCCCTGGGCCCTGCTGTAGCTGAGGAACTGTTCACTCACGACACAGCAGACGGTGTGGCGTCCCAGGTCAGCAGGATCGGTGCGGCAGGAACCGTCGCGGGTCCAGCCAGTCATCGGCTCGCAACCGCAGACGCTCAGAGGCTCACCGAGCACATTCAGGGCAGGGGATGGCATGGAATTTGGCAACGGGAGTGGAGCGAACTTGGCCCGGGAGGTTGACGGGATCCGGGGGTCAGGCGTTAAAGGTCTTTGAGATCTCGATTTGATCGACCTTCGCCACGACTGCTGCATGAGCTGGGACTTCACCGAAGACGCGGCCTTTTTGGCCCTCTGCGACGCCTACAAAGAGAGCGGTGAGCCTTCCGCCATGGAGTTTCTGGCCCATGGCGAAGGGGCTTTCCACTTTCAGGAACTGGCCCAGAACGCCGCCGGCGAGGGGATTGATCTCAGCGACTCTGCCGATCTTGAAGAGTTCCAGCAGGAGGTCATCGAAACACTCGAAGACCTCTGCGCCTAGGCGCTGAACCCCTGGGGGGGATCAGCCGTAGAAGAAGGCGATCTCCTTGTCCTTGAGACCGTCCCAGCCGGCGGCCTTCAGGCGGGCATCCAGGCTCGCCTGATCGAAGTGCTTGGCTCCGGTCTTGACGATCCGGTTCCGCATGGATTTCTTGACGCCGCTGCGGGCGCGCTGGCTTTCCAGTTCCATCACCTCGTTGTAGAGGTCCAGCATTTCGGCTGGGATCGGAGTGCCGTCGAGGTCCACGCCGGCCTTGATGGCGGCGTCAACGCCGTCAGGTCCTGCAATCGCCATGGCGCACCGTGCTTTGAAAGCCGACAGGCTAGGCGCTGAAGTAACGCGCCTTGCTGTGCAGCGCCACCAGCGCTGTGGTGCTCTGCTCGGGGTGCAGCTGCTCGCTCTCGTCCATGGACAGACCGATGCGCTGGGCGTCGAGCCAGGCCAGCTGCTGCCGTGAGTCGGCCACGTTGGGACAGGCCGGGTAGCCGAATGAGTAGCGGCTGCCGCGGTAGCGCTGGGCCAGGACATCGCGCAAGGGCATGCCGGTCGGGTCGGCGAAGCCGAGCTCGCGGCGGATGCGGGCATGGGTCCATTCGGCGAGGGCTTCGGCCATCTGCACCGCCAAGCCGTGAAAGTACAGGTAGTCGCTGTACTGATCGGCGCCAAACAGCTGCTGGGCAAAGGCGGTGGCCCGCTCGCCCATGGTCACGGCCTGCATGGGCAGCACGTCGGTTGCGGTTGGCCGGCCATCGCTCCCAGCGCCCAGGTCGCGGTAGAAGTCAGCGATGCAGTAGCGATTGCCCGAGCGTTGGCGCGGCAGTTCAAACCGACCCAGCTCAGCGCCGGCAGCTCCAGCTGTTGCTGCGGTCCCGAGACCCTGGGGATCAAACAGCACCACCGCATTGCCGTCCCGACCACAGGGGAAATAGCCATAGGCAACCCGTGGCGTCAGCAACTGCTCGTCGAGGCACCGCCCCATCCACTGCTGCAGAACCGGTTCGGCCTTGTCGGCCAGCATGGCCTCGTACGCGTCGCGCGATTGCTGCTGGCCCTTGCGCAGCTGCCACTGACCGGCAAACAGGGCATTGAGATCGAGGTAGGCGAACACCTCGCCCAGATCGATCTCGCGCTCGCTGAGCACCTGCGCGCCCCAGAACGGTGGAGCCAGCGCGGGCTCTTCGGGAACGGCCTGCGAGCGTTCGTCGCTGACGACCGGGCTCGCCTGCTCGGCAGTGGTCTGCGGTGATGGGTCCTCCTGGCTGGCAGCCGACGCCCCGGGCTCGGCCGCGGCTGGGTCGTCGTTGTCACTGGCGGGGCCCAGGCCCAATCCCTCGGGAATCGTGCCCAGAAAGCCCCGTTGGTCATCCCATTGCTGGGATGCTTTGGCCTCCATCAACGCGTCCATGAAGCGCAGATCGGCAAAGGCATCCCGCCCATAGACCACCTGACCGTTGTAGGCGGCGCGGCAGTCGCCATGCACAAAGCGCGGGGTCAGGGCGGCCCCACCCAGGATCACCGGCACATTGATCCCGGCTTCATTGAAAGCACCGAGGTTGTCCTTCATGAAGGCCGTCGACTTGACCAATAGACCACTCATCGCGATGCAGTCGGCCTGGTGTGAACGCTGGGCCTCGATGATCGCCTCGCAGCTCTGCTTGATGCCGAGGTTGATCACCTCGTAGCCGTTGTTGGTCAGGATGATGTCCACCAGGTTCTTGCCGATGTCGTGGACATCGCCCTTGACCGTGGCGATCAGGAACTTGCCCTTGCTGCTGCTCTCGCCCTCGAGCTTCTCCATGTGGGGCTCCAGCTGGGCCACCGCCGCTTTCATGGTCTCGGCGCTCTGCAGCACAAACGGCAGCTGCATCTGGCCGCTGCCGAACAGCTCGCCGACCACCTTCATGCCGTCGAGCAGGAAGGTGTTGATGATCTTCAGCGGGGGGTAGCTCTGGAGGGCCTCATCGAGCGCCGCCTCCAGGCCGATGCGCTCGCCATCGATGATGTGCTGCTTGAGCCGCTCCTCAAGCGGCAGATCGGCCAGCGATGGTCCCGAGGCTCGGGCCTCCTTGGCGCTAACCCCCTCAAACAGCTGGGTGAGCTCGGTCAGTGGGTCGTAGATGCACGGAGCTCCGCTGCCGGCCGGGGCGTCGTTTTCGAAGCGCCGCCGGTCGTTGATCAGATCGCGGCAGACCTGCTGGTGTTCCTCGCTGATCTTGACCAGCGGCAGAATCTTGGCCGGGCTGACGATGGCGGCATCCATGCCCGCCTGGCAGCAGTCGTGCAGAAACACGCTGTTGAGCACGATGCGGGCCGCCGGGGACAGGCCAAAGCTGACGTTGCTGACCCCCAGCACCACATGCACGCCGGGGAGGTTCTGGCGGATCTGGCGGATCGCCGCGATCGTCGCTGCGCCATTGAGGCGATCCTCTTCGATCCCGGTTGAGATCGGCAGGGCCAACGGGTCGTAGAACAATTCGTGGGCTGGGATGCCGAATTCGAGCGCGTCGCGGTAGGCGCGCTGGGCGATGGCAAATTTTTTGTCGGCTGAGCGGGCCATGCCCTCTTCGTCGATGGTGCCGATCACCACACCGGCGCCGTAGTTACGGGCCAGCTCGAGCACTTTGAAGAACCGTTCAGGTCCGTCTTCGTAGTTCGTTGAGTTGAGGATGCACTTGCCGCCAGCCACCTTGAGGCCGGCCTCCATCTTTTGCCATTCGGTGGAGTCGAGCATCAGCGGCAGGTTGACGTTGGTGACCAGACGGCTCACCAGCGCATGCATGTCGCGCTCGCCATCACGGCCGACGTAGTCGACGTTGACGTCGAGCACGTGGGCATTCTCCTTGACCTGACCTCGTGCCACGGCCACCAGCCCGTCCCAGTCTTCGGCTGCGAGCAGCTCGCGCACCTTTTTGGAGCCGCTGGCGTTGAGCCGCTCGCCGATGATCAGAAACGAGTTGTCCTGGTGATACGGGGTGGTGCCGTAGATCGAGCTGGCCGCCGGTTCGACCGTCAGCAGTGGCCTTGGATCGAGCGCCTTGTCCTGGGCTGGGCGGTCCGATCGCCTCACCGCACGCGCGGCAGGCTTCAGTTCGCTCGCCAGGTCCACCAGGGCGCCGATGTGGGCCGGGGTTGTGCCGCAGCAGCCACCGATCACCTGCACACCCAGGTCTTCGACGAAGTGCATCAACTGCATCTTCATTTCGGTGGGGGTGAGCCGGTAATGGGCCACACCGCCGATGTTCTCTGGCAGTCCTGCATTCGGAATGCAGCTCACCACAAACGGACTGTGGGCACTCAGATAGCGGATGTGCTCCTTCATCTGCTCGGGCCCGGTGGCGCAGTTGAGCCCCAGCACATCGATGTTGAACGGTTCCAGAATCGCCACCACTGCAGCGATGTCAGAACCCACCAACATCGTGCCGGTGGTCTCCATCGTCACGCTGACCATCAGGGGCCGGCGTTGTCCTGTCCTGGCAAATGCTGACTCGATGCCCTGCAGGGCTGCCTTGATCTGCAGCACGTCCTGACAGGTCTCGACGATGAACAGGTCGACGTCGCCGGCCAGCAGACCCTCAGCCTGCTCCGCAAACGACGCCTTCATCGTGTCGAAGTCGACGTGGCCCAGGGTGGGGAGCTTGGTGGTGGGCCCCATCGAACCCGCCACGAAACGCGGCTTCTCTGGGGTGCTGAAGGCGTCGGCCATTTGACGGGCCAGCTCAGCGGCCCGCTGGTTCAGCGCAAAGGCCTTATCGGCAATGTCGTATTCAGCCAGCACCAACGAGGTGGCACCGAAGGTATCCGTCTCGATCACATCGGCCCCCACCTCCAGAAACTGGCGATGCACCGCCTGAACCGCATCGGGTCGGGTGAAGACGAGGTTCTCGTTGCAGCCCTCGAGGGCCGGGCCGCCGAAATCGTCGGCGCTCAGGTCCATCTGCTGCAGGGAGGTGCCGGTGGCCCCGTCAAACACCAGAACCGGACGTTGGGCATCGTGCAACCGCTCCAGAAAGCCAGGCCGGGCCATCGTCTGCTGGGCAACGGCAGCGGGGCTCGTGCTGGTGGTCATCAGGCGTCGAGGCGAATGCGGGTGACCCAATGGTCATAGGCGGAATCGCGGCCTTCCGTGATCGCGGTCAGGCGTTCGCGCAGGCGCTCCATCACTGGCCTATGGCCCGGCAGATCGGTGGTCTCGATCCGCCGAACCGGCGTCACCTTGGCGGCGGTGCCACTGAGGAAGACCTCATCGGCCACAAACAGCTCGGTCTTGTCAACCGGACGTTCCAGGGTGGGAATGCCCATGTCCCGGGCCAGTTCCAGGACGCTGGCGCGGGTGATGCCTTCGAGGATGTCCTGATCCACCCCCGGGGTGATCAGCACCCCGTCGCGCACCAGAAACAGGTTCATGCCGCTGGCCTCACTCACCTTGCCGCGGCTGTTGAGCAGCAGGGCCTCGTCAAAGCCGCTCTGCACCGCTTCGGTCTTGGCCAGGGAACTGGTGATGTAGGCGCCGCTGATCTTGCCGCGCAAGGGCAACGAGCGGTCTTCCTGGCGGCACCAGGAGCTGATGCGGCAGCTCACACCGTCAGGCGACAGGTAATCGCCCAGCTCAAGGCCGTAGATCAGAAAGTCGGTCTCGATGTTGTGCAGCCGTGGGGCGATCCCCAGATCACTGGTGTAGACGAAGGGCCGCAGGTAGGCGGGTGTGCTGGGTTTGTTGGCCCGCAGAAACGCCGTGATCGCCGCCAGGATCGTCTCTTCGGACAGCTCGGTCAGCAGCAGCCGGGCGCTTTGGCTTAGGCGTCTGGCGTGGCGGTCGGCTCGGAACAGCAAGATTTCGTTGCTGTCCGCCGGATTGGGCAGGGCGCGCATGCCGCCGAACGCCCCGGTGCCGTAGTGCAGGGCGTGGGTTGCCACCGACAGGGTGGCTTCGGCAAACGGCACGCAGCGGCCTTTGAACCAGGCATAGGGAAGAAACTGGTGCATGGCGCTCCCGGGCGATGCGGCGGCTGAACGGGCCTGATGTGCCCCGATCTTCTCACTGCAGCTGCAGGATGGACCGATGCACAGGCTTGCGGCCCAACCCGGCAGCCACGATCCCGACCAGCGGGGTCAGCTGGTCGAACAGGCTCCGGCGCCGGTGCTGGTGCTCACCAGTGCCGACACCGATTTGCGCCTTCTGGCAGCATTGACCGAGTCCCAGCCTGGATTGCTGGGGCTTGAGTTGCGCGGCCTCAACCTGTCGGCCTTGGGCGGCCCTGCGCAGGTCGATCATTACCTGAGCACAACCGTCGCCCACGCCAGGCTTGTCGTGGTCAGGCTTTTGGGAGGGCGGGGCCACTGGAGCTACGGGCTCGAACAACTGCAGCTCTGGGCCAGCCAAGCCCGGGACCGTCAGCTGCTGGTGCTGGCGGGAACCCCTGACGAAGATTCGTCCCTCAGTGCCATGGGCACGGTCGAGCCGCTGCTGGCCCAGGCCCTGGCCCGCTGTTGGCGCGCCGGTGGCGAGGCGAATCTCGTTCGCGTCCTCGAGTCCCTGGCCGCCCTATTGCGCGGCGCCGCGGTGCCATGGCCCGAGGCCCTGCCCCAGGCCGATCCCCTGCCCCACGACTGGCGCGACGAGGCTGGTCCCCGGGTCGGGGTGGTGCTGTACCGGGCGCTGCTGCAGGCGGATGACACCGCCTGGATGGATGCCCTGCTGGCGGGGCTGCGCAGGCAGGGTCTGGTGCCCCGGGGGCTGTGGGTCAGCGGTCTGCGGGATGCCGTCGTCGCCGATGGCGTGGGACGTCTGCTGGTCCGCGAGCGGGTCGAAGCGGTGCTCTGCGGCACTGCCTTTGCCTCGGTGCAATTCGACGAGGCTGGCCTGGGGGCACCCCTGTGGGATGGGCTGGGGGTGCCGGTGCTGCAGGTGCTGGGCAGCAGCCAGAGCCGGGCCATCTGGGAGGCCAGCAGCATCGGCCTCAGTCCCCTCGACCTGACCCTGCAGGTGGCCCTGCCGGAGCTCGACGGCCGCCTGACCACCCGGGTCGGCGCCTTCAAGGAGAGCGTCGAGATCCATGATCCCGCCGGCACTGGCAATGGCCATAGCCCCGGCATCGGTTCAGCGCTGCACCACTACCAGCCCGATCCGTCGCGGCTGGACTGGGTCGTCCAGCTGTGCGGCAACTGGATCAGCCTGGCCCGGACGCCAGCACCGCAGCGGCGCATCGCCCTGGTGCTGGCCAACTACCCGACCCGCAACAGCCGCCTGGCCAATGGCGTCGGTCTGGACACCCCAGCCAGCACCGCCCTGATGCTGCAGTGGCTTCAGGACGCGGGCTACGCCCTGCCCGCACCCCCAGCCGACGGTGACGCCCTGATCGCGGCGCTGCTGGCCGGACGCAGCAACGACCCTGAAAGCGACCACCTGGTCCCCATGGACCGGCTTCCCCTGGACACGTATTGCCAGTGGTACGCCACCCTGCCAGGGGCAGCCCGCAGCCGCCTGGAACAACAGTGGGGCCTTCCAGAGACCGATCCCTCGCTCGAGCGAGGTCCATCTGGCCTGGCTTGTTTTTCGATCAAGGGTCTGCTGTTGGGTCATGTGGCGGTGCTGATCCAACCCGCCCGTGGCTACGACCGGGACCCGGCAACCACCTTTCACAGCCCCGATCTGGCGCCGACCCACGCCTACCTGGCCCAGTACCTGTGGTTGCGCCAGGTCTTCGGTGCGCAGGCGGTTGTGCACGTGGGCAAGCACGGCAACCTCGAATGGTTGCCGGGCAAGGCGCTGGGTCTGTCTGACCAGTGCTTCCCCGAGCTGGCCTTGGGGCCCATGCCCCATCTGTACCCGTTCATCGTCAACGATCCGGGCGAGGGGTCCCAGGCCAAGCGCCGGGCCCAGGCCGTGATCCTCGACCATCTGACGCCACCGTTGGGCCGAGCCGGGCTTTACGGGTCCCTGCTTGAGCTCGAGTCCCTGCTCGACGAATACTGGGAGGCCTGCGCGCTGGGCAGTGAGCGGTCCATGCCGCTACGCCAGAAGTTGGCCGACCAGCTCGGATCTCTCAACCTGGTCCGATCGCCCGAGGACCTGGATGCCGCCCTCGATGCGGCCGATGGGTACCTGTGCGAATTGAAGGAGGCCCAAATCCGTCTCGGGCTCCACACCTATGGCACCCTGCCGGACGAGCAACGCTCCTGTGAGCTGCTGCTCTGCCTGGCGCGGGCTCCCCAGGCGGGGCTCCATGGACTGACCCAGGCCCTGGCCCTCGACCATGGGTTTGGGTTTGATCCCTGGGCCGACCCAGAGGAGCAACCCCTGGCCCCTGCTGACCGGGAGCGGTTGCTGCAGCTCCACGATCAACAGGGCACCAGAGAGCACAGTCCGTCAACCTTGCGCAGGGTGGGCGATGGGGTGGCCTGGCTTGAGGCCCAGGCCCTGGAGCTGATCAGGCAGGCCTGGGGGGCCGCAGAGCAACTGAAGCTGCAACCGCAGCAGCGATCCCAGCGGTTGCCCCTGACGGCACCGGGGCCCGCCAGTGAAGCCTGTCTGCACCATCTGTGGCACGCGTTGATCCCGCGGTTACGGGCCTGCGGCGACGCCGAGCGCCGGGCCCTGATGGTGGGACTGGACGGGGGACGAATCCAGGCCGGACCAGCAGGGGCACCGACCCGGGGGCGGCCCGATCTGTTGCCCACAGGACGCAATTTCTACAGCGTCGACCTGCGCGGACTGCCCACTGAAACCGCCTGGGATCTGGGGCGTCGCAGCGCCGAACTGCTGCTCGAACTGCATCTGCAGGAGCAGGGGGAACCGCTCAGGACCCTGGCCCTGAGCGTCTGGGGGACGGCCACCATGCGCAATGGCGGCGAGGACATCGCCCAGGCTCTGGCCCTGCTGGGCGTCCGACCGATCTGGGATGGACCGACGCGCCGGCTGGTGGATCTGGAGTTGATACCCCTGAGCTTGCTGCAACGGCCCCGGGTCGATGTGACCCTGCGCATCTCGGGCCTGTTTCGCGATGCCTTTCCCCAACTGGTGGCGCTGGTCAACCGCGCCTGTGCGTTGGTGGCCGCCCAGGATGAAGCCGCCGCCGACAACCCTCTAGCCGAGGCTGCCCGCCGCGATGGCCATGCGGGGCGGGTGTACGGCAGTGCTCCCGGGGCCTATGGAGCGGGTTTGCAGGCCTTGATCGATAGCGGTCAGTGGGAGAGCCGCGATCAGCTGGGTGAGGCGTTTCTGCAGTGGAGCAGCTGGCGTTATGACAGCAGCGCCGCCGGACCTGCCGCCGCCGCCGGGTCGATCGAGGCCTGCGCAGACCGCACTGGATTGGAGCGGCGTCTCCAGGCCGTGCAGGTGGTCCTGCACAACCAGGACAACCGCGAGCACGACCTGCTCGATTCCGATGACTACTACCAGTTTCAGGGCGGCCTCAGCGCTGCCGCCGAGCAGTTGCAGGGCCAGGCACCGGCACTCTGGTTCGCCGATCACTCGCGCCAGCAGCGACCGCGGTTGCACCGGCTGGAACGGGAGCTCGACAAGGTGTTGCGCTCACGCCTGCTCAACCCACGCTGGATCGAGGCGATGGGAGAACACGGCTACAAGGGCGGCTTCGAAATGGCCGCCAGCCTGGACTACCTGTTTGCCTATGACGCCAGCACGGGACGGGCGCCCGACTGGGGCTATGGCGCCATCCAGCAGGCCTGGCTCGAGGATCCTGCGGTGCGCCGCCGGCTCGAGCAGAGCAACCCCTGGGCCCTGCGTGACATGGGCGAACGGCTACTCGAGGCCCACAACAGGGGGCTGTGGCAAGGAGCGAGCCCCGATCAGCTCGAACGCCTCAGGCAACTGGTGCGGGAGAGCGAAGCGCTGACCGAAGCCGCTCCAGGGGGTCGGGGCTCATGATCAGGAGCGCAGATCCTTGGCCATCGCCTTGAACGGATCGATGGCGCCGGGTTTGGCCCCCTGCTGGGTGATCTGGGGCTGGTTCTGGGTGGCTGCCTGCTCTTCCTTGTCCTTTTTGATGGCTGCTGGACCGCCGATGACATTGACGCCAACGGCGGAGCCCTTCATGCGCTGCTCCAGTTCGGCCTGGCTCAGCTGCTGAGCGAAGGTCTTCTTGACGGGCTTGGGCACACCACCGGTCAGGTTGATCTCCTGCTCGACCGTGTCGCCACCCGGCAACCCTTCGCTGACCTTGTCGAGGCGGGCCTCCATCGAGGCCACTTCGGCGACCATCTCCTTGGTGCCCGGGTTGTCGGCGGTCCCGGGGAAAGTGCGGCGGATCGTGTTGGAGCGCTTCATGAACGACACGTCCCCCAGGCTGCTGGAGGCCTCAGGCTCAAGAAAAAACGTGTTGTCCGGCTTTTTGGAAGCGTTGGCCTCAGCAGCATTGGCGGCTGCCTTGGAACCGAGCAGACGATCGAACAGACCCATCGGCGAGGCGGGAAATGCTCGCTAAACCCTAGCGGCCGCAGAGATCAAGGCCATGGGTATCGGTCCCACAACTCATCAAAAGGCCACGATTGGCCAGATCCCTGGCGATGGACCCACAGACCAGATCCGTTGGCTGCCAGCGAGGCCCCATCGTGTAGTCGTACCAGGCTTCGGCTCCGTCAAAGCCCAGTGCTGCCGCTGATGCGATCAAGCGCTTGAACGGCAACCGGTAGCGGGCGGGATGGGCCAACACGGCCAGGCCCTCGGCCTCATGAATCGCCGCGAGCACGGCTTCGGCCCTTAGTGCAGTTCCAACCTGGCTGTTGCCCTGCAGGTACGGCTCCAGGCTGGGATGGTGCTCAGCAAACCCCAGGGCCAGGACGTGGACCAGACAACCGTCCAGCAGGGCGCTGATTTCAACGCCACGCCACAGTTGCGGAACGGTGTGTCCCTGGGCTGCGGCCCGGGTCAACCAGGCGGCGGCCGGGGCATAGGCAGCCGTGCTGTGGTGATCCGTCACCGCCAGGTGTTCGAGACCGATGGTCACGGCCTGTTCGGCCAGATCCTCGGGCTTGAGGCTGCCATCACTGAACACTGTGTGGCAATGAAAGTTGAGTCGCCTCGGGCAGCAGCCGGGGGTGACCGCCCGCAGCACCGGTTCCAGCGGGTGGGCGGAGCGCCTGCTCATGACCCGATTCCGGCCGTTGCAGTCGCCTCTCGCTCGGCTCGCAGCCGACGCCAACGGGCATAGAACTGAATCGAGGCGGCCATGAACACCACCAAACCGACGATGAACCAGGTAGCCGCCCCTGTCGGAAACTGATTTTTGAACACCACCAGCATCACGACGATCACCAGCAGCAGCGTTGGCAGTTCGTTGAGGGCCCGCAGCTGGCGTCCACTCCATCGGCACTGACCCTGCTGCAGTTGGCCCATGAGGCGATAGCAGAACCAGTGGTACACCAGCAAAGCGGCCACAAAGCCGAGCTTGGCGTGCATCCAGCCTTGCTGGAGCCAGGCCGGATTCACGCTCAGGAGGCCGGCGGCACAGACCACCGCGACCACCATGCCGGGGGTGGTGATGATGTTGGCCAGTCGACGCTCCATCAGGGCGTACTGCTGCTGGAAAGCCTGCCGTAGCGACGGCTCGAGATCCTCGGCCTCACGGTGGTAGATGAACAGCCGCACCAGGTAAAAGAGCCCGGCGAACCAGACCACCACGCCGACGATGTGCAGCGTCTTGAACCACAGGTAAGCCTCGGGAGGCCAGGTCAGGGCCGGCATCATGGCCAGGGTCATGGGGTGGAATCGGCCCACGCAGGCTAAGGGCCATCCCCCAGCCCGGCCCCGTTGGCGTCCCGATGGGCCTGCGCCTGGGCGCGAATGGCCCCGAGCTCGCCGGGGGCCATTTTCTCAAGCTGCTTCATCACCAGCGCCATGCGTGGATTGCGTCGCAGCTGCTCCTGGTGACGCGCCAGGAAATCCCAGTAAAGGCCGTTGAACGGACAGGCTTCCTCGCCGCTGCGGGCTTTGACGTTGTAGCGACACCCCTTGCAGTACCCGCTCATGCGGTTGATGTAGGCGCCGCTGGCGGCATAGGGCTTGCTGGCCAGCAGCCCCCCGTCGGCGAACAACCCCATGCCGATCACATTGGTCTGCATCACCCAGTCGTACCCGTCGATAAACATGCGGTGAAACCAGGCCGTCAACGCCTGGGGGTCCAGCCCGCTCAGCAGTCCGTAATTGGCCAGCACCATCAGCCTCTGGATGTGGTGGGCATAGCCCGAGGCCCTGATCTCGCTCAGCACCGTGTCCATGCAGGCCATGCCGCTGTTGTTCAGCTGTTCAAGCCAGGGGGGCAACGGCGTGGTGGCGCCGAAATGGTTGCGCTTGCTGTAGTTAGCGCCGAACCACCAATAGAGCCCATGGGTGTACTCGCGCCAACCGAGGATCTGCCGGATCACGCCCTCGAGGCTGGCCAGCGGGGTGTTGCGTTCCAGGCCGGCTTGCTCGAGGCGGCGGATCACCTCCAGGGGATGGAGCAGTCCCAGGTTCAGGTAGGGCGAGAGCAGGGCGTGCCAGAGGGTGGGCTGACCGCTAACCATGGCGTCCTGATACGGGCCAAAGCCATCGAGACGGGTGTCGATGAAGTGCTCGAGCACGGCCAGGGCCTGCTGTCGGGTGACGGCCCAGCCGAACGGCTCAAGATCGCCCGGCAGGTCTGGCAGGCCCTTGACCTTGTCGATCACAGCCCGGGTAATTGCATCGGCCTCGAACCACAGGGGCGACGGACCGTTCAGCCCTTTGGGGGGAGCCTTGCGGTTGTCGTGGTCGTAGTTCCACTGGCCGCCCATCGGTTGGCCGTCTGGGTCCATGAGTACGTCAAGCCGCCGCCGACCCTCGCGGTAAAACAGCTCCATCCGCAGCTGTTTGTAGGCCCTGGCCCAGGCAGCAAAGGCTTCACGGCTCCACAGAAAGGCGTTGGAGGGGTGCCAGACCAGGGGCGGGGTGCCGGCCCTGGTCCCCAGCTGGTCGATGGCCTCGCGAAAGGGGCGCTCAGCCGGCTCCATCAAATGCAGCTCGCTGATGCTGTGCACAGCCAGCCAGGACAGCAGCGCTTCAGAAAAACTGCCGGCCTGGTGGTAATCGACCTGCCAGCCCGCCGCCTCGAGTTCGGCGGCAAAATGGCGCATGGCACTCCAGACCAACACCAGCTTCTGGCGGTGGTAGGCGCGCCATCGCAACACTCCGGTGCACTCGATCAACAGCACCCGGCAGAGGCTGCGGGCCTGGGAGGCACCCAGTCGCGTTTCCAGTGCCACCAGCGCGGCCTGCTGCAGGGACAACTGGTCACCCAGCACCCAGACCCCAGGGCTCATGCCGCTGCCTCAAGGGTGAAGCGACAGGCCCGTTGGGCCACGGCCTGGGCATAACCCCGCTCAACGGGGCCGGCGAGCGGAGTCAGAACACCACTGCGGCAGTCGATGGCCAACCGTTCATGCCGTCCCTGTTGGTCAACCACCCGCAGCCGCAACAGCCAGGGGTAAGTGCCGCTGCGCTCAAACCCGTCACCGCAGACAGGACCGACACAGATGCCCGGAGAGGCCGCCGCCGGAGCCATAGCGCCGCCCAGCATCAGGCCCGTCAGACCGGCCGCCACCAGCAGGATTCGAAGCTTCTGCAACAGGTGGCGCATCACGAAGCCAGATCGGCCAACAGCCCATCCTCATGCTCGATCGCTGAGCCGGGCTGCTCGGCCTGCGGATGGAAGTAGTCCCACACCGCACGGGCCAGGGCCGGGCCCATGCCGGGCGCCGCACCGATCTGCTCAACGGTGGCCAGCTGGATCGCGTCGATCGAGCGAAAGTGGGCCAGCAGCTCTTTGACCCGGCGGGGTCCCAGCCCCGGAATGTCGGACAGGCGTGAGCGCTTCATGCGCTCGCCCCGCTGCTGGCGGTGGAAGCTCACCGCAAAGCGGTGGGCCTCATCGCGCAGGCGCCGCAGCAGCTGCACCCCCAGCTGCTCGGGTTCACTGTCGAGGGGTTCCCTGGCCCCCGGCAGGAACACCTCTTCGCGCTGTTTGGCGAGGGAGCAGACCACCAGCTCCTCGTGCAGGTCAAGCTCCCGCAGGGCCTCCATCACAGCGGAGAGCTGGCCCTTGCCACCGTCGATCATCACCACATCGGGCCAGTCGCCCATGCCGCCGGTGTGCAGGGCACTGTCAGAACCACGGCGCAGTGCGGCCAGATCGGCACCGTCGGCCTTGGCCTGGGACCAGCGGCGAAAACGGCGCCGCATGATTTCGGCCATGGCCATGAAATCGTCGGAATGACCCGAGCGGATCGTGCTGCTCTGGATCTTGTATTTGCGGTAGTGCTGCTTGGCCGGCAGACCGTCGATGAACACCACCTGTGAGGCCACGGCATCACTGCCCTGGATGTGGCTGATGTCGTATCCCTCGATCCGTCGCGGCGGCACCGGCAGGTCCAGCAGCTGGGCCAGGTCTTCGGTGGCCAGAAGGTTCTGTTCACTGCTGCGCTGGGCCCGTTCGAGCTCATAGCTGGCATTGCGTACCACCAGCTCGATCAGATCGGCCTTTTGCTGCCGCTGGGGCACCAGCAGGCGCACCTTGCGGCCCCGCTGCTCGCCCAGCCAGTCAGCGATCAGGGCCTGTTGGGGCAACGGGTGCTGCAGCACCAGCTCGGGGGGGATCTCAACTCCCTCGACCTGGCTGTAGTGCTCTTCGATCACGGTCTGCAGGATGCGCCCCAGATCGGTGCTGGAATCCGCAGTGTCGGCTGGGACCACCGCATCGGCCATGTAACCGAGACGGCCCACCAGCTTGCCGGCCCGCATCTGAAACAGCTGGACTGCCGCCACCCGGCCATTGCTGGCCATCGCGAGCACATCGCGGCTGACCGAACTGTCGCCAATGCTCATCTTCTGGTCGGCAGTCAGGGTGTCCAGCCCCTGGATCTGGTCGCGCACGCGGGCCGCGCTTTCAAAGTCCAGGCGTTCGGCATAGCGCTCCATCTGCCCGTTGAGCAGATCGATCAGCTCGTCGTTGCGCCCCTGGAACACCATCGCCACCTGTCGCAGCGTCTGGTGATACGCCTCGGAGGTGATCTTCTGCTGGCAGACCCCCGGGCAGCGCCCAATGTCGTAGTTGAGGCAGGTGCGGTCCTTGTACAGAGGCTGGGGCCTTTGCCGCAGCGGAAACACCCGCTTCACCAGGCCCAGGGTGCGGCGCAGCAGGCCCACATCCACGTACGGGCCATAAAAGCGATCCAGGGGCGATCGGAACCGGCGCCGGCGCGTGATGAAGATCCGCGGATAGGCCTCGCTCCAGGTGATGCAGAGGTAGGGGTATTTTTTGTCGTCCTTGAGCAGCACATTGAAGTGCGGCTGGTTCTGTTTGATCAGGTTCGACTCCAGGGCCAGCGCTTCGGCTTCGGAGTCGGTGACGATGAACTCGATCTCGCAGACCTGCCGCACCATCAAGCGGATGCGCGGGCTATGGCCGTGACCGCTGCCGCTCTGGAAGTAGCTGCGCACACGGTTGCGCAGCACCTTGGCCTTGCCGATGTAGAGGACCCTGTCCTCCCCATCGCGCATCAGGTAACAACCCGGCTCGCTGGGGATCTCGGCCAGCCTTGCCTTGAGCCGGGTGGGCTCGAGCAGCAGCGGGGTTTGGCTCAACCGCCGTACTGCCAGCCGGTGCTGGAGAGCTCAAGCGCGGGGCCATCGGCATGCAGGGTCGCGGTCTTCACCTCACCCACAAAGACGGTGTGGTCGCCGGCGGCCACCTGGCCCACCAGCTCACATTCGACGGCACCGATGGCGCCATCGAGAATCGGCAGACCCAGCTCACCCAGGCTGAAGGGA
Source organism: Cyanobium sp. C1_MAG_00004 (assembly GCA_027486935.1). GTDB lineage: Bacteria > Cyanobacteriota > Cyanobacteriia > PCC-6307 > Cyanobiaceae > RGUW01. Next base: position 1,958 of record JAIXOF010000059.1, on the reverse strand, counting down.
GCCGCGTCAAAGCGACCGCCGATCGCCTTCTGGGGCTTGAAGAACACGGCCGCCAGCTCTTTCTGATCCGCCTTGAGCACGTTCAGGGAGAAGCGACCGGTTCGCTGGATGATGCCGTTGCTGGTGCTGTCACTGCGCACGGCCATCACCACCAACGGCGGCTCGAACGACCCCTGGGTCACCCAGCTGGCGGTGAAGCCGTTGACTTCATCGCCTTCGGCCACACCGCAGATGAAGACGCCGTGGGGGATCTTGCGCAGCAGGGTTTTCTTGGCGTCGGCGTTCAGGGTCATGACAGGTCTGGCACTGGCCCGACTCTAGGAACTGCAACCCCGCAGCCATAGGCTCAGCCCATGCGCGCGCTCTACCCCGGCAGCTTCGATCCCCTGACCCTGGGGCACCTGGATCTGATCGAGCGGGCCAGCGCCCTGTTTGATCAGGTGGTGGTGGCCGTCTTGCAGAACCCCAGCAAAACGCCGGCCTTCAGCCTCGCGACCCGCCTGGACCAGATCGGCGCGGCCACCGTTCACCTGCCCAATGTGGAGGTGGGCAGCTTTGATGGATTGACGGTTCAGTACGCCCGTCACTGCCAGGCCCAGGTGATTCTGCGGGGTCTGCGGGCCCTCAGCGATTTCGAATTCGAGCTGCAGATCGCGCACACCAACAAGAGCCTGGACCCGGCCATCGAGACGGTGTTCCTGGCCACCGCCACCCAGCACAGTTTTTTGAGCAGTTCGGTGGTCAAGGAGGTGGCGCGCTTCGGTGGTGATGTTCGTCACATGGTCCCCACGGGAGTGGCATCCGACCTGGCCAGGCTCTTAAATCGGACATCCCCAGGAACCTGAGATGGCCGATCCGCAGATCACCGTGCTGGATCAACTCGATCAGCTCGAGGAAGTCGTGCTGGATGGCAGCCGCATCCCCTTTAGCGGCGGCCGTCTGGTCAACGAGACCGATGCCATGGAGGTCATCGATGCCCTGCGGGACGCGATTCCGCCGCAGCTCGCCCTGGCCAGGGATCTGCTGGGTCAAAAGGAGGAGTTCATCGGCAAGGCTCGCCATCAGGCCGATGAGATCCTGCAGGCAGCCCAGCGCGAGCGTGAGCAGCTGATCAACTCAGCCGGCATCCGCCAGGAGGCTGAGCGCCAGGTGCACGAGATGCGTGAACAGGCCCGACAGCAGTGTGATCAAGTGCTGCTGCAGGCCCGTTCTCAGGCCGCTCAAGCTGAGCAAGAGCAGCAGATGCGCCTGGCCCAGCTCGAACAGCAGTTCGCAGCACGACGTCAGCAGCTCGAGCAGGAGGCTGCCGAGCGTCAGCGGCTCCTGGTCGAACAGCACGACCGCAACCGTCAGCAGGCGATGGCCGAACTGGAGCAGATCCGGCAGGAAGGTCTCCGGGTCCAGCAGGCCAGTCAGGCCGAGGCCGAGCGTCTTCAGAACGATGCTCTGCAGTTCCGCCAGCAGACCCAGCAACAGTGCGATGCCCTGGTGGCCCGCAGCCGCCAGGAAGCCGGCAGCGTTGTCGACGGTGCCAACCGCTACGCCGAGCAGGTGCTCGGCGAGCTCGAAACCCGTCTGCGGGACCTCAGCCAGGTGGTGCTGGGGGGACGGCGTGAGCTGGTCAGGCTTCAGAACCCTGAAGCCCCATCAGGTGCAGGCCCATCAGCTCTGAACGAAGGTGGCGGCTCGCGCCGGGCGCGGGTGGCCAGCAAACTGCGGCAGCTGGCCAGCTGACGCTGGCTCAGGGACAGAGCGCGGTGTTCAGAGAATCACTCAACACCGCGCCGATGGTGCTGTTCGGGCTGCCTGCCCCGTTGCTGATGGTGCTGACGTAACGGGGGCCGCTTGCGGTCTGCAACACACCGCTGATCGATCGCACTCCGCTGATCGTGCCCGTCTTGCCGAAAAAGCGTCCCTGCAGAGAGCTTCCCTTGAAGAGATTGCGCAGGGTGCCCCGT
>JAIXOF010000021.1 GCA_027486935.1 Cyanobium sp. C1_MAG_00004 | reverse complement strand
GTTCCTGCTGGAAACTGTCACGGTGACATTTAGGAAGACCCGCGGGCACTGGGTCTTCCTAAATGTCACCGTGTCACTGTCACACTGGAACTGGAACTTCCACACAAAACTCGCCTTCTGCGCGCGCACAGCACACAAATGGCCCGCAGACAGCCCCTACAGCCACCAATACACCGGCGCTACCTCTGAGCGGTCTTACACGGCGTAACGGTACAATTTTGTTCAGCCACGCTCAGTGAACTGAAGCAGGCGCGCCGACGCCCTTTCGCGCGGAATAAACGAAGTCATTCTGTTTGAAACGTTTGTCGGAACTCCTGCGCGAGTCCGTATGTCGTTCGCCGTGCCATATACGCTGGACATGGTCTGTGTGGCAGAGTGTGGCTATGACGCCAGTGCCTCTCATCTTTGTCGAATAAAAACGTGCTGATAACAATTATTCGCCCTGAAGAGTGGTTTCGTGTTGTTTTTACGGCAGCAGGTGTGCGCCGTGCGCCGCTCCTCGGCTCATCTCCGCCGCCACAGCGCCGTCGCCGCTGCTGCTGTCGGAGCCTACTCGCCGTACATGATCATGTCCGCGTTGTGGGGGCGTTTCACCCGCCGCTTGCCCGGGGACCGTGTGGGGCCCTCGACTTGCACTGTTGCGGCAGTTGCAGTCGGTTGAGGGCCCCCTCCTTGCCCCGCCACCGCGGGCTCCCCGGTCGCCGCCGCTTCGCCCTCGCCTGCATCAGGGGCGGGCTCCGCCGCCTTCCGCTTGCGTGGCACCGCGGGCGGCTTGGCCTTGGCGGCGGACGGCTTGGGCGCTCCCGCTCCGGCGTCCGCCTCTTCCGGCGCGACCGGAACACTCGGCGCCGCAGCCGCCGTAGCCGCCGCTGCGGGCGGTCCGGAGGCAGCGGCCGCCCCTCCTGCCGCCGCAGCCACCGGAGACGCAGCCGCCGCCTTGCGCCTCCGCTTCTTGCCGGCGTTCGGTCCGATGGCGTCAAACGGAACGAGGGGGGCCGCCTCGGGCTCGTCCTCCTCCTCCTCCGCCGCCGCCGCCGCCCTCTCCGCCGCCGCCACGGCTGCAGCGGCCGCAGCGTCCGCGTCGGACGGCGCGACAGCGCGCGGGTCGACGCCAATGGGGCGCGACTGCCAAGAGCCGGACTCAATGCCGGGCTTGAGGCGCTCAAGGCTGTTGCCTTTCAGAGCCCCCGGCGCGACGAAGTAGCCGCGCGTCGGCTCCAGCAGGCCCACGCCGGCCCGCGCGGCCGCGAGCGCGGCGCGGGCGGGGGCGAGCGTCTTCTCGAGCTCGAGCACGACGGTCTCTTGCACGCTCAGGCGCTCCGCCTCGGATGACGCCGGCGCGAGCAGCTCCTTGCCGTCGGCCACAATTTGGCGCAGCTGCGCAATCGCCGCCTCCATCCGCCTCTCGAGGGCGGTCTCCGTGAGGCGGGCGGGTGCGGGGGCGGCGGGCGTCGGCTGCGGCGGCAGCGGCGGCGGCTCGAGAGACGGGGCTGGGACGTCGTCTACCGCGGCCGTGACGCCTCCGGCGGCGATGGCCATCGCGGCGTGGTGCTCCGCCCGCTGCCTGGCGCGGGCCAGAGCCTGCGCCTGGGCGCCCTCGTTGAGCTCGAGCTCCCGCCACCTGCGTTTGGTGCGTCGTGCTCAGAGCTCCGCGTGCTCTCGGCAAGATCCTGCACAAACGAGCGACTTGCCTGTCCCTCGAGCTTGGGTTCTATGTCCTCACCAGTAGTACTCGTCAACGTGCGTGTACAGGTTGTCGATCAGCCAGTCGAGGCGGCGACCGCAGAGGCGCTTGCGCCCCTTGAGGTGGAGGCTCTTCAGCACGGCGTGGTAGGCCTCGACGTGGGCGTTCGTGAACGCGCCGCTGTGGTCGATGTTCTCCAGCGACCCCTTGCACCACTTCTCGAGGTGCGGGAGCCAGTTCTTGCGGATGTAGGTGCAGAACGCCTTCTGCTTCGTGCCCTGAGCCGATCGAATGAGACTCAGCGTGGGTGCTACGAGGTGCCGGCCTCCCCAGGCTTCCGCATCCGTCAACTGAGCAGCTTTGGGTATTCGGGGTAGATCGGGTGAGCCGGGTAGCACGCACCCACTTCTTGAGGAACTCATCCAGCGCCTTCTCCGCCTTCTCCATGTCCCGCAGCTCGAGCACCGCGCTGAGCTCCTTGAGCATCGCCTCCCGCACTGGAAACTGGGCGTTCCCCGGCACCTTCTTCACCAGGTTCTTCAGCCAGGCGCGCTTCACGTGCCACACGCACAGGAAGATCTTGCACTTCTGCTTGCCCCTGCATATGCGCGGTGGCATCACGACTTAGCGCTGGGAATTTGGGCGGGGCGGCTTGTTTTCTGATCATCTGCGTTGTGTCCGCCCGCACACCCTCTTCCCCTCGCTTCGCACCAGATGCTGTCGACCTCCAGCGCGTTGATCTCCGCCTGGGAGTCGTCGATGATGACGACAGAGGGGCAGAAGGTGTGCTCGCCCATGTGTCTCGCGAGAGCGTCGAGCATCAGCTGAATGCTCAGACCCGACAGGCTGCTGTGGATCATCCAGCCCACCGGGATGGCCGTGTTCTTGCCGGTGATGACCATCAGCGTCGACAAGCAGAACTTGTACTTGTTCGTGCCGAATGTCCCGTCGAGCAGGAGGGTCTTTTTCTGAGGAGGCGCGCGGATTTCAGTTTAGTCAGAAGCGGGTGTGGCGGCAGGTGGCGCCACTACAAAGCCACTTTGTTTGTGGTTAGACATATGGAGCACGGGCGCACATTCCCATACTTCAGCATCATCTGGTGCTGAAATTTAGTCTGGATGACTAGGAGGAACGACTGGGCCTCCTGCAGGATGGTCTTCACCTGAGATGGTGCGTTCTCTCAGGAAATTAGCACACCCGCAACTCAGCCCCTCCTGTACACGGGCACGAAACATTCAAGCTCGGCATGCTGACGTTGTGCACCCACCCGTTTTTGCGGCCCAGGATCCGGGCCGTCGTGCTCCACGGGCACCGTCTTCTCCACGACCTTCTGCTCCTGGTACATCACCACCTCCTTACCGGCGCCGAGGCGCCGGAGGAGGAGGCGGACGGACTGCGCCTCGTTCGCTGAGAGGTTGAACTTCTCGCGCAGGATCTTCTGGCGGATGTTGTCGATGTCCTTCCCTCGCAGGCAGAAGTCTCGCGGCGGCGGGTCGTGCGCCTTCAGGAATTCTTCTCGCAAGACGCTCGGCGGCACGTTCTCGAGCTCAGGGCGCTCGAGCCGGAACGCGGCGAGGAAGCGCTTGCAGTTGACGGCCTGCAGCTCTTGGTTGGTGGTGGCCAGGTTGAGGTGCAGTTGGTCAGTGACCCACTCCCTGAGCTCGTCAGACATGTAGGCGCGCTGCTGGTTGACGTCGTGCCCCGTGTGCGTTTGCTGCAGGTACTTGATCTCCGCCGTGTCAGGGTCCGCCTTGTACACGGTCACGACGAAGTGGGCTTTGCAGCCGACCTTGATGGTGATGCCCTTCCCCTTGCGGCACTCGCGGGCCTTGCCCTTCCCCTGCTCACCGGCGGATAGCGCAGCCACTGCTCTCGCCGCAGCGCCGGCGGCGGCCTTCGCGACCTTCTCCGGCTCAGTCTCGTCGGCAGGGCCGTGATGGCAATGGTACGTGATGCGCGATAGCACCTCCGCGGGGCAGTCCGCCTGGCCCGCGCGCACTGACCGCTGCTTGTTGAAGTTGACGCTCAGGCGGATCTGCTCCCCCCGCACGAAGGGGTCAACGTCCGCCACGGGGATGCGGGCGACAGGAACCGTCTGCTTCTGGTACGGGCACGTTTCCCAGAGGCCGTCGGCGAGGAGCGTGTCGTAATCAATGGTGCGCTGCCCGTCGTTGGTGGGAACGATCCGCACGGTGGGCGGAGCCCCAGGTGGCGCCGGCGGCGGCGCCTCCGGAGAGGCGGCAACTCCTCCCCCCGGTTGCGTGGGCGGCTCTGGTGGTGGATCCGGGAAGCCGGCGGGCGGGGAAGCCGAGTCGCCCATAATAGTGCTGCAGCTCAGACGGCGGGCGGCAATGTGCGCCCTGGAGGGCGACGGCGGGCAGGGGTTGGTGAGTGAGGACGTAGCGTTGAGTCCGAAAAAAAACCATGTCAGAACGCAGGCAGGGAGATGTGATCTGTGGGCGAAAAACCCACTCCGCCTCCCACTGTTTTATGTATTGATGCTTTCCTGATGGCTGCGGCGCGCACATGTCGCGTGGCGTGCTACTTGTTGGGTCTGGTTTTGCTATTGTCTAGCTTTGCGGAGCCATAATAAGACACCACGCGCCTGTTATGCGATACGATGTTGCAGACGAGCGTGCTGCAAGCGTCAGACTGTGCCGCGGTGATGAAGAATGCGATTCAGAAGATCTGACAACCGTGGGGAACGCCTAGGGCGTCGCAAATCGCGAAATTTCACGCCAGATCGCCAGGCACAGCAGGCAATGAGCTTGCGCTACTGCCCATATGTAAATTTGCGAACGAGCTGTCGCGATTTTTGCTCGCGCGCGTTTTGTGTGGGCGGTTCCAGTTCCTGCTGGAAACTGTCACGGTGACATTTAGGAAGACCCTGGCCGGCGCGGCTTCTGACGCCGTGCTGCGTGCTGCACTTGCTGCGGACCGCGTTT
>JAIXOF010000202.1 GCA_027486935.1 Cyanobium sp. C1_MAG_00004 | reverse complement strand
CTCCGGCTTGTTGAAGCCATCGTGCTGGAGCATCTTGCGAATCTGAATGATCTCCTTGCGCTGGGCCATGATGATGGTGCGGGCCAGCCTGCGAATGGTGGGATTGCTCGATTGTTTGAGTGCATCGTGCGCCATGACCAGTGCACCGCCGTGATGCTGAAGCATCCCCTCCAGGAACCAGGTCACCCGGTTGGTGCGTGTGGGCGTTAAATCCATCATCTGCATGGCTTGGATCTGAGCCGCGCTCATGCGGGTGAGATCAGCCATCAAATTGGGATCCCCGCCTGCCTTGAGCACAACGGGGTACACCGGCGCCTCGGGATACCAGGCCTTACGCCACTGCCCCATGGCCTTGATCTCCTGGGTCTGATCAAACCAGATCTCCTTGCCGAGAGAGCCCACACCCGGCACGCCGATGTCAAACACGAACTCACTCATGCGCAGGGCACCGGTGTGGTGCTGCACCATTGCGTCAATCCAGCGCAGGTCGTAGGTGCTGCCGGCCGGGCCCACATCGTGGGAGTGGGCGTGGGCGCTGTGATCCTGCGGGCCTGAAGACTGAGCCACCACCCGGTGGTGCTGATGGGGAGCCATCTGCGCCTGGACACCCGGAGCCATCAGGGCAACCAGTGCTGTTGCGGCAAAGAGGTGGAATCGCATCGAAAGCCCTGGCGAAGATCCATGGGTGAGATCCAGTCTCGTGCAACCGGAGCGGCCGAGTGATCAGCTGCCTGAAGCGCCGTACCAAGCGCGGTACCACTGCGCCATCTGGGCCATCTCCTGGCTCTGCACCCGCACCATCGCCGCCTGCAGCTGGCGCAGTTCTGGGTGCTGGGTGTTCCACTGGGCGTGGGTGGCCATCATCACGCCCATGCGGTGATGGGTAACCATCTGCTCAATGAAGGCGCGATCGAAATCGGGCGCCGTGCGCAGCCCTTGGAGGCTGGTGGCCATGGCTGGCATGCCCATGCCATGGCCGATGCCGTGCCCCATACCCATGCCCATCCCCATGCCACCAGCAGTCCATGCCGGCACATCGGTGCCAAACCACTGGCGATACCAGCGGCGCATCTGGGCATTTTCTGCTGTCTGACTGGCTTTGATTTGCTGTGCCAGAGCCCTGATCTCGGGACGCTTGGCGCGGGTACGCGCCAGTTCAGCCATGCCGATCGCCCCATCGTGATGGGGAACCATCATCACGATGAAGTGCTGATCTGCAGACTTGACGGGTGCGGCCTTGGCTGCCGAGACGGCAACACCTTGGCCGAGAAGGAAGCCTTGGCCGAGCACGACAACCAAAACACAACCAGCAGCCCAGGGCCATCGACGCCCAAATCGCCTGGTCATGGCGAGCTCACCCCCTGACAACTGATTCGAGCCTGATCAGGGTTCAGCCCGCTGAAGCAGGCCCAGAGCGAGGGTTACTGGCGACGCCGCAACCACAGCGACAGGTAAACCAACGAGACGAGTACCGGTACTTCAATCAACGGGCCGATGACCCCTGCCAGGGCCTGCTTGGAGCTGATGCCCCAGACGCTGATGCAGACCGCGATGGCCAGTTCAAAGTTATTGCCGGCTGCTGTGAAGGCCAGCGCTGCCGTGCGGCGATAGCCAAGACCGCAACGGGCACCCACAACAAAAGCCGCACTCCACATCAGCACGAAATACAACAGCAAGGGCGCGGCGACAGGGGCCACCTGGGCGGGGTTGGCGGTGATGGCCTCCCCCTGCAAAGCGAACATCACCACAATTGTGAACAGCAGCCCATAAAGCGCCAAAGGACTGATTCTTGGCAGGAAACGCTGTTCATACCAATGGATCCCACGCGTGCGGACACCGACTTGCCTGATCAGAAAACCTGCCACCAGCGGGATCCCCAGGAAGATCAGCACCGCCTTGGCGATGCTCCAGAAGGAAAAGCTGACCAACTGGCTGTCCAAGCCGAGCCAGGCAGGCAAGACCTGCAGATAAAACGTACCAAGTAGGGCATACAACAAGACCTGGAGGATCGAATTGATCGCCACCAATAAAGCTGCTGCCTCGCGGTCACCCTGGGCCAGATCAATCCAGATCAACACCATGGCAATACAGGGCGCGATGCCAATCAGAATCAAACCGGTTCGAAATGCCGGTTGATCGGGCAGAAACAGCCAGGCCAGGGTGAACATCAACAGCGGTCCAAGCCCCCAGGCCAGCACCAGCGCCAGAACCAGCAGACGTCGGTCGGATGCGAGATGGCCAAGCTCGCCATAGCGCACCTTGGCCAACACCGGGACCATCATCAACAGAAGTCCCAGGGCAATCGGCAGCGATGTGTGATCGATCTGGACGTTGCTCAAAAGACCCCGCAGACCTGGCACCAGTCGGCCCAACAACAACCCACCAGCCATCGCCAGCAGAATCCAGAGGGGCAGCAAGCGATCCAGCCACGACAATCTCTCCAGCACGACGCTGTTGCTGCTGGTGTCGCTGCAGCAGGTCTGCATCAGCTCACCGCGGTCCCACCTGAGCCACCTATGACCGTGAAGGTTGGGCATGTCGTCATGACTCACTTCACAGCAAAAGATTCCACCGGGCTGCACCCCTCCAGCCAGGAGGTGGCGATTCACATGATCGCCGCAGCTGCCCGCATTCTGCTGATGCTGGGCACAGCCATCCTGATCGGCGAGGTGGCGGCAGGTCCAGCCAAAAAGCTATTGGAATCCAGGGCCAACCACCGCCAAAGCGTCAATGAGGGCGGTGAGCCAAAAGATTGAACCAACGGGGACAGGTTGACCCTTGTCATTGGCTTCTGGTCAGGACTGCGCCCAGCTCAGCAGCAGGGTCAACTGCCCCCGCAGACCCAGCAGCGCGGCGTCGGCTGCACCACCGGCCGAGACGGCCTGCAGTTCGGCATCCGAGAGGGGTGCGGGCACGGCGGCGGGGGCCAGACGCTCAAACCGCTCCAGCAGTGACGGCTGCAGCGGAATGCCCCGCGTCGCCGCCAGGGCGACCAGCTCCTCACGGCTGCGCAGCCCTTCAAAGCGGGCCCTGAACTGACCATCGGGCTCACTGAGGGCGCAGATCAGTTCGGCCAGTGAACCGAGCTCGCTGGGCAGCAGGCCCACCAGCTCGGCCGGACAGCTGGCCTTGAGCGAACGGCGGATCTGCTGCAGCACCTCGGGGGCGCAGGCAGTGGGACGGCAGGCGGTCGGGGCGGTGGTCAGTGCCATGAACGATGGCAGCAATGGCCCCCTCAACCGTAGGCAGACCTCGACAAAGCGCCCACGAGACGGTACATCTGTATCAACAGCAGTCCGAGCTCCATGTCGACCGGCCCCACCGAGTCCCTGACCACCGCCCAGCAGGAGCTCTACGACTGGCTGGCCGATTACATCGGCACCCACCGCCACAGCCCCTCGATCCGCCAGATGATGGAGGCCATGGGCCTGCGCTCGCCGGCGCCAATCCAAAGCCGACTCAAGCATCTGCAGCAAAAAGGCTGGATCACCTGGCAGGAGGGGCAGGCCCGCACCCTGCAGCTGCTGGGCGACATTGCCGCCGGCATCCCGGTGCTGGGGGCCGTGGCCGCCGGTGGCCTGGTCGAGACCTTTGATGATGTGAGCGAGCGACTGGATCTGGAGCCGGTGCTCCAGACCCGCGGCCTGTTTGCGCTCACCGTCAACGGTGACTCGATGGTCGACGCCCACATCGCCGACGGTGACGTGGTGCTGATGGAGCCGGTCAACGACCCCTCACGCCTGCGCGACGGCACCATCGTCAGCGCCCTGGTACCCGGCAGCGGCACCACGCTCAAGCACTTGTATCGCCAGGGCGGCACCGTCACCCTCGAAGCGGCCAACCCCGCCTACGAGCCGCTGGTGCTGCCGGCCGAGCAGGTGGCGGTGCAGGGCAAGCTGGTGGCGGTCTGGCGGCAGGTCTGAGCCCTCGGATAGCCCCAGCCCACCACGGTGTAAACTCAGCTCACGCCAGGCAAGGCCCATCGGGTCAAGGCTGAACGACCAGCGTTCTCGCCGCCATGCGTACCAAACGGGGCCATAGCTCAGCTGGTAGAGCACCTGCATGGCATGCAGGGGGTCAGCGGTTCGAGTCCGCTTGGCTCCATTGACTTCTCAAGGAATGCCCCCTCTCAACGGGTGCATTTTTGAGTGCTTTTCCGACCCAACTAGGGTCGGTTTTTTGTGCGGTACTCCGACTGGCAGAGCTTGCGGTACACAGTGACAAGCAAATCAGTGGCCTGAGGAGGCTGGCTACAGCGAGCCAAGGCTGTATTGCTTCTGTACCAGCACGAAGCGTCTTCCGCCGCGGTCATCCACAAGTCCCTGCAAGCCGTTTCAATCAGGCGCTTGTTTGACCCATGGCAGCCCGTCAACAGTGGCTTGAGACCCTGCGCCTGCAGCTCCGCCAAGAGCACGGCAAGGGCTGGAGCATCCGCGAGGTGGGTGGTCAGTCCGCGCAACCCCATAGAACGCGCTCAGCTCACCCGGATCTGGAAAGACCGCACCCGCTCGAGCGTGGCCCTGCCCCTGGATTGGAGGGCCACCAACTCAACCGCGATCCTCACCACGGTGGGCCAGCTGCGGGCCCTGATGGAGGGGGGCAACCTGAGCCCGCAGGATGCGATGCGGCTCAACATCGAGGCCCACAGCGGCGCCAAGAAGGGCGAGGCTGGCTTCAAGCGACATCACCACCAGGACTGAGCGAACAGAGCCTGCTTCGCCTGATGCTTGAGCCAATCCGCCTTGCACGCATCACACCCAGCATCCATGGCAATCGCAAAGGCAGCATCAAGGTCTTTTGCGCCCTTGAGCTTCTTCAGAAGCCCAGCATCCTCCTTGAGCTTGGCAAGCAGGGCCGAGAGCTGCTCTTTTGATACAACAAAAAGCAGGCATGTTCTTAACTGCAGCTCAAGTCTTTCTTGCTTTAAAACAATAGGCTTGCAAAAGCGAGAGTTGAGCGAGCTACAGCAAGCCTCTGAGTCAGCATTGAGCACTCATGATTAGCAGTCCGGACCGCCAGTGCAGAAGGCACAGCTATTAGCAACGACTCGATCTGCTGTTGGGCAATACATCGAATCACCCCCAGCAACACCTTCGAGCTCTAGGTCGGAAATTTCTAAACAGGAAAAGCCACCAGATTCAAGATCCTGAGCAGCGATGGAAAACCCTGCATCCTTGGCAATCGCCACAACCGCAACAGCGTCAGTAGCTGCAATGAGCTTCTTCTGGAGTGCGGCATCAGTCTTGACCATTTTCAGGAAGGCCGGGAGCTGTTCCTCTGACATGTCCAAACGGTGATGGTCCCCAAACCATAGCTCAAGAGGCTAATGCCGTCAGAGTCTGTTACTGGGACTGCCAGGAACGATGATGCCACTGCTGCTGTTCAGGCAGCCACGGTCAACGTCGTCGATGTGGCGCTGGTGGGGTGTGACAAACATGATTCCCCTAGGGCGGTAGCGGTGGCTGTACCAGTCGACAAACGACTCCAGCCAATGGCAATAATCTGTATCCGGTATTGGATAAATATAGTGTTCGCGGACAAACAAACAGCCCCGTTGGCCTCAGCGGCATGTGGGTTTAGATTGAAGCAAAAATCGGGGGTTGTTAATCGGACGAAACCCAATAAGCAACCGTAATGCATACCATGGCGACCACAGCAACCACCCCGGCAACGAGTGGTGCAGTACCACCAGTGACACCCTCAAGCTCCTCATCCCTGAGCTCCAACCCCACCGCGATCCCTTTGATCGCCTGCTGGCCGCCTTTCCCTGCCGCACCCTCTGGTGACGACCGCGGCTGAACCCACCAAACCGGGGCAGCCCCAAGCGATTGCTTCAGGACGAACAGCTGTAGTGGGACACCCCCCCAGCGTTGAAGAACTCCCTGGGTTTCAGGCGGTCGTACTGGGCCGCCAGCTCGGCTGATGGCGCATCGTAGGGGTGGCTGAACACCTGCTGCAGGTCCTGGATCAGGGTGGTGTCACCGCGTTCAGCCTTTTGGTACGCGGGGGCGACCAGCCACTCGCGCCAGGTGATCTGGGGGTTGACCTGTTGCATCGCCGCAGATGCCTGGCTGAGGTCGCCATTGGCCGTGATCTGATCGCGCCAACGCCCCAGCCAGTGGGTCCATTGCGCATCGCGCTGCTCGGAACTGGGCTGATACAAGGCCGCTTGCAGGGCAGAAAGATCCTGAGGCATGTCAGACAACCGGCGAAAGAGGATGGTGTAGTCCGCCTTGGAGATCACCATCAGCTCCAGCAGGTCGTTGACCAGGGCGGCATCAGGGCTGCGCAGGCCAAGCTTGCTGGCCCACATCGTCTCAAGCTGCTGGTCCATCGCAGCGCTGAAGCCCTCTCTGATCGCATCCAGCCGCGCCAGGGCGCCCGTGTTACCGGTGAGCAACGGGCGAATGGCTGACCAGAACATCTGGTAGTTGGCTTCGGCCGCCACCGGTTGGTTGAAGAAGCAGAAATGCTCGCCGCCGCCGGTCCAGGGCTGAAAGCGGGGATCAAACAGTTCGCAAAATCCAAACGGCCCGTAGTCGAGGGTGAAGCCACCGGCGGCACAGTTGTCGCTGTTGAAATTGCCCTGGCAGTAGCCGACGCGCATCCAGTTGGCGACCAGTGCGGTCAGCCGATCACGGAACAACCGCGCCAGTTCGACCACCTGATCGCTGAACTCCAGGCCCGGATCGATCTCAGGCCGGTAATTGCGTTCGATCAGATGATTCACGATCATCTGCAGCTCGCCCAGCGCCCCCGGATGGGCCTCGCGGCGCACGCGGCGGGCAAACAGCTCCAGCTGGCCCACCCGCAAGAACGATGGCGCCACCCGGGTGGTGATCGCCGCGGGGTTGTCGACCAGGATGTCGGGATCGAACGAGCTGGAGTTGGGCGCGTACCAGGGCCGGCGCACGGTTTCGGCCCTGGACATGTAGAGCGTCAGCGAGCGGGAGGTGGGAACCCCCAGGGCGTGCATGAACTCCTGGGCCAGGAACTCGCGCACGCTCGAGCGCAGCACAGCCCGACCATCGGCTGCGCGGCAGTAGGGGGTCTGGCCACCCCCTTTGAGTTGCAGTTCCCAGCGCTTGCCGTTGAACAGTCCTTCAAACACGGAAATGGCGCGTCCATCGCCATAGCCATTGCCGGTGCCGAACGGACACTGCTGGATGTACTCGCTGCCATAGATCGACAGGGCATAGCCCGTCGCCCAGCCAAACGGTCGCATCGGCCCGCTCGCCACGCTGATGTCGCCGGAAAACAACCGGCGAAACTCGCCGTCGTTGGCCAGCGACTCGTCCAGACCCAGCTCATCAAATAGGGCGCTGCTGTGGGCCACGTACTCGGACTCGGGCAGCGGCGTGGGGGTCACCGGCACGTAATGGCCCGAGAACACCTGCCGGGGCCGGTGATCGTTGCCATCGGCCGTTGCCTGCGGATCCGCCTGCAGCGCCTGCAGCAGCGAATAGTCGGCCCGCTGGGCAAACGCAGCAAAGGTTGTTGTCAGCACAGCTTTCCTAGATTCTGAACGGGCCGGGGCCAGCCCCTGACGCTGGGCTCATCATCGTCACCGTGGCCACCAACCTGCGGGCACGCCAATCGCCAACGCCAGCCGGTACTGAGTCACACCCATGGGCTTGAGAAACTCCTTCAGGAGAACGTCGCCCGGTGGCACCAGCTCAGTGGTCGACGACGATTTCGACCGCCTCGGGACCGGCTTCGCACCAGACGGTTGCCTGGCGGACGACGCAGATCGACGAGACAAGCTGCAGCATCTAGGATGACGAGCTTGCGGAAAGCAACGCGGGCGATGCCTCCAAAGCGCCGATGCGATGCAGAGGTTCTGTCCTTGCATGGGGAGCCCACTGCCTGTCGTTGGGCGTTGCCACGCCACCAACCACTGGCAACAGAAGGCTTAACAAGCCTTTCCTAGTATGGAATTGCAGGATTTCCGAAGCGCTCTTTCACCATGCCGGTGTCCCAGGCTCAAGTCTCAACAGCCCATTCGCCTGAGCACCAGCGCCTAGCAGAGGCCGACCAGGGTCACAAGCCATGGAGGACGTGGGGCCCCTACCTGAGCGAACGGCAGTGGGGCACGGTGCGGGAGGACGACAGCCCCGATGGCAATGCCTGGGAATCGTTCAGCCACGATCAGGCCAGATCCCGCGCCTACCAATGGGGAGAAGATGGCCTGGCAGGCATCAGCGATGACCGCCAGCTTCTTTGCTTCGCCCTGGCGCTGTGGAATGGAAAGGACCCGATCCTCAAAGAACGCCTGTTTGGCCTCACCAACAGCGAAGGGAACCATGGCGAAGACGTCAAAGAATATTACTACTACCTGGACTCAACGCCAACGCATTCCTACATGCGGTACCTGTACAAATATCCACTGAATGCTTACCCCTACAACGACCTTGTTGCCACCAACAAAGCCAGGTCGCGATACGAGCCTGAATATGAACTAATCGATACGGGGATCTTTGACAAGAATGAATATTGTGATGTCGAAGTGGAGTATGCCAAGGCTGGGCCAGAGGATGTACTGATCCAGATCACGGTGCACAATCGCTCCAATCAAACGGCCAAGCTCGCCGTGCTGCCAACCCTCTGGTTTCGCAACACATGGGATCAGGGCAACAGCCCAAAACCCTTGATCAAGGCAGAGCCTTGCCATGCAGGCCAAGGGAGACTCCACGCAACGCATCCCGACCTTGGTGATTTTGCGCTGCACTGCAACGGGGCAGATGAACTGGTGTTGACCGAGAACGAAACGAACACAGAAGTCATCTTCCAGCAACCCAACCAATCCCCTTACACCAAATGTGGCATCAACCGCTACGTGGTTCAGGGCGAGACGGCAGCTGTCAACCCTTCCCAGCAAGGCACCAAAGCATCCGCCATTTACAACCTCTCGATTGGTGCCCATGCCTCACGCACCATCAAGTTGCGACTGACCAAGTCAACACCTGAAACACAGAACAACTCTGCCGATCAAGATTTTGATCAGATCTTGGATCGCAGAAAACAGGACTGCGATGACTACTACGCCAGGGTAATGCCACCTGGATTCAGCGCTGAGCAAAAGCTGGTGTTCAGGCAGGCGATGGCAGGGATGCTGTGGTCCAAACAGTTCTACAACTACGACATCGCGCCCTGGCTCCAGGAGCGTGGCATTGATCCCCTGGCTGCCACGAACGCCCAGGATTTCAGAAATCAGCAGTGGCATCACATGAACAACTGTGATGTCATTTCCATGCCAGACAAATGGGAATACCCCTGGTACGCGGCCTGGGATCTTGCTTTCCACACCATGGCGTTTTCACTCGTGGATCCGAGCTTCGCCAAGCAACAGCTCAGCCTGATGCTGAGCAGCCGCTACCTCCACCCCAACGGGCAGATTCCTGCCTATGAGTGGAACTTCGGCGATGTCAACCCACCCGTGCATGCCTGGGCCACGTATCTCGTCTACTTGACTGGCGCCGGACTTCATGGACAAGCTGATCATCAGTGGCTGAAACAAAGCTTCCACAAGCTTCTGATCAACTTCACCTGGTGGGTGAATCGGAAAGATGCCGAAGGCAACAACGTGTTTCAAGGCGGCTTCCTCGGGCTTGACAACATTGGCATTTTTGATCGCACCGAATCGCCCGAAATGGGCGGCCGCCTAGAGCAGGCCGACGGCACGGCATGGATGGCTTTCTATGCCCAGACCATGGTCAATATTGCCGTGGAGCTGGCCCGAAGCGATGAAACATACCGCGAATACCCAGTCAAGTTCATCAGGCACTATTTAAGAATCGCCCATGCGATGGTCAATCGCAATGCGAGCACGAGCATGTGGGATGAAGAGGATGGATTCTTTTATGATGTCCTCCGCAAAAGCGATGGCAGCTCAACACGGCTGAAAGTCAGGTCGATGGTCGGGCTGATTCCATTATGCGCCGTTCAGGTGTTCGAGCAGGATGTCGTTGAACAATTTCCAGAAATTGACGATATCTTGCAACGAATACGGCACAAATACCCAGAGCAACACACCTCTTTTCACGACATGAGCCTCAAGGGTTACGCCAACAGGCAAATGATGTCAGCACTTGATGAGACCAATCTTCGCCGCGTGCTCACGATCATGCTCGATCCCGATGAGTTTCTTGGCGACTACGGCATTCGCTCGATCTCGAAACGGCACGAACGAGACCCCTATCGCTTTGTCCACAATCAACAGGAATACGTTGTCCAATACTTGCCGGCCGAGTCTGATTCAGGCCTCTTCGGCGGCAACAGCAATTGGCGTGGGCCGATCTGGATGCCAGTCAACTTCGCGATCATTCGCTCCTTGGTTGTCTACTTCACGTATTACGGCTACGACTTCAAGATTGAATTCCCGACAGGCAGCGGCCAGCTGGCGAACCTGTACGAAATCGCCGAAAACCTCGCGCACAGGCTTGCCTCGATCTTCACACGCAACGCCGAAGGCCTGAGACCGGTGTTTGGCAGCCAGCAGACCTTTCAGAACGACCCCCACTGGAAGGATCATCTCCTCTTTTATGAGTACTTCCATGGTGACAACGGAGCCGGCATTGGTGCCAGCCACCAGACCGGCTGGAGTGGCCTGGTGGTCAATTTGATTCACTATTTCGCCGTCAACAACCAGGAGAGCCGGTTGGCGAGTGGGGGCAATACGGGGGTTGTGCCTGCTGAGCGCTATGGCGGCGATTGAGGGAGATTGGTAGAAAGACTGCCTTGGTTCACAGCCCCAATGACATTAACAACAGAAGCCATAGAACGGCAAATGCCCAAGGCAAAACAATGTGCGGCAATGAACCATGATGCAATGTCCATGGATTATCGCGAAGGGCCTTGCTTGATCCAAGCGCTGGAACCAGCTTGGGGGTTTTAACTATGTGATTAATATGCATTGACAAGAACGCGCGCCTGTTTTCGAGCGGCTTGCGTACGCGTTCTGCGGCCCTGATAGCTATAGCTACAATTACACAACAAAATAAGCCCAAAACAGGTAGCGCAATTCGCAAGAGATGAGCAGTGGGGGAATAATTGCCTGAGCTCAAAAGGACAACAAAAGCGGTTATCAGAAAAGATTGAGAGGTGAAAAGCCATGACAAGCGATTAAGTATCCATTGCTGCTCAGCCATGAGCAATTGCTCTATATATACTGCAAGGGCAAGTGCGTCTTTTAAGTCAATGCCATCAATTGACTCTTGAAATCTGTCGTCAGGCATTGAAATCATTGAATTCAGTAGAGACAAGAAGTTTTTTCTTGAAACGATTAAGTTGAGCGTGAGCCTCTGGTGAGATCGCTTTGAGGTCTGCGAAGCTTTAAGCTTCACGGCACTGTGCTTGGGCCTTTTTATCATAGTACCATCCACGATATGATGATATTGCTCTAATTACCCATGAGCAGAGCGTGCCCAATTGGCCTGCTCGAGAATGGATTGGCCGATGTTGTGATTGCTGCGGCTTGTACGCCGCGGCCATGATGCTGATCGTTTCTGCTATGAGTCCAGAATAAATGGCTTATAGAGTCCTTCTAGCAGTATTTGGGCCGAACCACGCAAGTTACTGCCTCTAACTTATCAAGCAATGTAATCGTCATTTGCTTCGCTTGCTACGAGCTTTAATTCTTTTTCTCCACAAGGGTTCTCGCAGTACAGCTTCCGACTGCGCGCTACTTACGCTGACCCAGTTAGCAGCTGACCTCCAGCATCGCTGGCCTGGTTCTCCATGCCTGCCACCGTCCTGAGGACACACCAAGAGTCCGTGCGGTCTTTGCCCTGTCTTGACCTCCTGAGGGGTGGTGATCAGCTTGAGCTCGACGTCACCCGCGCATGGGTTTTGCGCTCCCCTTGATCTTGCCGACCAGCGCATCGCAAACAAACAGGCGGTTTCAAACCATGGCACACGCCCTGCATCGTTTCTAGCCCGTAGCTGCTGCAGGGTGATTCGGCTGCAACGATTAATGACCTTGAAGGTGTTGAGGAGTGGGTGTACCTGGATTCCTAGCTCCTGAGACCTGCCCGATTCATCATGGTCTGATCCCCCAGGGTGAGCACCTGACCCGGAGGTTTTCTCGGTGGGTGCCTAGGCGGGAAGTTGCGGTTAGCTGGTGCCCTCAAGCGGCGTGACGCACATGGGCGGATTG